>CAZQMY010000495.1:0-4321 GCA_964594405.1 uncultured Spirochaetaceae bacterium | reverse complement strand
TGCTTGTCCCGCTCGCCGAGCAGGCCCGTCATCTCGAGCAGCCGATCGGCGATGGTGCTCTTGCCGTGATCGATGTGAGCGATGATGCAGAAGTTGCGGATGCGATTGCGGTCGGCGTCCTTCACGGCGCGCCCTCCAGGAGCGACCGGCCGTCCGGCGAGTCGAGATAGGCGGCGAGCGCCTCGCGCCACGGGCGCAGACGCACGCCGAAGCCTGCAGCGCGATCGCAGCCGAGCACCGAATAGGCGGGGCGCTTCGCGGCCAGGTCGAGGTCGCCGGTCGCGATCCTGTCGATCTCGAGGTCCGCGTGACCGGTCCGGTCGAGGATCTCGCGCGCAAAGTCCCACCAGGTCGCCTCGCCCCCGCCGCAGAGATGGTGGACGCCGCCCATCCGCTCCGGATCGGTCGAGCCGGGGCCGAAGGCGAGCCGGGCGAGCGCCACGAGGCCCTCGGCGAGATCCGCGGCGTAGGTGGGGCAGCCTCGCTGATCATCCACCACGCGCAGCGGCCCCTCGATCTCCCCGCTTCGCCGGAGGCGGGCCTGGTTGAGGATCGCGCCCACGAAGTTCCGGCCCGGCCCGAAGACCCAGGCGGTTCGAACCACCAGGGCGCTCGGCAGGGCCGCGAGGACCCGCCGCTCGCCTTCGGCCTTGCTTCGGCCATAGGCGGTCTGGGGCGCGCAATCTGCGGATTCCGGATAGGGCTCGCTCGCCTGCCCGTCGAGGACATAGTCGGTGGAGACGTGCACGAGCCCCACCCCGGCGTCGGCGCAGCGCTCGGCCAGGAGCGCAGGCCCGCTGGCGTTTCCCGCGAGCGCCTGCTCGTAGTGGTCCTCGCAGGCGTCCACGGCGGTGAAGGCGGCGGCGTTGATCAAGACGTCTGGCCGTCCCCCCTCGGCGTCGGCGAAGAGGCGCGCGACGTCCCCGGGCTCGGAGATGCTCAGCTCGCGGTGCCGATAGGCCGCCAGCAGCTCGTCCTCCGGCGAAGCCGAGAGCAGCCGATCCAGGCAGGTCCCGAGCTGCCCGCCGCTCCCTGTGATCACCCAGCGCATGGTTCTCCGGCCTTTCAATCAGCCCCGACTCCGGGGCCTCTCTGCCCTGCTCACGGGCACATCACCCCCGCGGACCGCGGCGCGCGAACTCTACCATCTACGGGGAGAAGCGACCGCGCCGCCCCGGCGGCCCGCTCAGCCCCGCTCGCGCAGCACCCAGGTGGGCAGGCGCTCCTGCTGCTTGAGCTTGCGCTCCAGGCTGAGCGCCTGGTCGTGGCCTTCGACCGGTGCCACCCGAACGCGCCAGCGCGCGTCACTGGCGGGCTCCAGGATCTTCACCGGGTAGCCCTTGCCTCGAAGCGTAGCGGCCACCTTCTCCGCGCTGCGCGCCTCGCTGAAGGCCCCCACCTGGATGGCGTAGACCTCCGCCGCAGCATCGCCGGCCCGAGCGGCAGGCGCGTGAACGCCTGGGGGGCCGGCCGCCACCGAGGGCAAGCTCGCGGACTCCGCCGGGCGCGCCCTCGGCCGCTGCTCGCCCGAAGGGGCGGCCGCCACGCGCTCAGGCTCGGCGGGCGGCTCGGACGCCCCGTCCGCCGCGCGCCAGCCCACCTCGGCGCTGTGGCCGGTCACGTGCCCCATCACGAGCTCCGGCTCCTCCGAGACCACGCCGACGATCAGGCCGAGCACCAGGCCCCCGAAGCAGAACGCCGCCCACCCGAGGAGAGCCGAGAGTCGGCCGCTGCCGCGCGCGCCCGCCATCTACATACGCTCCGGCGCCGTCAGACCGAGCAGCCCGAGGCCCGCGCGGAGCACGTGGCGCACGGCCAGCACGAGGCCCAGCCGAGCCGCGGTCAGTCGCGCATCGTCGGAGACGACGCGATGATGGGTGCCGTCCTGCACATAGGGGTTCCAGAGGCCCGCCAACTCGCGCAGATAGTACGCCACGTGATGGGGCTCCCGTGTCTCGGCGGCCCGCTGCACCGTATCCGGGAACTCACCCAGCTTCTTCACGAGGTCGAGCTCCTCCGGCAGGGCGAGGCAGGCGGGATCGAAGTCGTCGGGGCCGGGCATCCGGACCCCCTCCTCCACGGCCTTGCGCTCGATGCCGTGGGTACGCGCGTGGGCGTACTGAACGTAGTACGCGGGGTTCTTCCGCCAGTTCCGATCCTTGGCCAGGTCGAGGTCGAAGTCGAGATGACCCGTCGGCTTGTGCTGGATCATGAAGAAGCGGAAGACGTCCGAGCCCACGTCGGCGACGATCTCGTCTATCGTGATGTAGGTGGCCTTGCGCGTGCTCTGCTTGACACGCTCGCCGCCGCTCGTCACGGTCACGAACTGGTGCATGACCAGCTCTACGCGCTCCTCCATCGCCTCCGCCATGTCGTCTCCCAACACCGCGGCAGCCTTGCGAACGAAGGGGAACTGCTCGATGTGGTCGGCCCCTTGCACGTCGATCACGAGGTCGAAGCCACGCCGGAACTTCTCCACGTGGTACGCGATGTCGGGAAGCAGATAAGTGGGCTCGCCGGAGCTCTTGACCACCACGCGGTCGCGATCGAGCCCCAGCTTCGTGGCAGCCAGCCAGGTTGCGCCGTCCGCCTCGTAGATCAGGCCCTGCTCAGCGAGGGCGGCGATCGTCTCGTCGAGCTTGCCGTCTTCGTAGAGGCTCTTCTCGTTGAAGTGGACGTCGAAGTGGATGCCGAGCGAGTCGAGGGTCCGGTCGATCTCCTGGAAGATCGCCTTCTGTGCCGCTTCGCGGAACACACCGTCGCCGGGCTCGTCCACCAGCGCATCGCCCCTCTGACCGATGAGCGCCGCTGCGATCTCGCCGATGTACTCGCCCTGGTAGCCATCGCGCGGGAAGAGCACTGGCAGACCGTCGATGGACTCGGGCCAGGGCTCGGACTCGTCCAGGGCGAAGAGCGCTTCGCTCGGCGCGGCTGCCCTGCCGAGCTGCTCCATGTAGCGGGCCTTGGTGCTCTCGCCGAGCACGCGCATCTGGCGGCCGCCATCGTTGAAGTAGTACTCGCGCGTCACGTCGTGGCCCACGAACTCGAGCAGCCGCGCGATGCAGTCTCCCAGCACCGCCTGGCGCCCGTGACCCGTCGAGAGCGGTCCTGTGGGATTGGCGGAGACGAACTCGACCTGCACCTTCCTGCCCGCACCGAAGCTCGAGCTGCCGAAACTCGTGCCCGCGCGCACGATCTCCCGGACGAGCGCCTGCCATCGTTTGTTGGCCAGCTTGAAGTTGATGAAGCCGGGACCCGCCACCTCCGCGCTGGCGACGGTGCCATCGGCGTCGCCGAGGGCGGCCACCAGGGACTCGGCGATGGCGCGCGGCGGCTTCTTCAGGCGCTTGGCCAGCAGCATCGCGGCGTTGCACGAGAAGTCGCCGTGCTCGGCCTGCCGCGGCACCTCGAGCACGAAATCGGGCGGGGCCGCCGTATCCCCGGCCCCTTCCAGCAGCCCCCGAATGGCCGCGCCGATCGCCTCGCTCAGCTCTTCCTTCATGTCGCTCTCTGCGCTCTCTTCGAGGTTCTCGGGTGGCTCCGTCCGAGGGGCCCCCGCTCTTCCTACTCCCTGAGCGGTGAGTGGGCGTCTGCGAAGCGCACCACGATCTCTCCAGGGCGGGCGAGCTCCAGCTCCTCTCGAATGGCCTGCTCCAGCTTGAACTCGTCCGTCTCCAGGAGCGCGATCTCGCTGCGCAGCATCGCGATCTCTTGCGCGAGCGCATCGATCCGGTCGTGAGACGCGTTCAGGTCCTTTCGGAGCTGCAGCCACGCCCCCACACCGGAGTCGTGATCCACAACGCCTCCTGCCGCGATCGTGACGATCGCGATCGGAATGAGCCACCCTGCTCGCACCTGCGTCCCCCCTCCCCCCAAAGAAAAGGACGGTGGCGTTCTCCATAGCCTGCCGGCCGCCAGGAACGTACCGAATCGCGTCGGGCCCGCCCATCGACAGCTCCTCGGGCCCGGCGCCTCTCCTGCTCTAGTCCGCCTGCGCCATGAGCCGACGGACGCGCGCGACGTAGTCCGGATGCGCCCAATCGCGCGGCCCGACGTAGCGCTCGATGATGTACCCCTCCGGGTCGAGGAGCAGCGTCTCGGGAAACCCCATGGTCTGGTAGGCTCGGCTGCTCTCCTGGGCTGGGTCGAGCAGGATCGGAAAGCTGATCTGCATCCGCTTCTGGAAGGCCTCGACGTCCTCTCGCTTCTCGTCGACGCTGATGGCCACCATCTCGAAGCCCTCGCGGGGCAGCTCGAGGTAGAGATGCTCAATGGCGGGCAGCTCCTCCTCGCAGGGCTAGCACCAAGTGGCCCAGAAATT
>CAZQMY010000494.1:0-4339 GCA_964594405.1 uncultured Spirochaetaceae bacterium | reverse complement strand
CTCTCCCTCAACGTGCGCATCCTGATCGGCATGGCCGCCGGGCTCGGGCTCGGGATCGTGCTCAACTGGCTGCGACGGGGGGTCTTCGCCGACCAGACGATGGGCGCATGGGTCGTGGACGAGCTGCTGGTGAGCGGGGCGCTCCACGTCGGCGGCGCCATCTTCATGGCCAGCCTCAAGCTCCTGGTCGTCCCGCTGGTCTTCGTGAGCCTGGTCTGCGGGACGGCAGCGCTGGACGACATCGCCCGCCTGGGTCGGATCGGCGGCAAGACGCTGGGGCTCTATCTCTTCACCACCGCTCTGGCCATCGGACTGGCGCTCACCGCCGCCATCCTCGTCCAGCCGGGCGCCGGCTCACCGCTCGAGAGCAGTGCCGAGTTCGTCGCTACGGAGGCGCCGGGCCTCGCCCAGACGTTGATCAACATCTTTCCGCAGAATCCGATCAAGGCCATGGCCGAGGGGCAGATGCTGCAGGTGATCGTCTTCGCCGCCCTCTTCGGGTTCGCGATGACGCTGGCGGGCGATCCGGGCCGTCGTCTCCTCGCGACCTTCGAGGACTTGAACAGCGTGGTCCTCCGGCTGGTCACCGTGATGATGAATCTGGCGCCCTACGGCGTATTCTGCCTGCTCGGCAAGGTCTTCGCGCAGCTCGGGCCCGAGGCCTTCGAGGGGCTCCTCAAGTACTTCCTCTGCGTGTTCTTCGTGCTGCTCATCCACGGAACGATCAGCTATCCGACCCTCCTGACGGTGCTCGCGGGCCTCAATCCGCTGACCTTCCTGCGCAAGATGCGCGCCGCGCTGAGCTTCGCCTTCAGTACGGCGAGCAGCGCCGCGACGATTCCGGTCACGCTCGAGACCGTGGAGGAGAAGCTCGGCGTCAACGGCAAGGTGGCGTCCTTCACCGTGCCCCTCGGCGCGACCATCAACATGGATGGCACCGCCATCATGCAGGGCGTGGCGACGGGCTTCATCGCACAGGTCTACGGTGTCGATCTCTCGGCCACCGATTATCTGATGGTGGTGATCACCGCCACGCTCGCCTCGATCGGGACGGCGGGGGTGCCGGGGGTCGGTCTCATCATGCTCGCGATGGTGCTCGAGCAGGTCAATCTTCCCGTGGAGGGCATCGGCCTGATCATCGGGGTGGATCGGCTTCTCGACATGGTCCGGACGGCGGTGAACATCACGGGCGACGCGGCGGTCTCGTGCATCGTCGGCCGCAGCGAGGGCGAGCTCGACGAGGCGCTCTATGCAGCGCCGGAGTGAGACTGTGGGTCTGGCCGCGGAGCGCCTGCGGGAATATTGCAGCACGGCTGCGACGGCCCGGCCCGATTCGGGCGGTGGGCCGCCGAGCGGTAACCTGGCGCGGGTCCGGCACGTAGGAGGGACAGCGGGGCGATGAGCGCGCCGGGACGGAACGAGGAGGAGCAGCGCTGGTCGGGCTGGATGGCGGAGGCGCAGACGGGAGACGCCGATGCCTATCGCCGACTGCTCATCGAGATCGTGCCGGCGGTACGGCGCCAGGTGCACGCGAGGCTGTCGGATCACGGGCGTGCGGAGGACGTGGTGCAGAACGTGTTGCTCTCCATTCATCGGGCCCGGCATACCTACCGGCCCGAGCGCGCTTTCGGCCCGTGGATGCGCGCCATCGCACGAAATGCCGTCGTCGACTCGCTGCGACAGCATGGGCGTCGAGGCGAGCGGGAGGTGGCCGTGGAGGCCATCGAGGAGATTGCGATCTCGCCGGTCGGGCCGGGGCAGGAGCAGAGCGGCGATCGGCTCTCGCCGGTGCTCGAGCAGGCGCTGGCCGCGCTGCCCGAGGCCCAGCGGGAAGCCGTGCGGATGATCCAGCTCGAGGGACTCTCGGTGGCCGAGGCCGCAGCGCGCGCGGGCGTCTCCGCGGGGGCGCTGAAGGTCCGTGCGCACCGCGGGTACAAGGCCCTTCGCAAGGCGCTCGAGGGGGTGGAGCTATGAGCGACCAGCGGGACGAGCGGATGGCAGGACTGATCGACGACCTCGTCGCCGACGCCGCACCGGTCCGGCTGGTGCTCGCTCCGCTGGCGCTGGCACTCGCGGTGATCGGGCTCTGGGGCGTCGAGATCGCCGCGTTGGCGACGACGAGCGGGCTGGCGCCCGGGCTGGCAGAGCGGATCGCCGGCGTGCCGCTCTACTGGATCACGGGGCTCGGCCTGCTCCTGGCCGGCGTCATCGGCATCCACGCAGGCGGTGCCGCGCGCATTCCGGGCAGCGAACGCGAGGTGCAGCGGGCACGCTGGTGGGCCGGCGGCCTGCTCGGGGGGGCGATGCTGGCGGCGCTGGTCGCGCACTTCGCCTTCGATCAGCCCGCGTGGGCCGGCTGGTCACAGGATTTCAAGTGCCTGCGCGGGGCACTGGTCCTCGGGGTGGTGCCCGGTGTGCTGCTGGTGCTGCTGCTCCTGCGTGGCTGGGTGGTCGAGCCCGGTCCGGGGGCCGTGCTGGCGTTGATGGGCGCTGCGGCCCTGGGCGCGGTCGGCGTACACCTCGTGTGCGGGATCACCGACGCGCGGCATCTGCTCTCGGGACATCTCTCGGCGCCGATCGTGGGGGTTCTGGTTCTGGGCGTTCCGCTCGCCACACTCCTGCGCCGGGCCGGCCGCTGATTCGCCCGCCCGATCATCGGACGAGCGGATGGGGCGATGTCCCGGCTGGACCCTCCGGCCATGCGGGCGCTATCTTCACCCACACCATGAGCGATGCCGCGTCGAGGACCGACCTGCTGCTGATCCGTCACGCCCAGAGTGAGTGGAATGCCACCGGGCGCTGGCAGGGGCAGGCCGATCCGCCGCTCTCGGCCGAAGGCGAGCGACAGGCGAAGACGCTGGCAGAGAGGCTGGCCACCGAGCTGGCCGGTGAGCGCGTCGATTGCGTCTACTGCAGCGATCTCCGGCGGGCGCGGGCCACGGCCGAACGGATCGCCGAGGCCTTCGGCCTCGAGCTGCAGGCCTCCGAGCGCTTTCGCGAGCTCGACGTGGGCGATTGGAGCGGGCTCACGCGCGATGAGATCCTCGCCCGCGACGCAGCGCTTCTCGAGCGATTCGAGTCGGATGACCCCGACGCCAGACCGGGCGGCGGCGAGACACGTCGGGAGATCCGGGAGCGCGCCCATCATGCCGTGGCGGATCTGGTGAAGGCCCACCCGGGCGAGCGGATCGTCGTCGTCTGTCACCTCGGCTTCCTGCGCGCCCTGCTGCCGGACGCCGAGCCCGCCAACGCGGAGCTGATCCGGATCGACGCCCGCGAGGCGCTGAGCCGGCGCGCTCGCTTCATCGCCGGGCGAACTCAGCTCTAGGGCGATCGAAGCGCGCTCACCCCTCTCGCGCGAAGGGGGCGTCCGGGGCCACGGGCTCGAACCGGCCGCGCTCGGCCATCAGCATCCGCAGCCCCTCGACGACGATCCACACGTCCAGCGCCAGGATCAGGGTGCCCGAGATCGCCAGCAGCCATCGCTCGCCGAAGCTCGTGAAGTAGCCGAGCAGATTGCCCGCCATGGCCCACGCGGTGAGCGAAGCCACGGCCAGCATGGGAACCACCGTGTAGACGATGGGTCGGCCATGGCGCTGCAGCCAGATCGAAACGATCAGCAGCGTGACACCGGCGACGAGCTGATTGGTGGTGCCGAAGAGGGGCCAGAGGGCGAGGCCGCCCTTGCCGCCGCCCTGGGTGATCGCGAGAAGTAGCGCCGCGCCGATGCCGAAGGCGCCGGCGATGAAGCGGTTGCTCAGCGCCTTCAACCCGTAGGACTCCGCGAGCTCGGCGAGCACCAGCCGCTGGATTCGCGCGCCGGTGTCGAGGGAGGTGGCGGCGAAGGCGATCACCATCACGGCCATGAACGTCCTGGCGGTCTCGATGGGAATCCCCAGAGAGGCCACGAAGGTGCCGCCTCCGCTCACGAAGGCGTCCAGCTTCGCCGCCAGGCCGTTGGCCGCTCCCCAGCTCGAGTAGTGGTTCCACCATTGATCCGCGCTCGAGAAGCCCGCCGTCGCGGCGAGCACCGCCAGCAATCCCAGCATGCCCTCGGCGAGCATGCCGCCATAGCCGATCGGGCGGGCGTCGGTCATGCAGGCGAGCTGCTTCGAGGTCGTGCCCGACGAGACCAGTCCGTGGAAGCCGCTGATGGCGCCGCAGGCAATGGTCACGAAGAGGAACGGGATCATCGAGGGCGCGCCCTCGGGATGGAGATTGACGACCGGGGCCACGATGTCCGGGCGCAGCACCAGCAGGCCGGTGGAGAGGACGGCGAGGCCGGTCACGAGCTGATGCGAGTTCAAGTAGTCGCGAGGTTGCAGCAGCAGCCAGACCG
>CAZQMY010000493.1:0-4347 GCA_964594405.1 uncultured Spirochaetaceae bacterium | reverse complement strand
GAGATGCATGAAGACCTGCTCGAGGTCGGCCCTGGGCGGGGCGATCGGAGCTCGAACGGGTGCGAGATCGAGGAGCTGCTCCAATGCGCCCCCGGCGATGATCTCGCGCTGATCCATGATCGTGCTGCGGTCGCAGATCCGCTGAGCCTCCGCCATGGAGTGGGTGGTGTAGAGGACCGCCTTGCCCTCATCCGCCAGCGCTCGGACGACCCGCAGCAGCTTCTCACGCGATTGGGGATCGACACCGGCCGTCCGCTCGTCGAGCAGGAGCAGGTCGGGCTCCGTGGCGAAGGCGCGCGGATCACCGCCGATTCTACCCCTTTCGCGCCCCGAGGCAGGGCCTCGCGCTGCTAGAATGGCGCTGCGGGCAGCGTTGGAGGTGAGTGAGCATGCATGATCTCGTGATTCGCAACGGCGTCGTGGTGGACGGCACGGGCGCTCCGGCCAGACGGGCGGACATCGCCGTCGATGAAGGGCGGATCAGCGCGCTGGAAGATCGTGCGGGCGCGGGGCGCCGCGAGATCGACGCCGCGGGCCAGCACGTGATGCCCGGCTGGGTGGACGTCCATACCCACTACGATGGCCAGGCCATCTGGGACCGCGAGCTGGCGCCGAGCGCCTGGCATGGCGTCACGACCACGGTCTTCGGCAACTGCAGCGTCGGCTTCGCGCCGGTACGGCCGGGGACCGGCGACTATCTCATCAACCTGATGGAGGGCGTCGAGGACATCCCGGGCACGGCCCTGGCCGAGGGCATTCCCTTCGACTGGGAGAGCTTTCCCGAGTATCTGGATGCGCTCGAGCGCGTGCCCCATCCGATGGACATCGGGGCCCAGGTGCCGCATGCCGCCCTGCGCTTCTACGTGATGGGGGAGCGCGGCGCCGATCATGCCGAGCGACCGACGCCCGAAGAGATCTCGCGGATGGGCGAGCTCGCGGTGGAAGGCGTCCGCGCCGGAGCCTTCGGCTTCACGACCTCACGCACGGTCAAGCATCGTGCGGCGGATGGCCGGCCGACGCCGAGCCTCTCGGCGGACGAGCACGAGCTGGTAGGCATCGCTCGAGCGCTCGGCGACGCGGGGGTCGGCGTCCTCCAGATGAACAGCGACTTCGGGACGGCGGAAGAGTGGAAGCTGCTCCGGCAGATGGTCGAGGTCTCCGGCCGACCGCTCTCGTTCTCGTTGATCCAGGTCGACCACGCGCCCGACGCCTGGCGCACGTTGCTCGCCCACGTCGCGGAGGCGAATGCGGCGGGCCTGCCCATCACCGCGCAGGTGGGCTGCCGACCGATCGGCGTGATGCTCGGCTTCACCGCCACGTTCCATCCCTTCGTGGCGCACGAGACGTGGCGCGCGATGGAGGGGCTCTCCCTCGAAGAGAAGGTGCGCCGTCTGCAGACGGAAGAGGTGCGCGAGCGTCTGCTGGCCGAGCGACCCGAGGCCGGCATGTCGAAGTGGATGGAGGGCGCGCTGCGACGCAGCTTCGAGCTCGGCGATCCGCCCGACTACGAGCCCGCGCCCGAGCAGTCCATCGCCGCCCGCGCCGAGCGCGAGGGGCGCTCCGCGCTCTCGCTGGCGCTCGATCTCATGCTGCAGGACGAGGGGCGCGCGCTCCTCTACTTCCCCTTCGAGAACTACTCCGAGGGCAACTGCGAGGCGGTGCGGGCGATGCTCACGGCGCCGCATACCGTCTCTGGCCTCTCGGATGGCGGCGCTCACGTCGCCACGCTCTGCGACGCCAGCTATCCCACGACACTGATCACCCACTGGGCGCGCGACCGCAAGCGTGGCGAGCGCATCCCGCTCGAGCACCTGGTGCATCGGCAGACCCTCGCGACGGCGGGGCTCGTGGGACTCCGCGATCGCGGCGCGCTGGCGCCGGGCCTGCGCGCCGACATCAACGTCGTCGACTTCGATGCCCTTCGTCTCTGCCCTCCGCAGCTGGTGAGCGATCTGCCCGCCGGCGGCAAGCGCTTCGTGCAGCGCGCGGAAGGCTATCGCCATACCTTCGTTGCGGGCGTCGAGACCTACCGGGACGGGGCGTGGACCGGTCAGACGCCGGGCGGCCTGCTGCGCGGTCCGAGGCCCGCGCCCGGGGCATGAGCCGCGGGCTCTCGGGTGCCCGCTCGAAGAAGGGCTAGCCGGGCGTGGGCTTCACCGAGCCGCTCTTCGTCGCCTTTCTCGCGCTCTTCGCCGCGGGCTTCACGGTGGTCCGATGGTCGGCGATGCCATGGGCACGCCGGCCCGAATCCGCGGAGAGGGCGAGAATCCTCTATGTCGCGCTGTCCTCGGTGGGCTTCTATGCGCTCTGGTATCCGCCGGGGGTGGTGCTCCTCCTGGGGCATGGTGCGCTGCTCTGGGTCGTGACTCCGAGCCTCCTCGCTGGCCGTCGTGGCGCATTGACCCTGGCGGTGGGGCTCTGTCTCGGTGTGCTGGGTGTATTCAAGTACTACGACTTCTTCGTCGGGATCTTCGAACCGGGGTACGAGGGGCTCGGCCTCTTCCTGCCCCTGGGAATCTCGTTCTATACCTTCACCGCTGTCGCCTACTATGTGGACCTGTACGGCGGGCGGGCCGAGCCGGTCCGCAGCTTCAGCGAAGGGCTGCTCCTGATCGCCTTCTGGCCGCACCTGGCGGCGGGCCCGATCCTTCGCGCGCGCGACGTGGTCGGTGAGCAGGTTCGGCATCCCCGACCCACGGCGGAGGTGTGCGCCCTGGCAGCCACGATGATCGCCACGGGTCTCGTTCGCAAGCTGCTGATCGCCGACAACATCGGCGCGTATGTGAACTGGAACCTCGCTCAGGGGATCGGCGCGATGGACGCGCTGGCTGCCTGGTCGGTGGTGCTGGGCTTCGGGGCCCAGATCTACGCGGACTTCGCGGGCTACAGCGACATGGCCATCGGCTTCGCGCTCCTGCTCGGCTATCGGCTTCCTGCGAACTTCGATCTCCCCTACCGCGCGACGTCCATGCGCGAGTTCTGGCGGCGCTGGCACATCAGCCTCTCGACCTGGTTTCGCGACTACGTCTACCTGCCGCTCGGCGGTGGCCGCCGAGCCCCGGCTCGGGTGTCGGTGAACCTGATGGTGGTCTTCCTGGCAAGCGGGCTCTGGCACGGGGCCGCTCTCGGATTCGTGGTCTGGGGGGCGCTCCATGGGGCCTTCATGGTGTGCGAGCGACTCATGGGGGATCGCTACTCGAGGTGCCCGGCGTGGCTTCGCTGGGGGGTGACGATGTTCGGCGTGTTCGTGGCCTGGGGCTTCTTCCGGCTGGATCTGACGCAGGCCGCAGCGCTGACGCGCAGGCTCTTCGCTTTCGGTCCGCTGCTGGAGAAGGGCATCGACATGAGCGCGCCCTTCGCCGTTCTGCCCGTCTTCGCGATGCTGCTGCTGGTGGCCATCGATCACGCCTGCCCCGCCTACGTCGTCGATGGTGAGGGCTATCCGGCGCGCGCCTCGGGATGGTCGGGACTGGCGGTGCTGTGCATCGCTCTGCCGACGGCCCTCGTCTACAGCGGCAGCCCGCTGCCCTTCATCTACTTCGACTTCTGAACGGAGGCGACGCGCGAAGGTGGAGGCAGATCACATCGAAGGACCGAGGGCGCCGGCCGCGATCGAGGCCGCGCGCACCCTCGTGCTGCTCGTCGTCGCATTCGTGGTGGGTGTGCTGCTCGCGCGCTTCGCGCCGGGGACCGGGGCGCCGGCGGCGCTGGGAGATCATGTGCCCAATCCGCTCGTCGAGGCCTTCGACGCCGTGGCCTCGCGCGAGGGGCTCGATCTCGGCTTCGCGCGCCGTGTCCGCCCGGTCACCGCGCCCGTCCCGTTGGCGGAACATCCGCTCTTCGCGGCGCCAGCCCGCAGCTTCGACGTGCTGATCCTCGGTGACAGCACCGTGGCCTACGGGCTGATTCCGCAGGTCGTGGCGCAGCGCTCGGGTCTGCGGGTCGCCACCTTCGGCGTTCCGGCGACGGCCCTCGGCCCGGAGAACGTCCGGATCTATCGGCGCGTGGTCGAGCACGCGCTCGCCGAGGACGGGCTCCTGCTCCTGATGTTCAGCCAGTGGAGTCAGAGCAAGCGGATCACCGAGGCCTCGATGGGGGCGCTCCATGCGCTCGACGACGCGTTCTTCGCCGAGCTCGCGCAGCGCCGGGGCGTGCGCGCCCAGCCCTATGCGGCGTGGACGGCGCGGCGGCAGAGCTGGTCCGCATGGCTGCGCGGGTCGCTGGGGCTCGCCCTTCCGGATCGCTCGTTCTACGGGGCGTGGCTGGAGCCCATCCTCAACCCGGCGTGGTCGCGCCCGAAGGCGGCGCAACGCACGGGAGGGCGCGGGGAGCGCTTTGCATGGGAGG
>CAZQMY010000492.1:0-4350 GCA_964594405.1 uncultured Spirochaetaceae bacterium | reverse complement strand
GCGAGCTCGGCTTCGTGATCGGCAAGCGCTGCCGACACGTATCGATCGACGATGCCCCCGACGTGATCGCGGGCTACCTCGTCGTCAACGACGTCAGCGTCCGCGACTGGCAGCTGCGCATTCCGACCTGGACGATGGGCAAGTCGTTCGACACCCACGGCCCCATCGGCCCCTGGCTGGTGACCGCGGACGAGATGCCCGATCCGCATCGACTGAGGATCCGCACCTTCGTCGGTGACGAGCTGCGTCAGGACTCGAGTACCAAGGAGCTGATCTTCGACTGCTTCACCCTGGTGGAGCACCTGTCCACCGCCTTCACCCTCGAGCCCGGCGACATCATCGCCACCGGGACGCCGGGGGGCGTGGGAATGGCGCAGAAGCCGCCGGCCTTCCTGGCGGCGGGAGACAGGGTTCGCGTGGAGATCGAGGGCATCGGCCAGATCGAGAACGAGGTGGTCGCAGAGCCGGAGCACACGGCCTTCATCGAGTAGCGCGGCCGGCCGAGGCAACGCGCGGGATCACGCGCGGCATCGCGGTAGATCGCGGTCATCAAGCAAGGAGAGTGAGGCGAATCCGGCTGAGCACGGGGATGCGGACCGCCCCCTGGCTTATAGGCAGCTGTACGTTTATACTGAACTGTAAGTTGCCGATCCCCCTGGGCAGCCTGTGCAGACAGGCGAGTGGAAGCCCGTCCAACCGAGTCAGGACACCGACATGAGCGCAGCCATCCCGCTCGATCAGATCGATTGGTCATCCCCCCGAATCAAGGACGATCCCTGGCCCCTGCTCAGGCGCCTGCGCCGGGAGTCGCCGGTCCACTGGGTCGAGTCGATGAGCTTCTGGCTGGTGACCCGCTACTCGGACATCGCCGAGCTCTTCGTCGATCCACGCGTCACCGGAGCCCGGAGGGTCTGGTCGGGCTATCGCAGGCCACCCGAGGGATCGATCTTCCGCTGGATCGACGACTACGGGTTGATGGCGCTGGACAAGAGGCGTCATGCCCAGCAGCGCCGCCTGCTCGGCTCGGGCTTCACACCGCGCGGTGTCGAGCGGATGGAGCGCCAGATCAAGGAGGTGGTCGCCCGCTTCGCCGAGCCCCTCCAAGGTCGGACGGGCGTGGTGGACATCATGGACGAGTTCACCACGCCGATCCCGAACGCCGTGATCAGTGCCGTCACCGGCGTGGCGGCCACCGGCGTCGACGATCGCACCTTCAGCCAGACCGCGCAGGCCGTCATCCGGGGCTTCTTCGGCTTCGTCAGCCCCGAGGTGCTCGCCGAGGCCGAGGCGTCGTACGTGCATCTCTCGCAGTGGGTGAAGAACGCCGTCGAAGAGCGTCGGGTGGCGCCGAAGGATGACCTGATCTCCGACCTGGTCCACGCCAAGGACGGAGACTACCGGCTCGGCGACGACGACATCGTCGCGCAGGTCAGCGCCCTGCTCGCAGCCGGGAGCGAGACCACCGCGGTGGGCGGCGTGTACTCGATCATCACGCTGCTCGAGCATCCCGAGGCCCTCGAGCGCCTGCGCGCCGACCGCAGCCTCATCCCGCAGGCCGTCAGCGAGATCCTCCGCTACGCCTTCGGCGGCCTCGCCGGCACGCAGCGCTATGCCGTGGAGGACTTCGAGTTCCGCGGCCAGACGATCCGGAAGGGCCAGCTGCTGGTGCTCTCCAGCGGTGGCGCCAGCCACGACCCCGAGCACTACGAGGATCCCGACACCTTCGATCTCGACCGCGATCCGAAGGATCTGCTCACCTTCGGGATCGGCCCGCACTTCTGCCTCGGCGCCAACCTGGCCCGGGGCGAGCTCGCGGCCATGATCGACGCAGCCCTCGACTTCCTTCCGCCCGGCGCCTGCGTGCTGCGGGATCGGATCGAGACCCAGAGCCTGGGCTTCTTCGATCGCATGCTCACCTGCCCCATCGACTTCGGCCGCGCCCGATAGCGGCGGCCGTCGCGTCGGGGCGCCTCCGCGATTAGACTCGACACGAGGCGGACTGAGCCAAGGAGGGCCGGTGATGAGATTGCGACAGATCGCGCTCGTGGCCGAGGCGCTGGAGCCCGTGGTGGACCAGCTCTGTCGGACCCTCGGACTGAACGTCGGCTTTCGCGACCCCGGCGTGGCCGAGTTCGGACTCCACAACGCCGTCATTCCGGTGGGCGACTGCTTCCTCGAGGTGGTCTCGCCCAGGCAGGAGGGCACCAGCGCCGGGCGCCTCCTCGAGCGGCGCCATGGCGACGGCGGATACATGGTGATCCTCCAGTCCGAAGATCTGGATCTGGATCGCAAGCGCCTCGCGGCTCTGGGGGTCCGGATCGTGTGGGAGATCGCCCTGCCCGACATCGCCACGATCCACCTCCACCCGAAGGACGTCGGCGGCGCGATCCTCTCGCTGGACGTCGCCGATCCGCCGAGCAGCTGGCGCTGGGGCGGACCCGAATGGGAGGAGAAGCGCCGCACCGACACCACCGAGTGGATCCTGGGCGCCACCATCCAGGCCCACGACCCCGCGAAGGTGGGAAGGCGGTGGAGCGCGATCACCGGGCATCCCCTGATCGACGAAGAGGGCGGCCACTACGCGATCCCCCTCGATGCCGGCGCCCTGCGCTTCGTCCCGCTTCGCGACGATCGCGGCGACGGACTCTGCGAGGTCGAGCTGAAGGTGCGAGACGTCGAGACGGTGCTCGCATCGGCGCGGGATTGCGGCCTTCGCACCGAAGCGGGGGCCTTCGAGGTCTGCGGGACGCGCATCGCGCTCACCGCTTGAGCCGAAGCGCGCGTCGGCGCGCCGCATCGGCTCGCGCAGAGGGCGTGCACTAGCGCGAGGAGCGGGCGGCTTCGGACTGCTGGGGCGGACGCCCATCCTCCGGCCGGGATTCATCGAGCAGGTAGCCCAGCGCCTCCAGGTGCTCGCGCGTCCGGGCATCGAGATCGGGCGGTCGGTCCTCGGATGCGGCGGTCGCCTCCGACAGGGCCCATCGCTCCCGCGCGAGCGCCTCGAGGGCCTGCGATCGCTCGGACTCGTCGCGCGACAGATCCCTCCTGGCCGCGAGGGGTGCAGAGAGATCGTAGAGCGCGCGCTGCCCGTCGCTGCCCAGGACGAGCTCATAGCCATCGTCGCGCACACTGATCAGGCGACGATCGAGGCGCGCCGCGCAGGACTCCGAGACCCTGGCGACGCCCTCCAGCAGTCGGAGGGGCCGGTAGTACTCGGCGACCCGAGCGCTCCGAGACCCGACGCCGAACTCGCCCGGGCCCGCAACGAGACCGGCCAGGTGGAGCACCATGTCGTGGACCTGCGAGAGCGAGATGGGCATGTCTACGACGCGACCGCCGGGCAGACCGCGCGGCCAGCTCAGGATCAGCGGGACATGGAGCAATGGCTCGAGCACGGACCACTGATGCTCGACGAGCCCGGCCTCGCCGAGCAGCTCGCCATGATCCGAGAGCACCACGACCAGCGTATTCTCCATGTCGTCACCCAGGGATGCCAGGAGCCGACCGACCAGGTCGTCCAGGTGCGCGATCGCCGCGTCGTAGAGACCGACGAGCTCGTCGCGGGCCTTCGCCGGAAGCACGTCCTCCTCGCAGGCGAAGCGGTACGCGCGCGACTGCAGGTCCAGCGCAGTCATGCGGGTCCGCTCGGGCGTACCGGGCTGGAAGGCGAGGCGCGTGGACTCGGGGAGGCCCGGGTAGGGCATGTGGGCCTCCATGTAGTTGATGAACACGAAGAAGGGCTCGCCCCGGGGCGCCCCTTCGGCGATGAAGTCCAGGGCCGCCTCCGAGAGCGGCGCGCCGCTGCTGGGCAGATAGCGATGCACCGCGAAGCCCTGCTCGAGTCTCGCCATGGGCCCGACGTTCGGATTGGCGCTGAAGAGGCCGGTCCGATAGCCCGCCTCGGCGAAGCGGGCGGCCAGCGTGCGCTCGCCCTCGCGCAGGGAGGGATGCTCGTGGTGGGCACCGTGCTCGGCGGGCATCTTGCCGGTCATCATCGAGGCGTGCGAGGGCACCGTCCAGGGCGCGGGCGCGAGCACGTCGGTGAAGCGCACCCCTCCCTCCGCCAGGCGCGTGAGGTTCGGGCTCGTCTCGCGCGGGTAGCCGTACGTAGAGAGGTGATCCGCGCGCACGGTGTCGAGCACGATCATCAGGACGTTCGGCGGCTCGGGCTCGGATGATCGGCAGCCGGAGATCCAGAGGACCAGCAGGGCCCAGCCCAGCCATCCGAGCCCCTTCACGACGCCTCCGCGAGCACGCCAGATCCGAGCATCGGCTCGGCCAGTGCCCGAGCGATCAGCGCATTGCCCTCGTCCGTCGTGTGGACCGGGTCGTAGAAGAGTGTCGGCCGAT
>CAZQMY010000491.1:0-4355 GCA_964594405.1 uncultured Spirochaetaceae bacterium | reverse complement strand
GCCAGGATGCCGATGATCGCCACCACGATCATCAGCTCGATCAGCGTAAAGCCCTGACGGGCGCGTTGCACGGAAATACGCATGCTCTCTTCTCCTCGAAGACTCGCTGCTCACCGGAGCGCCAGAATGCGCCTCCGGGTACCCCATGTGAGAGGTCGGTCAAGCAGCGAAGAGCACTGTGCTTCGCGCTGATTTGAACCATTGCAATCACATGGCATTGGCGGAAGCAATTGCCGTGCCGTCGAAATCGGCCCCGCTCGGCAAGGGGCAGGCGTCGTGGCGCGCCGTTGATTCCACTCACGATCCGAAGTGGAGACGCCGCTCTGTCGCCATGGACATCCTTGCCATCCGAGGGGACGGATCTGCGCAGTTGGGCCGCGAATCGTCACTCCGGTCGGGTGGATCCGGCCGGGCGACGGTGATTCTCGGGCGGTCACCCCAGGTGAGCTGCCCTTCGCGCGGACCGGTAGCGCAGATCCAGCCGGTGATCGTTAGATTCCCGGGGAGTCGTGGCGCGACCCCACGGAAGGAAGTCGCAGCGAGCACCGCCACGGCGGATCAGGACGAGCAGACAACGAAAAGGAATCGAGCAGATGGTAGAAACCGTACAAGTCGGGTCGACAGTCCCGGACTTCACACTCGAAACATACAACCCGGCCACGGGTGACTTCGACGAGATCAGCCTGGCCAGCCTCAAGTCCAGCGGCAAGTGGACCATTCTCTTCTTCTATCCCGCCGACTTCACCTTCGTCTGAGCGACCGAGTTCGCGGCCCTGGCAGGGCTGCAAGATCGCTTCGACAAGATGGGCGCTCAGCTCATCACCGTCAGCCGCGACACCAAGTTCTCGCATCTGGCCTGGCGAACGGTGGAGAAGGAGCTCTCGGACGTGAAGTTCCAGATGGGCTCGGACACCACGGGCGCCCTCTCGAAGACCTTCGGCGTCTATCTCGAGGATGAGGGTCTCTCGCTGCGCGGCACCTTCGTCATCGACCCGAAGGGCACGCTGCTCTTCAGCGAGGTGAACTTCCTCAACGTCGGCCGCAATGTCGACGAGCTGATGCGGAAGTTCAAGGCGGCCCTCTACGTGTCCAAGAAGGACGAGGGCATCCCGTCGGGCTGGAACGAGGAGGGAGACCTCACGCTCAAGCCCTCCGCCAAGATGGTGGGCAAGGTCCACGAGGCGCTGAAGAACGACGGCAATCCCGCCTGAGGCGGCGATCGCCAGGCCCGAGCACACGAAGGGCGGTCGCTGCTCGCGGAGCACGGCCGCCCTCTTCCAGCGCTGCGTTCGCCGGGCACGGACTGCCTCGGGCGGACGCGCTGGGCCCTCAGTCCTCCGTATCCTCCTCGTAGCGCCGCACCGCCTCGACGAAGGCCTTCATGAGGGCCGGGTCCTTCCGATAGTTCTCGCCCTCAACGCCGGTGGCCACGTCCACGCCCCAGGGCGGGATGTCTCCCACGTCCTTGAGGGCGTCGAAGACGTTATCGGGGGTGAGACCACCCGCGATGATCACGTCGTAGCCGCTGGCGATCAGCTGCTCGGCCTCACTCCAATCCCAGGCCTGGCCCTGCCCCCCGCCCTGGTGCGGGTGGTCGAGCAGGAGGATCGTGCCGGGATAGGTCTCTGCCGCCTCCATATCGGCGCCGCGAATCGCCTTGATGGCAGGCAGATCGACCGCCTCGACCTCCTCCTCGGTCTCGTCACCGTGAAACTGGATCCGCTCGACGTCGATCCGCCGGATCACGTGCTCGATGTCGTCCCAGCTCGCATCGCGGAAGAGCGCCACGCGCTCGACGGGCGCGTCGGCCACCGCAGCGCAGATCGCCTCGGCCTGCTTGATGTCCAGCTCGCGTGGCGAGCCCGCGACGAAGTTCAGGCCGACCAGGTCGGCGCCCGCCTCCACCGCCGCCACTGCATCTCCGGGCGTCTGCACCCCGCAGATCTTGATTCGCACGCTCCCGCTCACGACGACCTCCGTAATGTCTCGAGTGCCTCGCACACGTCATTCTGGCGCATCAGGGATTCTCCTACCAGAAAGGCACGTGCGCCCACCTTCTGCAGCCGCGCCACGTCCGCGTGCGCGTTGATCCCGCTTTCTGCCACGAGCAGGATGTCGCGATCCTGCGGCAGGCGCGCTGCCAGACGCTCTGTGACGGCGAGATCCGTGACGAATGTGCGCAGGTTCCGGTTGTTGACTCCGATCAGATCGGCGCCGGCGCCCAGCGCCATCTCCAGCTCGTCCTCGTCATGAACCTCGACCAGCGTATCGAGACCGCGGGCCAGTGCGTGCGCGCGGAGCTCCGAGAGCTGCCCGGCGGAGAGCGCCGCGCAGATCAGCAGGACGGCGTCGGCCCCGGCCACGCGGGCCTCGTCGATCTGATAGCCGTCGATCACGAACTCCTTTCGCAGAAGCGGCAGTGCCACGACCTCGCGAGCCGCTTCGAGGAACGCGAGCGAGCCCCCGAAGTACTTCTCGTCGGTCAGCACGGAGAGCGCCGCCGCCCCGCCCCGCTCGTAGTTGCGCGCCAGCGAGGCCGGATCGAAGTCGACGCGAATCAGCCCCTTGCTCGGCGACCGCCGCTTGATTTCGGCAATCACGGCCGGGCCGGGCGCCTCGGCCAGCGCGCCGCGAAAGCCACGGGTGGGGGCGGTCGCCTGCTCGGCGGCCGCGCGCAGGGACTCGGGCGAACGTCGGCGCCTGGCCTCGGCCAGCTCCAGGCGCTTCGTCTCCAGGATTTCGTCGAGGATGCTCATGCGCTCACCCGGCTCGACGCGGCCTCTTCGCGGGTGGCGGCGATCAACGCGTCGAGCTTGGCGCGCGCTGCGCCGGTGTCGATGGCTGCGGCAGCGCGCACGAGGCCCGAGGCCAGCCCGTCGACCTCCCCCGCGGCCAGCAGCCCCCCCGCGGCATTGAGGAGCACGATGTCCCGCACCGGGCCCGACTCGCCGTCGAGGGTCCGACGGAGCACTTCGGCGTTGTACGTCGCGTCACCACCGCGCAGATCCTCGGGGCTGGCCCGCGGCAGGCCGAGGGCCGCGGGATCGACCTCGAATCGCTCGACGCCGGCGTCACTCACCAGGACCGCCTGACTCTTTCCGGTCGTGGTGAGCTCATCCATCCCATCGCTGCCGTGGACGACCAGCGCGCGCTCTGCGCCCAGCTCCCCCAGCGCGCGCGCGAGCGGCTCGACGAGCGCACGGTCATAGACGCCCACCAGCTGACGCCGCGCACCGACGGGATTGAGCAGCGGACCGATGCAGTTCAGCAATGTCCGAATGCCGATCTCGGCGCGCACGGGCGCCACGTGCCGGAAGGCAGGATGCGCCGTTCGCGCGAAGAAGGGCGCGATGCCGATCTTCGAGAGGATCCGCCCGCAGGCCTCGATGGGCAGGTCGATTCGGATGCCCAGCGCCTCGAAGGTGTCGAAGCTCCCCGTCCTGCTGCTCGCCGCGCGGTTTCCGTGCTTGGCCACCGGCACGCCCGCGCCGGCCACCACGAAGGCGACGGTGGTCGAGATGCTCACGGTGTCGAGCCCCGACCCGCCGGTGCCACAGGTGTCGATGGTCCGCGGATCGGCGCCTTCGTAGCGCATCGCCGCCCGGCGCAGTGCCCGCGCGACGGCGACCAGCTCACTCACCGACTCCCCCTTCACGCGCAAGGCGACCAGCAGCGCGGCAATCTGCGCCGGGCTTGCCTCGCCGGTCATGATCTCACTGAAGGCGGACTCGAGGAGTGCCGGGGGCACGTCCTCTCGCGCCGCGGCACGCGCGATCGCCTCGCGCACGCTCATCCCGCAGCACGCTCCGCGCAGCGGTCGATGAAGTTGCGCAGCAGCCGCTTGCCCTCGGTGGTGAGGATCGACTCCGGATGAAACTGCACACCCTCGACGGGCAGCGCGCGGTGCCGCAGGCCCATGACCTCGCCATCGGGCGTCTCGGCCGTGATCTCGAGCACTTCGGGCACGCTCTCCCGCTCCACGACCAGGGAGTGATAGCGCGTCGCCTCGAAGGGCTGCGGTAGCCCCGCGAAGACGCCCCTGCCCTCGTGATGCATCGCGGAGGTCTTCCCGTGCATGATGCTGCGGGCGCGGATCACCTTGCCACCATAGACCTGACCGATGGACTGATGCCCCAGACAGACGCCGAACACCGGAATACCCGCCGAAGCGAATCGCTCGACCACCTCCAGCGAGACCCCCGCGGAGTCGGGCGTGCCGGGCCCCGGCGAGATCACCACACCCGAAGCGCCCCGCGCGAGGAGCGCATCGACGGTGTCGGCGTCGTTGCGCACCACCTCCATCTCGACGCCGAGCTCTCCGAAGTACTGCACGAGGTTGTAGGTGAAGGAGTCGT
>CAZQMY010000490.1:0-4379 GCA_964594405.1 uncultured Spirochaetaceae bacterium | reverse complement strand
GGCCAGGCGATCTCCGCCCTCCTCCGAGCGCACTCCCATTCTCGGCCCGTGCCCCTCGCCCGTCCCCGGGTCGAGGCCAAAAGGCCTCGCCGCCCGGCTTCCGGTCAAGCTCGCCATCCCGGGGGCCGATGAGTTCCACGCATTCTTGCGCGTGATCCGCTTCGGGAGCGCCGTTGGGCGGCCCGTTCGGAGCCACGCCAGTGCGCCCACCGAGTGCGGGGGCGCAGACCATGGTGGAGGGATGGAATGAGGTCCTGGACGCTCCTTCTTGTTGTGGGTGCGATGACTCTGATGCTCGCGGCCGCATCGCAGGCGAACGAGGGCGAATGGGGCGAAGTCCCCGCCGAGCCCGCGTCCGAGGCGCTCGAGTCGACCCGTGCCGATGACGCGGGCGATGCTCGAGAGTGGGCGGAGGCGCCAGTCGACGATCCCATGGAAGCGGCGCCTGCGGTGGCCGAGGACGACTCGATCCATCATCTGGAGGCCGAGGGCAATCGCGCGTCCGCCAGCGACCCGGGCGAGGCTTCGACCACTCCTTCCGACACCCCTTCCGAGGGCGCCGAAGCCTCGATGCAGACCTTCGACGCGCAGGCGACCGCGGCCGACGGCGATGCGGGCTGGGGCGAGGTGCCGGTCCAGGCGAGCTCGGCCCCGACCCACGTGGTCTCCGGTCCCTATCTCGATGATCCGGAGAGTCGGCTCGGTCCGCAGGCCGTCGACGAAGACGGCGTGCAGGGACGGATCCACACCGTAGTGTCCGGCGACACGCTCTGGGACATCAGCGCCAGCTATCTCGGGACGCCCTGGGTATGGCCCACGGTCTGGCAGGACAACGACGAGATCGAGGATCCGCATCGCATCGATCCCGGCGATCGGATCTGGATCACGGCGGGCGAGATGCGCGTGGTCAGCGATTCCGAGGCGCAGAGCATGATCGACGCCCGGGAGCAGCTCGTCTCCGCCGAGGCCGGGATCCCGGCGGACGATCTCGAGTATGCCGCGATGCCCGCGAACGAGGCGCCGACCTTCGAGGACGGGGGCGAGGTCAGCGAGGAGTCCCTGATGGACGATCAGGTGCCCGCGGCCATGGACCAGCTGCCGGTGGGCATCCCCGTGCAGGCGACCTCCTCCAACGAGACCGGCGCCAGCGTGCGCGTCGCCGAGCTCGAGGCCATGGGCTTCATCACCGCGAACAACCTCGAGGCGGCGACCAGCATCGTCGAGAGCCCGAACCCCCGGACCCTGCTGGTCGCAGGCGACATGCTCTACATCGGTCTGGGCGAGGGGCAGACCGAGGTCGGCGACGAGTTCACGCTCTTCCGCGACGTCGAAGAGGTGCGCGACGTCGGCGGCGGGCACCTGCTCGGCTACCACGTCGAGGTGCTGGGCTGGGCGGTGGTCCGAGAGGTGCGCGGCGAGACGAGCATCGCCGAGATCCGCATGTCGCAGGCGAGCGTGGTCCGCGGTGATCGCATGGTGCCGCGACAACGCCTGAACCAGCGTGTGCCGATCCGCTTCTCGCCCGAGGGCGTGGATGGCCACATCGTCTACCTGCCCAAGGACCGCACGATCATGGGCGATGGGGACTACGTCTATCTCAACCGAGGCACCCTGCACGGCTACGAGGTGGGGTCCGCACTCGAGGTCGTCTACCCTGGACGCGTTCGTAGAGACGGCAGCACCGGACAGAAGGTGATGACGCCCGACCACATCGTCGGAAAGATCGTGCTGGTGGACGTTCGCCCCGACAGCTCGGTGGGCTTCGTCGTCCGCGCCTCCGTGGAGCTCGAAGTGGGCGACGTCGTCCGCCCAGCTCGGCATCGGGTAGCCGGCGCCCACTGAGCGCGCGTAGCCGCGCGTTGACGCCCAGACCCTCCGGCGACCTTGGAGTCGCCGTGCTAAGCAGCACTCCCCGGTCCCGGGGAGTGCTTGCGTGTCTTCCGTCGAACGTTCTCGCCCTGATCGTGCCCCCACGGTTCTGCCGGCGGACGACGCCCTCGGGCTCGATCCCGCCAGAGAAGAGCAGGGCCCCGCCGTCGCGGCCTGGCTCGCGTTGCACGAGGCCCTGGTCTTCGACCCGGTGAGGGCAAGGCGCTGCATCGAGATGGGGCAGGGCGATCCCCGCGCGGCGCTGGTCTCGAGTGGCCTGCAACCTCGGCTCATCGCGCCAGCCGATGGAATGCGGCAGCTCGATCGGCTGGCTGCGCTCGGCGTGCGCCTCGTCCCCTTCGCCGACGGCGCGTATCCCCCGCCGCTCGCGGCCATCGCCGATGCGCCGCCACTGCTCTTCGCCCTCGGCCGGCTCGAGACGCTCACACGTCCTTGTGTCGCGGTCGTCGGGGCGCGCGCGGCCACGGCGATGGGCCGACAGCTGGCCCGCGAGCTCGGCGAGGGCCTCGCCGCCGCCGGCTACGTCGTGGTCAGCGGGCTGGCGCGGGGCATCGATGCCGAGGCGCATCGGGGTGCGCTCGCGGCCGGCGGCCTCACGATCGCCGTACAGGCCTGCGGGATCGACCGGGTCTATCCGGCCGAGCATCGCGGTCTTCGAGAAGAGGTCGCCGAGCACGGTGTGGTGCTGAGCGAGCTCCCACTCTCTGCGCCTCCGCTCGCCCACTACTTCCCCATGCGCAATCGACTGATCAGCGGGCTCGCTCGAGGCGTGGTCGTCGTCGAGGCCCGCGCCCGCAGCGGATCGCTGATCACTGCGCGTTGCGCGGCGGACCAGGGGCGCGAAGTGATGGCGTTGCCCGGTGCGTTGGGGACGCCTACGGCCGTCGGCACGAATCGCCTGATTCGCGACGGCGCCGGAGTGGTGCTCGAGTGGCAGGACATCCTCGATCGCGTCGGGCCGCCGGGCCCGGGGCCCGCTCCCTCTGCCAACACCACGGGGCCGGCGGGCGAGCGGGTCGAGAGCGGGGTGGAGCGTGTCATTGCGCGCATCCTCGCAGACGGTCCTCTGGACCGCGACGCCCTGGCACGCCGATCCGGGCTCGCCAGCGAAGCGCTCGCGCCGGCGCTCTTGAGACTCGAGCTCGCGGGCAGGGTATTCGCCGATCGGGCGGGCCGCCTGCATTGGCGCCGAGCCCGAGCGCGTCTGGGGCCGCTCGGGTCGGCGTGACGCGACGAACGATGAGGCCCGACATGATGGGCTATGCTCTCCCGTCTACGAGGCCTTCCGGCGGGTCACCTCCTGCCGGATGGGGCTGGTCTGCGGCATCGGGGGGAGCTCGCAGCGCCGCTGGCGGGGCTGATGCCCTGGCTGGAGCCGGTCCCGGACAGGAGTCGCCGAGACATGGAGCAGTCGGGTCACGAGGGCTTGGATCCCCTGATCATCGTCGGGGCCGGCCTGGCCGGCTGCGAGGCGGCTTGGCAGGCGGCCCGTCGCGGCGTGCCCGTTCGGCTCTTCGACATGAAGCCCGAGCGCCGCTCTCCCGCGCATCGATCCGACGATCTGGCCGAGCTGGTATGCTCGAACTCGCTGCGGTCCAACGTGCTCGCGAATGCGGTCGGCCTGCTCAAGGAAGAGATGCGGCTCCTGGGCTCGTTGGTCATCGAGGCCGCGGACAAGTGTGCGGTGCCCGCCGGTCGGGCGCTGGCGGTCGATCGGATCGCGTTCGCCCGCTTCGTCACCGAGGCCATCGAGGCGCACCCCCTGATCGAGCTTCGCCGCGAGCTCGTCAGTGAGCTGCCCGAGGCGCCGCTCGCAGTGCTCGCCACGGGGCCGCTCACCGCACCCGAGATGGCGAGTGCGCTGCAACGCCTTCTCGGGGAGGAGTATCTCTACTTCTACGACGCCATCGCACCCACCCTCTATCGCGAGAGCATCGATCACGACGTGGTCTTCCGGGCCTCACGGTACGAGGAGGGCGAGGGGGACTACCTCAACGTACCGCTCACGCGGGACGAGTACGAGGAGTTCGTCCGCGGGCTGCTGGCGGCCGAGACGGTGCCGCTGCACGCCTTCGAGGCCGCCATGTACTTCGAGGGCTGCCTGCCCATCGAAGAGATCGCCCGGCGTGGGCCGGACACACTGGCCTTCGGCCCGATGAAGCCCGTCGGGCTGGTGGATCCGCGGACCGGCAAGCGTCCACACGCCGTGGTCCAGCTGCGGCAGGAGGACCGAGCCGGAGAGCTCTTCGGGCTCGTGGGCTTCCAGACCAAGCTTCGAAAGGGCGAGCAGCAGCGGCTCTTCCGAAAGCTGCCGGGGCTCGGTGAGGCGATCTTCGCGCGCTACGGCTCGGTGCACCGGAACACCTACATCAACGCACCGCGACGCCTCGGCCCCACGCTGGAGCTGCACGCCCGGCCCGGTCTCATCGTCACCGGCCAGATGGAGGGGGTGGAGGGCAATGTCGAGTCGGCGGCGCTCGGGCTGCTCG
>CAZQMY010000489.1:3399-4393 GCA_964594405.1 uncultured Spirochaetaceae bacterium | reverse complement strand
CACATTCACCCCTCGTGTGATCGTCTCCGAGGTCGACCGCTACATCGTCGGCCAGGGCGAGGCCAAGAGGGCCGTCGCCGTCGCTCTGCGCAATCGCTGGCGGCGGCAGCAGGTGGCGCCGGAGCTGCGCGAGGAGATCGCGCCCAAGAACATCATCATGATCGGCGCGACCGGCGTCGGCAAGACCGAGATCGCACGGCGTCTGGCCAAGCTCGCACAGGCCCCCTTCATCAAGGTCGAGGCCTCGAAGTTCACCGAGGTTGGCTACGTCGGGCGAGACGTCGAGTCCATCATCCGGGATCTCACCGAGCTCGCCATCACCATGGTGTCCGAAGAGCGCAAGCAGGCGATGTCCGCGCGCGCCGAGGAGATGGCCGAGGAGCGCATCCTCGACGCCCTGCTTCCGACGCCCATCGCGGGGAGCGACTCGGCGGGCGCCTCGAGCGAGACCCGGGAGAAGCTCCGCAAGCTGCTTCGCCTGGGCGAGCTGGACGATCGCATGATCGACCTGCAGCTGGCCGATGACGCGGGTGGCCCCTCGCTTTCCATCATGACACCGCAGGGTGTCGAAGAGATGGGGGTACAGTTCAAGGATCTGCTCGGCAGCATGCTGCCCCAGCGCACCAAGCAGCGGAAGATGAAGATCGCAGACGCGCGGCCGCTCCTGGTCAGTGAGGAGGCGGCGAACCTCGTCGATCAGGACGAGGTTCGCGAGGCGGCGGTGCGGCGCGTGGAGCAGACGGGGATCGTCTTCATCGACGAGATCGACAAGGTCGCCGTGGGAAGCGGAGGCAAGCAGGGCCCCGACGTCTCGCGCGAGGGCGTGCAACGGGACCATCTCCCGATCGTGGAGGGCTCCACCGTCCAGACCAAACACGGGGCCGTGAGCACCGATCACATCCTCTTCATCGCGGCGGGAGCCTTCCACCTGGCGAAGCCCTCGGACCTGATTCCCGAGCTGCAGGGCCGCTTCCCGATCCGGGTCGAGCTCTCG
>CAZQMY010000489.1:1551-3389 GCA_964594405.1 uncultured Spirochaetaceae bacterium | reverse complement strand
CGGAGACGTCGAGGTTCTGCCGCTCCTGCCGCACCCGAGCCGGGTCGAGCTCGCCAGTCTCTCCCGAGACGATCTGGTCCGGATCCTCACCGAACCGACGAACTCGCTGGTGCGACAGTACGAAGCCCTGCTCGCGACCGAGTCCATCGAGCTCTCCTTCGAGTCGGGCGGCGTCGACGCCCTCGCGGACATTGCGGCGCAGGTCAACGCGCGAAGCTCCGACATCGGAGCGCGGCGTCTCCACACCGTGATGGAGCGCCTGCTGGAGTCGCTCTCCTTCGAGGCCCCGGACCTGCCTGCGCAGAAGGTGGTGGTCGACGAGGCGATGGTGAAGGCGAGGCTCGGCGAGCTCGTGGAGGATCAGGACCTCTCGCAGTTCATCCTCTGAGGGGCGGGCCCGAAGGGCGCGCCATCTGCGGAGGTGGAATCGGGCGGCGAAGGATCTCGGGCCTTGGCGAGAGCCTCGGAGGGGGGCGGGTGGGTGGGGGGAGGTGGGGTTTGCGCGTCGGCGCCGTTGGCGTGCCGGCTTCGGCTGCGTTTCGCGGTCTGGGGGTTGGGCATGACGAAGCAGGCTGCGGGCATCCTCGTCGTCGACGACGAGCGGTTCTTTCGCGAAGCCATCGGAGAGATCCTCAGCGGTGCCGGCCACCGCGTCTGCTTCGCCGAGTGCGGCCAGGACGCGCTGGATCGGGTAGGGGATCCGGGACTCGGGGTAGTCATCCTCGACATCCGGCTCCCCGACGTGGACGGCATCCAGGTGCTGGCGCGAATCCGCGAGCTCCGGCCCAGCCTGCGCGTGATCATGCTCTCGGCCTCCACGGATCAGGAGCTGGTCCTCGAAGCCCTCCGCCTCGGCGCCTCGGACTACCTCGCCAAGCCCCTGCACGACGAGGAGCTGGTGCTCGCGGTCGGTCGCGCCCTCGATGGCTTCGGCGCGCTCGAGGACTGGGGTCGACTGAGGCGCCGGCTCGAGGGACTGGTGGCGGGAATGGAAGAGCTCGCGGCCGAGGTCTTTCCGCTGGACGGGGATGAGCGCCGCAGCGCGATCGAGCGCGGTGTGGCGCGCGTGGCCGCGGAGGTCCTCGGTGCCGAGAAGACCTCCCTCTTGCGTCACCACGATGCCGAGGAAGGGCTGCGCGTGGCCGCCGCCGTCGGCAGTCCCGTACCCGTCGAGCAGATGGAGCAGAGCCCGCTGGGCGAGCGCGTGGCCGGGATGGCGCTCGACCGATCCGAGCCCTTCGTCGTGGCCGACATCGCGAGCGACCCGGTCTTCGCGCGCCTGGCGAGTCAGGGCCGCTATCAGTCGGGCTCATTCGCGGTCTCGCCCGTGCTCTACCAGGGGCGCGCCATCGGCGTGCTCTGCGCGACCGATCGCCCCGACGGCCAGGCGTTCGGCGCGGACGACCTGGCGCTGCTTCGCCTGCTCGCCATGCAGGCCGGCGAGCTGCTCGGCGCCCTCGACGAAGGTCGGACCGCTTCGGTCATCGGCCCCGATGAGGAGACCCACGCGGGGTGGATGGTCGATTCCGGCGGGCAGCTGCCCGAGGTGCTGCCCAAGGAAGACGACGAGGGGGCGCGGGATGCGGAGCTGGCGCGCCAGATCTGCGAGGCGACCACCCTCGAGGTCGAGCCGGATCGCATCCTGGCAGCCGTGCTGCAGACGCTCTCCCGGGGCCTGCCGGCGGCTCCCGTGGCTCTCTATCTCCGCGATCCGGGCACCGGCGAGCTCCGGCGTGAGGCCGAGTGCGATGGTGGCGTATCCAGCGATCGGGCGGCTCTGGATCCCGAGGTGGGGCTCACGGGCCAGGTCCTGCGCAGCGGTCAGCTCGTGGCGACGG
>CAZQMY010000489.1:0-1541 GCA_964594405.1 uncultured Spirochaetaceae bacterium | reverse complement strand
CGCAGACGGATACGCCCGAGAACGGGCAGGAGCGCCCGATGCTCTGCCTTCCCCTGGTGGTGCGGGGCAAGTCGATCGGAGTGTTTCGTGCCTTCTTGCAGGATGGTGCGCTGGCCTCGCCCTCCACCGGCGAGGTGCTCGCCGCCGCGCTCTCGGCGGCCGTGCGCAGCGTGCTCCTCTACCGTAGCCTCGTCGATACCATCGAGGAGGTCGCCGAGGCGCGTCGCAGCGCCAGGCGGTAGCCTCCAGCGTCCAGCGGAAGCGTGCGCGGTGCAGACGATCCCCGCACGCATCCAGACCACCGGCGGCTCTCCGGGGCGCGTGCCCACAACCCGCTCGGCCCGGAGTGAGCTGCCGCTCAATCGTTGCACTCTCGTCGCACTTGCCGCTGCTCCGGCCCTCGAAGCCGCGGGAATCAGGGACAACCATCATGCAGACCCTCGTAGAGAAGGCCGAAGTCCTGACCGAAGCGTTGCCCTATATCCGGCGCTTCTTCGGCAAGACGATCGTGATCAAGTACGGTGGCCACGCGATGACCGAGGAGGAGCTGCGGCGCTCTTTCGCCGTCGACATCGTGCTTCTCAAGTTCATCGGCGTCCGGCCGGTGGTCGTGCACGGTGGGGGGCCCCAGATCAAGTCCATCCTCGAGCGCCTCGGAAAGGTCTCCGAGTTCGTCGAGGGCCTGCGCGTCACCGACGACGAGACCATGGAAGTCGTGGAGATGGTGCTCGGGGGCCGCGTCAACCATGAGATCGTCGAGCTGGTGCAGCAGGCCGGCGGACGGGCCGTCGGAGTCACCGGCAGCGATGGGGGGCTGATCCGCGTGCGGCGCAAGCTCGTGGGCGGTCAGGACATCGGCCGGGTCGGTGAGGTGGTAGCCGTGGATCCGCGAATCCTCGAAGCCGTCTCCGACGCGGGCTTCGTACCCGTCATCGCGCCGATCGGTGTGGACGAATCGGGGCTCACCTTCAACGTCAACGCCGACGAGGCCGCGGGGGCGATCGCGAGCGCCCTCGACAGCGAGAAGCTGATGCTGCTGACCGACGTGGAAGGCGTGCTCGACGCGCAGGGCAGGCTGCTCAGCCAGGTGACCATGGAAGAGAGCCGCAAGCTGATCGCCGAAGGTGTGATTCGGGATGGGATGATCCCCAAGGTCGAGTGCTGCATGTCGGCGCTGGCCGGAGGCGTGAGCCGGACGCACATCGTGGACGGCCGGATCCTGCACGCGGTCCTGCTGGAGATCTTCACCGACGACGCAGGCGTCGGGACGCTTCTGATCCCCTAGCCGGGGTCCTCTCGCCGGGAGACCGAGGACATGCCGAAGGACTTCATCTCCGTCGCCAACTGGAGCAAGGACGCGCTGCTCGAGATCCTCGCGCGCGCCCAGACGTTCCGGGCCATCCACCACGGCGATCGCAGCCAGCGCCCGCAGACCCTGCGCGGTCGCACGGTCGCCCTCTACTTCGAGAAGCCCTCGCTGCGCACCCGCGTCACCTTCGAGGCCGGCATCGCTCAGCTCGGTGGCCACGGCGTTCTCCTTC
>CAZQMY010000488.1:0-4408 GCA_964594405.1 uncultured Spirochaetaceae bacterium | reverse complement strand
CCCCAGACGCCGGAGCCGTAGGGCCACTCGTTCGCCCTGGGCCTGCGATCGAAGAGGGCGCGCCACTCGCTCGCCGGCGTCTTGGCCAGCTCGTCCATGTCGTGGACCACCTGCAGCAGGCCGCCACTCTTGTCGGAGTAGACGATCTCGGAGAGTTCGTAGCGCTCGCTGGGGTCGTCGAGGCTCTCGAACCATGCCCGATACCTGGGCTTGTCCGATCGACCGTGCGACTGTGCACTGCTCATGACTAGATCTCCTCTTCGATCCGGACGTGGACCGTGGGCTCCGTGATCTCATCGAGTGCGTCCACCTCGGCCAGCGCCTCCGCGAGCGCGGCCTCCTGGCAGGGGTGGGTGAGGATGATCACCGGCACCGACACGCCGCTCCCCTCACCGCCCTTCTGGACGACGGACTCGATGCCGACCCCCTGCGCGCCGAGCGCGCCGGTGATCTTGGCGAGGACGCCCGGTCGGTCCTGCGCGGTGAAGCGCAGATAGGCCCGACCGCTGAGCGCACCGAGCGGAATCAGCGCCTTGCGCACGATGTGCTCTGGCAGGTAGGAGAGCGGGGCCACCGGCCCGGACCCGCTGCGCGCGATCTCGCGGGCGACCTCCATCAGATCGGCCACCACCGCGCTGGCAGTCGGGAGCTCGCCCGCCCCGGCGCCGTAGTAGAGCGTTGGCCCCACGGCGTCACCTCGCACCTCGATGGCGTTCATCGCCTGGTCGACGCCCGCGAGCATGCTGCCCAACGGCACCATGGTCGGATGCACGCGGGCCTCGATCTGCTCGGCCCCGCCGGAGAGCGTGCGCTTCGTGATTCCCAGCAGCTTGATGCGGTAGCCGAACTCGCGCGCCATCTCGAAGTCGATGGGCACCATCTTGCGAATGCCCTCGGTGGGGATGTCCTCGTAGGTCAGCTCGGCGCCGAAGGCCATGCTGGCCAGCAGCGCCAGCTTGTGCGCGGCATCGATGCCATCCACGTCGAAGGTGGGGTCCGCCTCGGCGTAGCCCAGCTCCTGGGCGCGCTTGAGGACGACGTCGAAGTCCTCCTCGGTGCGCTCCATCTCGGTGAGCACGTAGTTCGTCGTCCCATTGAGGATGCCGAAGACGCTCTCGATGTGATTCGCGGCCAGGCCCTCGCGCAGCGAGCGCAGGATGGGGATGCCGCCCCCCACCGCCGCCTCGAAGCCGACGTCCACGCCCGCCTCGGTGGCCGCCGAGAAGATCTCCTTGCCGTGCAGGGCGAGCAGCGCCTTGTTGGCAGTGACCACGTGCTTGCCCTTCACGATGGCGTCCAGGATGAAGCGCTTCGCCACGTCGTAGCCGCCGATCAGCTCCACCACGATGTCGACGGCGGGATCGGAGATCAGGGCCGACGCGTCCGCATCGAAACGGACGCCCTCCAGCGAGACGCCGCGATCGGTCTCCGTATCCAGATCGGCGATGCGGATCAGCTCCAGATCGAAGCCGAGGCGCTGACTGATCACGTCGGCGTTGTTCGCCAGCACCTTCACGACGCCGGTCCCGATGGTCCCGAAGCCGATCAGTCCCACCCCTACTCGATCCCTCGCCATCTAACCGCTTCCTCGTGTCTCGCCCGGCCGTGCCGCCGGGCATGGAGTCGTCTTCGATCCGCCAGCCGTCTTCAGCCGGTGTGCTCGCGCAGGAAGCGCCGGATCCCGCGCACCGCCTGCCTGATCCTGTGTCGGTTCTCCACGAGCGCGAAGCGCACGTAGCCCTCGCCCGTCTCGCCGAAACCCACGCCCGGCGAGACCGCCACCTTCGCCTCCTTGAGCAGCAGCTTCGAGAACTCGAGCGACCCGAGGCTGCGGAAGGCCTCGGGCAGCGGGGCCCAGACGAACATCGTGGCGAGGGGCTTCTCGATCTTCCATGCGCCAGGGCCCGCCTGACCGAGCCCCTCGATCAGCACGTCGCGGCGCAGTCGGTACTCCTGGACGTTCTCGGCCACACAGTCCTGCGGCCCACGCAGGGCGGTGATGGCCGCGATCTGGATCGCCTGCGGCATTCCGTAGTCGAGATAGCTCTTGATGCGACGCAAGGCGTGGATCATGCGCTCGTTGCCACAGGCGAAGCCCACGCGCCAGCCTGCCATCGAGTGGCTCTTGCTGAGCGAGACGAACTCGATGGCGATGTCGCGTGCCCCAGGCACCTCGAGGATGCTGGGCGGCTCGTAGCCGTCGAAGTTGATCTCTGCATACGCAAAATCATGGAGCACCATCAGCTCGTGCTCCCGCGCGAACGCGACGATGCGCTCCATGAACGCCAGATCCACCACGGTCGTCGTTGGGTTGGCGGGGAACGAGATGATGAGCATCTTCGGCTTCGGCCAGGTCCGCGCCATCGCCTGCTCGAGGCTCGCGAAGAAGTCGCCGTCGGCCGTCAAGGGCACCTTGCGCAGATCGCCGCCAGCAATCGCCACGGAGTAGTGGTGGATCGGATAGGCGGGGTCCGGGCAGAGCACGACGTCGCCCGGACCGATGGTCATGAGCACGAAGTGGCTGAGCCCCTCCTTGGCTCCGATCACCGCGATCGCCTCGCGATCGGGATCCAGCTCGACCCGGTGGCGGCGCTGGTACCACTCGGTGATCGCCGCGCGCAGATTCGGCAGCCCCTGAGAGGAGGAGTAGCGGTGATTGCGCGGATCGCGCGCGGCCTCGGCGATCTTGTCCACCACGTGCTCGGGTGTTGCCAGATCGGGATTGCCCATCCCGAGGTCGATGATGTCCTCGCCGGCCCGCCGGGCCGCTCGTGCCAGATCCGTCACCTCGGCGAGGATGTAGGGCGGAAGCCGGTTCAGCTTGTTGAAGTCGTGTCGGAAGCGCTGATCGCTCATGGGCTGGCTCTCTTGATTCGTGATCCCCATCGACGTCGGTCACCGTCGAGGTGCGAGGGCGACGAGCCCCGTGCTCCTCACCGCGCCATCGGTCTCCCTCGTCTCGAGCCGCCGAACACCCCGATCGGCCAGCGGGCCCGCCAGACGCCGCAGACCGAGGCCGGGCGCAGCTCACCCTGGAGGGCATCCGGGAGCGCCCGGGACGGCCGCGGCGGCGCCCTGGACCTCGCTAATCGCCCCATATTACTGGAGAAATCACGACCGGGCAGCCCGATTCGAGCCGCCCAGGAGGAGATAGAATGGAATCCCCGCGATCAGCATGGCGACAGCGATCGCGCAGACCCGGAAGTCCCGTAGCAGCATCGCCCCGGCGATCCCCGCGTTCGAGAGCAGGTAGAGCCCGGGCACCCATGGATAGCCCCAGGCCCGGTAGGGCCGGGGGCGATCCGGCTGCAGGACGCGCAGCCGGTAGAGGGCGATCACGTCAGCCATCGCAGCCAGCAGGATGGCGAAGACGGTGAAGTTGAGCGCGTCCGGAAACCGGCGCAGGACCAGCAGGAGCCCCACCGAGACCGCGCACTGCAGGATGATCGCGACACCCGGTGTGCGGAAGGCGGTGTGCACGCGATCCGCGCCCGCGAAGAAGAGGCCGTCCAGCGCCATCGCGTAGGCGATTCGCGGTCCCACGAGCACCGTGGCGTTGAGTGTCCCGAGCACCGAGACCAGGACGAAGATCGCGAGCAGGGTACCGCCGAGCTCTCCGAAGAGGGCCAGGGCTGCCGCCTCGCCGGCGTTGGCTGCCGTCTGGAACTCCGCCATCGGCAGCGCGTAGAGATAGACGGCGTTCATCGCCAGATACACGGCCGCACACAGGCCGAGCCCCCAGAAGAGCGATCGCGGCACATTGCGCCCCGGATCGCGCACCTCGCTCGCCACGTAGACCGAAGCATTCCAGCCGAGATAGCTGAACAGGACCGGCGAGAGCGCGAGCCCGAAGGCCACGAGGGTGATCTCGGCCGTCTCCGTTCCGGGCGCATCGAAGAGGCGTCGGGCGTCACCCTGACCGAAGAACGGGCCCGCGACGCAGAAGACCACGAGCGCCCCGACCTTCGCCGCGCTGGTCAGATTGTTGGCGCGGGCGCCCCATCGGACGCCGGCGTAGTTGAGCGCAGAGACGACCACGGTGATCGACACCGCCAGCCAGAGCTGCCAGGCTCCGCCGAAGCCGAGGAACTCGCCGAGCCTCTGGGCGAAGGCGGCCGCGAGCGCGGCAATGGTGCCCGCGTAGATGGCGAAGAAGCTCAGCCACCCGACCATGAAGCCCGCCAAGGGATGGATCGCCTCGCGCAGGTAGACGTAGTCGCCCCCGGCACGAGGGAAGGTCGCGCCGAGCTCGGCGTTGGCGAGCGCCCCGGCCAGCGAGAGCAGCGCGCCGGCGATCCACGCCGCCATGATCCAGCCCGGGGACGGCAGCTGCACCGCCACCTCGCTCGCCGAGAAGAAGATCCCCGCCCCGATCACCGAGGCGACCACGAGCATCACGGCATCGACG
>CAZQMY010000487.1:0-4420 GCA_964594405.1 uncultured Spirochaetaceae bacterium | reverse complement strand
CATCGGCGCACCGGACGGGCGCCGTGAAGGCGCCGCCGCTGGCTCTGGCGCCGCCCGGGGTTCTACGTGCGCACGTCTCGGGGGATCCGCCGAGACCCCTGCGGCCTCATTGCTTCGGGACTGCGTGACGAGCGGGCGGCCAGGGGGCCGACGCTCTGCTTGCGAAGACCTTGATGAGGAGCGCGGGGGCGATGAGGATGTCGGCGGTGAAGGCGAAGACGATGGTCAAGCTGGTCAGCAATCCGAAGTAGAAGAGGTTCGTGAGATAGGCCTGGGTGTAGATCGCGAAGCCCAGCGCCAGCACGATGCTCGTGAAGAGGAGAGCCTGCCCGGTGGTCTCGAGGGTCTTGCGGACCGCCTCCTCCACGTCCCCGGTCTGATCGAAATAGCGCCTGAAGTTGTGCATGAAGTGGATGGTGTCGTCGACGGCGAGGCCCATGGCGATGCTGCCGACAAGGAGAGTGAAGGCGTCCAGAGGGACATCGGTCCATCCCATGATGCCGAGGGTGATGATCACCGGCATGAGGTTGGGGATCATCGCCAGGAGGCCGACGCGAAGGTTGCCGATGAGGAAGACCATCAGTGGGGTGATGATCGCCAGGGCGACGGCATAGCTTCGGAGCATCGTCTCGAGGACCGCGGTCATCGTCGCACTGATGACGTGTACGATGCCGGAGACCTCGATGGTCACGTCCTCGCCCAGCAGGCGGCTGGCCTCGTCCATCGATGCCGCGATGAAGTCCGGGAACTTCACCGCGTCGCTCATGGGGACACGCACCGAGACCCGTCCGGTGCGGAAGGTGGAGTCGACGAGGTCTTCGACGTCGTCGCTCCCTGCGTTCTCGAAGAGCAGGAGCTCCTGGGCGATCAGAGCCGCGTCGTCGGGTACTCGATAGAAAGCTGGCTGGTTCTCGTTCAGCGCCTTGTGGGTCTCCTTGAGCACGTCCGTCAGGGACTGGACCTTGCCCGCGCGGATGCCGTTGCGATCGAGGGCGTAGATCGAGTCGTGGAGGCGATCGATGGCCTGCAGGAGATCGGGCTCGTGGAAGCCGTTCTCCCGACCGCTGTCGATCATCAGCTCGAAGCTCCCCATCCCGCCCATGTTCGTGTTCATGCTCTCCATGCCGCGCCTGACCATGTCCCCTTCTGGAAACCAGTCGAAGGGGCTGTGAGCCACTCGGATCTGCAGGATGCCCACCAACGAGACCGCGACGAGGGTCGCGGCCACGCCGATCACGGCCGTGCTCCTGCGGGTCGACCAGGCTCCGGCCTCGACGAGCATCCGCTGCGAGAGGTGGAGCGGGCGAGCTTCGCCACCTGCCCGGCGCCCGGGCGAGATCGCTACGAGCGCGGGCAGCATCGTGAGTGAATAGAAGAGGGCGACGATCACGCCGACGGGGGCGAAGACGCCGAAGTGGGAGATGGGGAGGAGCTCGGCGGCGACGAAGGAGAGGAGTCCGCCTGCCGTGGTCAGGCTGGTCATGATCACCGCCAGTCCCGAATGTCCCAACGCGTGGGCGAGCCCGTCCTCTTTGGACAGGCCGCGTCGGCGACCTTGATAGTAGATGGCCAGGATGTGCACCGAGCCACCGACGCCGACCGCCAGCAGAAAGGTGGGAATGATCTGGGTGGGCGAAGTGAGGGGGGTGCCGGTGGAGGCCATGATGGCCATGGTGGTGACCACCGCACAGATCACGGTGATCAGCGGAAGCACGACCGCGCCGACGCGGCGGAAGAGGGTGGCGAGGCTGACCACTACGATCAGCAGCGCCAGCACGGTGAATCGCGCCATGTCCCGCTGCATGAGCAGCGCGAACTGGTCCGTGAGCACCGGAGTGCCTGCCACCTCGATGCGGAGCGAGTCGCTGCGATAGTCCTCGAGCAGCTCGAGGACCGCTCCGACGATCATGCGCTCCTCTTCACCGGTGAGGTAGACGGGCGCCAACTCTGCCTCCTCGGTCGCCTCGAGGTCATCCTCGAAGCCGCCGAGCACATCCGCGGCCTCACCGAGCTGCGAGTAGACCTCGAGCTCGATCAGCAGTCCCGCGAACTTCCGATCCTCGCTGATCAGGTTGCGGACGTAGAGCGGATTTCCGAGCGCGCGCGCCTCGATCTCGCGGATGGCCGCGTCGTCCTCCGGCCACTCCTCCATGAGCTCGCCGACGATCATCTCGTTCCCCACGCCGCGCGTCTCGCGGGCGTTGACGAGGCTCGTCACCTCCACGACCAGAGGCAGCTCCTCGACCCGCTCGTGCAGCTCGCGGAGCATCTCGAGGAAGCCGCGCTCGAAGATGCTGCCCTCGGGCTCGAGGGCGACGATGATGAAGGTGTCGCGCCCGTACTGCTCGCGAAACTCGTCGTAGAGCACCCGCACCGGATCGTCCGGGTGGAAGAAGCCCTCGAGCGACGCGTCGATGTAGAAGTGCTTCAGCTGGGTGGCCAGGCCGCCGGTGATGGCAATCGTGATCGCGAGAAAGAGCCATGCCCGGCGATGGACCAGGTGGCCCCAGCGCTCGAGCAGGGCTTCGATGCGTGCGTGCATGGGAGGGGCTGGACCTGCCAGATCGGGATCGAGAAGGGCCGGAGATGCCCCCACTCCGCGCTCGGAGAGAGCATGGGCCCGCGACCGCTGCGCATCTTCGCATGCGTCCGGGCGCCTGTCATGGGGCGCGATCCTGCCCGATCTTCGTCGACCATCAGCCGCATGCAGCCCCCTGCGAATCGGAGCGGCGACTCCGTCGTTTCCCCTTGGTCGCAGCGTCGGGCTCCTGATAGAGTGGCCTCGAGGGCAAACGCTGGTTCACCAGGAGTGCTTCGTGTTGCTCGATCGACCTGCGCGCTTGCTGTACGGGCTCATGGTCGTGTTCTGCCTGCTCGCGCAGCCCGCCGAGGCGGATGAGGAGGCACGGGACGCCTGCGGGCCGCTGCTGCGGATCGGGGGCGTGCGGGCGATCAGCCGGGAGCGCTTCGAGCCCATGCTGGACGAGCTCCTCATGGGCGCTGCGCGTGCAGCGGGGCGCGAGGCTTCGCTCGAGCTGGCCCGCACATGGTCCGAGAATCTCGATCGTTTCTTGAAGGGCAACGCCCACATGACACTGATGACGCCGCGCGAGGCGGAGTCGGTCCTGAAGCGAGAGGACGTCGACATCGTCGTCCGCAGCTCGGGGTGGACACTCATCGCAGTGGCGCGCAAGGCAAGCGGGATCGATTCCCTCGATCGACGCCCGCTCGGTCGGATCGCGGTTGCCGAGCGCTCACTGTCGGGCGAGCTGTCCAGACGATGGCTCGACCGCCGCGCCGTCTCGGGAGAGTCGGTCGTTTCGATCTCCTCGGTGGACGATCGGATCCTGGCGGTGCTGCAGGGCGAGGCGGATGTCGCCATCGTGCCGAGGGTCGCGCTCACCTGGCTCTCCGCGGACGCGCGGAGCCTCCTCCGGGAGATTGGCGCCATCGGGGACTCACCCGGCCTCGCTCTGGTCGTGGGGCCCTGCGTCCGCCCCGAAGAGGCGGAGGGGATGGCCGAGTGGCTGACGGCCGGCTCGCCTCATCCCGCGGTCCGACGATTCAATGAAGCGATGGGCATCGAAGGCTTCTTTCGAGTCGACAAGAAAACGTACCTGGAGCAGACGCGAATGGCGCTCGAAGGCCATGGCTCCCCGATCCAGAGCCCCGCATCTGGCCGTGACTAGCCCGTAGAAGGGCCCGTCTCGAGTCAGAGGGCCCGTCTCGAGTCAGAGGGCCGGTGCACGGCGACGGCAGGGACTGTTGGCGAGGCTTCCGGGGTGAAGGCTCAGCGCCTGCGGAGCACGCGGTTCAGGCGGTTCTCCTGACGCTCCTGCCGCCCGGATCGGGGCTCGGGGTCGATCCTTCCCGCGACGACCTCCGCGTGCAGCGATTCGAGTGAGCGCTCGCCCGAGAGGATCGACTGGCCCAGCTCACGCTCCCATCCTGAATAGCGCTCGTCCACGAAGGCCTGCAGTGTCCCTTCCTCGATCAGCTCGGCGGCGCGGAGCAGGGCGCTGGCCAGCGTGTCCATGCCGCCGATGTGAGCGTGGAAGAGATCGATCGGATCCATGCTCTGCCGGCGCAGCTTCGCGTCGAAGTTGAAGCCTCCCGTGCCGAGCCCGCCAGCGCGCAGGATCTCGTAGAGGGCGAGCGTCATCTCCTCCACGCTGTTGGGAAACTGATCGGTGTCCCATCCGTTCTGTGGATCGCCCCGGTTGGCATCGACGCTGCCCAGCAGGTCGTTGGCAGCGGCTGTGGCGAGCTCGTGCTGGAAGCTCTTGCCGGCGAGCGTCGCGTGATTGACCTCGATGTTGATCTTGTACTCGCTCACCAGATCGAACTTCTGGAGGAAGGCGTAGATGGCGGCCACGGCCGAGTCGTATTGATGCTTGGTTGGCTGTAAGGTCTTCGGATC
>CAZQMY010000486.1:0-4432 GCA_964594405.1 uncultured Spirochaetaceae bacterium | reverse complement strand
GCCACTACGGCATCGATACGCCCACGCGCGAGGAGCTGATCGCGCACGACCATTCGGTGGAGGAGATCTGCGCCATCATCGGTGCGGATTCGCTGGGCTTCCTCTCCGTCGACGGCCTTGGCAAGACCTCCGAGACCGAGCTCAAGCTCGGCACCTGTGATGCCTGCTTCTCCGGCGACTATCCGATCCCCATCGATGCCGACTCCGACACGCCGCAGCTCTCCCTCTTCCGGGCCACGGAAGACGAGCCGGACGAGGCCTAGCTCGCGGGCGGTCCACACGTCGCGCCTCGTGCCGTCCGAGCAGGCGCGCGACACCGCGACACCGCGCGGATGGTAAGCTCCGCGTGTGCGGGCCGACTCGCCCGCGAGCAGGGGGGGGCGCATGCTGGAGCGTGGGCGACTCGATTTCGAGACGCTGGTCCGTCTGATCGAAGACGAGAGCATCGAGACCGTGCTCACGGTCTTTCCCGACCTCTACGGCCGGCTCATGGGCAAGCGGATCGTGGGGCGCTACTTCCTCGAGGAGGTGGCCCGGGACGGCATGCACGCATGCGACTATCTCCTGGCCTGTGACATGGAGATGGATCCGACGCCGGGCTACGCGTGGACGAGCTGGGAGAGCGGCTATGGCGACATGCGCGCGATCCCCGACTACGCAACGTTGCGTCAGGCGGCGTGGCTCGATCGGACGGCTCTGGTGATCTGCGACTGTCTGATCGAGGAGCGCGACGAGCCCGTGCACGTCTCACCCCGCGCGATCCTGCAACGGCAGGTCGAGCGGGCGGCGGCCCTGGGCTTCGTTCCCCAGATGGCGAGTGAGCTCGAGCTCTTCCTCTTCAAGGAGACCTACGACGGCGCTCAGGCCAGGGACTACAAGGGGCTGCCCACCAACCGGGTCTACAACGAGGATTATCACGTCCTCTCCGGGAGCTTCGCCGAGCCCGTGATCGGATCGATCCGCCGCCTGGTGGATGCTTCGGGCGTGCCGGTCGAATTCAGCAAGGGCGAGGCGAGCGCCGGTCAGCACGAGATCAATCTGCGCTACGCGCCCGCGGTGGAGATGGCCGATCGCCACGCCATCTACAAGCTGGCCGCCAAGGAGATCGCCGCGCAGCAGGGCTGCTCGCTGACCTTCATGGCGAAGTGGGATACGGACCACGCGGGCAACAGCCTGCACGTCCACATGAGCTTCGTGGACGAGGCCGGGGGCTCTGCCTTCGCCGGCGAGGGCGAGCCCCTGCCCGGAACCGCCGCGCGACCGAGCCACACCTTCCGCCACGCCGTGGGCGGGATGCTCGAGCATGCGCGCGCGCTCTCGATGCTCTTCGCCCCGAACGTGAACTCGTACAAGCGCTACGTGGAGGACACCTTCGCGCCGACCCGCATCGCCTGGTCCTACGACAACCGCACCGTGGGATTCCGCGTGGTGGGACACGGGGCCGGGCTGCGCGTCGAGTGTCGCATCCCGGGCGGCGACGCGAATCCCTACCTGGTCTACGCGGGGCTGATCGCCGCGGCCCTCGACGGTATCGAGAAGGGCACCGATCCCGGTCCCCTCTTCGCGGGCAACGGCTACGAGGCCCGGGATCTGGCGCGCGTGCCGCACAACCTCGGCGAGGCGGTGGAGGCTTTCGAGCAGAGCGCCTTCGTTCGTGAGGCCTTCGGCGCCGAGGTGGCCGAGCACCTGGCGCACTTCGCACGCGCCGAGCTCGCCGCCTACGATCGCTTCGTCACCGATTTCGAGAAGCAGCGCTTCTTCGAGCGGGGCTGACCGCCGGAAGCGCCCCATCCGAGGGCGTGGGTTCAGCTGGCCGTCAGGTCGGGCCCTCCGGGTGCGCCGACCCATGCGCGGGCAGCCTGCGGGCCGGACTCCGCCGGATCGCGGGGGCCGTCGTTTTTCTTTCAGGAGATGGCGGCGTGACTCGAATCACCTGTCAGGATTCGCTCAGCCTCGCCGATAACCATCACGAGGTTCTGGGTGTTAAACCCCATATTTCGGAGCCGTCTTCTCGGTCGAAGCGCTTCGATACGCGAGCGCCCAGGAGGGGCAAACGTGCCCACCGAAATGCAGCCCCAGCTCATCGTCCAGTATGAGACCGAGGCCGAGTTCTACGCCGAGTACGCGAGCAACATCGCCAACGGCGGCATCTTCGTGGCGACCGAAGAGCACTTCGAGGTGCGGCAGTTCGTGCTCGCCGTGGTGCAGCTGCCTTTCTGCCATCGCAGCCTCGAGCTCGAGGCGGAGGTGGTCCACGTCGTCCCCCCCGAGCTGGCCATGGCCGGTGCGAAGGCCGGCGTCGCGCTGCAGTTCCGCCTCTCGGCGCGGCAGATCCGAGCGGCGTTCGAGCCCCTGTCGAGTCAGGCGCCCAGCTCCGAGACCGCCAGCGACAACGGTCGGCGGCGCTCACCACGCTCGCGTGCACGTGTACACGCGGCCGTCGAATCGAGCGAGGGCACGATCCAGGGCCGGACCCGCAACCTCTCGAGCTCGGGCGTGCTGCTGACGGTTCGCGGTCGGCCCATCGGCATTGGCGAGGTCGTACAGCTCACCATCAATCATCCCCAGACCGGCGAGAAGATGAAGGTGAAGGGCGAGGTGCGCAGGCATCTCGAGGCCGCAGACGGCCGTGTCGCGGCCATGGGGATCGCCTTCGATCCGGACGCCGAGCAGGCGCCGCTGCTCGACGCCTTCATTCGCGAGATCGGACGCGCCGAGCACAGTGGACGACTGGGCGGCATCAGCGGTCCGATCGCCGAGCTCGGCATCGAGAACCTGCTGCAGATGTTCGGGACCTCGGCGCCGCGCGGGACGGTCACGCTCACGCGAGGCGCGGAGGAGGGCTACGTCGCCTTCGAGAACGGCATGCTTCGGGTCGCCCGGCTCGGGCCTCTCAGCGGTGACGACGCGCTCCTCGAGCTGATGAGCTGGCGCGAGGGCGAGTTCGACTTCCAGGCCCGCATCGACGAGTGCGAGCCGGAGGGCGAGTGCATCCCGCTCTCCGGGGCGATCCTCGATGCGATCTGCAGACGCGACGAGATCGAGTCGGCACCTTCGCCCGTCGATCCAACGGCGCAGCCGCGGCCCGCCCCATCGACGACCTTCACCGTGCGCCAGAGCCAGGCCGACAAGGAGCGCGCGCAGCTCGGCAAGACGGAAGAGGCCGTCCTCGACCTCGCGATGGTGGGCATGAGCATCAGCCAGATGATCGGCGTGATCCCGGAGCCGGAGGCCGACGTGCTCCATGCCATCGACGGGCTCCGCGAGCGCGGCCTGATCAGCTGAACCCGCTTGCCCGCACCCCTTTGGCTCGCGCGCCCTCGGCTGCGTGACGGGGCCCCGCGGCCTGTCTGAGCGGGCCCGGGGCGACTACTCTGATCGACGCTCGCGCGTCTTCGGCGCACGCGGCCGAGCATCGACGGATCGAGCATCGAAGGAGAGAGGGAGGGGCGTCGTGAGCGATGGGACTTCGGGAAGGCTGGCCGGGAAGGTCGCCCTGATCACCGGCGCCGCCAGCGGCATCGGTCTGCGCAGCGCGGAGCTCTTCGCCGCGCAGGGCGCCGTGGTCGCCCTCTGTGATCGTGATGGAGATGCGGCCGAGCGCGAGGCCCGCCGCATCGGCGCCGGCCTCGAAGGAGCCGGTGCTCGGGCCTTCGCCGTGCAGGCCGATGTGGCGAGCGATACCGACATGCGTGCGGCCGTCGATCGGACGGTGGGGGAGGGCGGCCGCCTCGACGTGATGTTCAACAACGCCGGGATCTTTCCGGAGGGCGACGGCTCTCCCGTCGAGACCTCGCTGGACGTCTGGGAGCTGGTCATCGACATCAACCTGAAGGGCGTCTTCCTCGGCTGCAAGCACGCGATCCCGGCAATGCTCGATTCGGGCGGCGGCTCGATCGTGAACACGGCGTCCTTCGTGGCGGTGCTGGGCGCCGCCACCTCGCAGATCGCCTATACGGCCAGCAAGGGCGGTGTGCTGGCCATGACGCGGGAGATCGCCGTGGAGTATGCGCGCCAGGGGATTCGGGCCAACGCCCTCTGCCCGGGGCCGGTGAACACACCGCTGCTGCAGGAGTTCCTGGCCGACCCCGAGGTCCGCGCGCGACGGCTGGTGCACATTCCGATGGGGCGGCTGGCCGAGGCGCCGGAGATCGCGCAGGCGGCGCTCTATCTCGCGAGTGATGAATCCTCGTATGTCACAGGGACGACCTTCATGGTGGACGGCGGCATCACCGCGGCCTACGTGACGCCGGAGTAGGCGAGGGCGCTCGTCGCCTCGCCTCGGATCGCGCCCCGGCCTCGAGCTCCCGGTCAGCTCTCGATCCGCGGCAGTCGGCGTAGCCACCAGATTCCGAGGGCCACGATGAGCACCATCAAGACCGCCCCGCTCGCGGCCAGCACGAGGGGGAGCGGAAGCGGCTTCGGCCGGCCC
>CAZQMY010000485.1:0-4432 GCA_964594405.1 uncultured Spirochaetaceae bacterium | reverse complement strand
CCCCCACCTTCGCACGCGCGCGCCCTCCGTTGGCGCCCGCGCGCCTCGCAGCGGGCCCGCGCCAGCATACCACCCGGCACCCCGGACCCGGCGAGCACGCGTGATCCACGGCCGGGCCGCTCAGCCCCATCGACCTCGGTGGCCGCTGCCATCGCGGCCCACGGGCGGCTCGCTAGCGGCTCGTGACCAGCTCATTTGCCGTCGAAGCGTCGGCCGCAGCCACTGTGGCGAGCACCTGCTCGGCACGAGGATCGCCGGCCTCCTGCGCGCGCTCGGCCAGCGCCCGAGCCTTCTGGAGGTCGCGCTCCACGCGCGATCCGAGCGCGAGCTCACGGGCCAGGACCACCATCGCCGTGGACTCGCCGGCCTCGGCCGCGCGCTCCAGCCACATCAGGCCCTTCTCCTCGTCCGCCTCCACGCCCCGACCTTCGAGGAGCGCGTAGCCGAGATTCACCTGCGCGGACGAGAGCCCCTGCCCGGCAGCCTTAGACCAGTGGCCGAGCGCCGTCCCCATGTCCGGCTCCACCCCGAGACCTCCGGCGTAGAGGTCGCCGAGCAGGCCGCGCGCGTGCACCGACCCCGCCTCCGCCGCGCGCGCCACCCACGCGGCCCCGGCCTCCGCGTCGATGGGTCTGCGCTCCTGCTCGCTCATCAGGCCCAGCAGGATCCGGCCCAGCTGGAGCATCGCATCGGGATCGCCCGCTTGCGCACGACGTGCCAGCCAGCGCAGTCCGACGTTGGCGTCGGCGGGCAGCCCCTCGGCGCCGGTGAAGTACGCATCCGCCAGCAGGCGCATGGCCTCGCGATCGCCGGCGCTGGCCGCACGCCGCCACCAACCGACTGCGCCACGCGCGTCCCTCGCTCCGCCCTCGCCCTCCATCAGCATCGTGCCGAGCGCGAGCTGCGCCGCGACGTCGCCCGAGCGGGCCGCCTGCTCGTAGCGCATGCGAGCACCCGGATCCTCGGCATCGCGCTTCCGCATGAGCTCGGCCAGCCGGCGCGCGGCGCCGGGGTCGCCTGCATCCGCAGCCAGCGTGAGCCACTCGACGGCCGCGTCGGGTGAGCGCGGCACGCCCCGGCCCGCCGCCGCCCGATCCGCGAGCTCGAGCTGTGCTGGAATCCATCCGCGACGCGCCGCGGACTCGACGAGCTCGAGCGCACGCGCCTCGTCCTTCGCCACGACGAGCCCCTCGCGATGGTACGCGGCCAGCCGCATGGCCCCCTCCGCGCTCCCTCGCGCCTCGGCGCGTCGCGCCCACTCCATCGCAACGCTCGGGTCCGCCGGCAGCCACTGGCCCTCGCGGTATGCGGCCTCGAGACGCAGCATCGCTGCGGTGCCCCCCTGATCAGCGAGCTCGCGATCGAGCGCCAGGAGCTTCATCGGATCCTGCGCGGCCCCTCCGTCGCTCCGCATCAGCAGCGCCAGCTCCTCTTTCGCCTCGAGGTCGCCCTGCCCGGCCGCACGATCGAGCCAGCGCATGGCCTCGACGGCATTCGCCCGCTCGCCGCCGACCGTGCGGGTGCGATACGTCCGCGCCATCCAGCGCATCGCCCGGGTCGAGCCCTGCTCTGCCGCCTGCCCGAACCAGCGCGCTGCGTGGTCGCCGCTCCTCGGCACCCCGTGGCCGAAGTAGTAGCGCTCGCCGAGGCGCACCTGCGCGCCCAGGTGACCCGACTCGGCGGCCGCTCGCACGAGCCGCGTCGCCCGCCAGACGTCACGCGCGACGCCCCGGCCGTCATCGAAGCGCTCCGCGAGATCGAGCGCCGCCTCATGCGAGCCCGCCCGAGCCGCACCTTCGAGCATCTCGACGACGCGCGCGTCGTCGACCTCTCCGAGGCCACCCCGCGACGAGAGTCGTGCCAGGGCATGAAGCGCGCGGGGGTCTGCCTGCTCTGCCGCCGCCCGGTAGTGCTCGATGGCACAGGACATGTCTGCCGCGAGCCGTCGCTCGCACGCCTGTCCCACCTCGAAACGGGCCTCAGCATGCCCGCCCTCCGCCGCACGGCGCAGCCAGAGATCAGCCTCGGCCGGATCCCGATACACGAACGACGCCTCGCGCAGCAGTCTCGAGAGCTGATACGCCGCTTCGGCCGAGTCCGCCTCCGCCGCACGCCGGAGCCAGCGATGCGCGGCCCGCTCGTCCACCTCACCCCCGAGACCAGCGAGCTGCATCCGGGCCAGCGCGATCTGCGCGGGGACGTGCTCCGCCTCGGCCGCGCGCTCGAAGAGCGCCCGTGCGGACACGGGATCCCGTTGCGCCATCGCCTCGGTGGCCTGCGCATGGACGCGATCGCGCGTCTGCGCTGGCCCTGCGCAAGCCAGGACGACGCCGGTCAGCAGGGCTCCGAGAGTGATGGACGTCGCGCCGCGCAGCCGTCGAAGCATGTTTCCTCCATCCGCGAGACCGGGCGGGAGGCGCCGCGTCCCGGCCGATCGCGACCTTCGACGCGACCCGCCCCGGCGAAGGAGGCCAGCATATCAGCGGGAGGGCATATGCAGGGAACTATCGGCGATGCGTTTCCCATCGGCGAGGGCAGTCGGACTTTGCGCCACGTCGCCTCCTACGGATGACGTAGGAAACGATCGTCGGCGACCCGGCCTCTTCAGCCGACGCCCTTGGGCGCGTCGAGGAGCTGGTCGAAGAAGCGGACGGCGAGCGGATGGACGAAGAGCTGGCGAAGCTTCCACGCGGGCGAGTGCCAGGCCTCGGGCGGCAGATTGCCGTCGAGCAGCTCGCCCATCGCCTGGCCGGCCTGTTGCCCGAGCTCGTCGAGGAACTCCTCGCCGAGTCGGGCCGAGGCCAGGGCGGGGCTGCCGCTGTAGGTCTCGTCGGCGAAGAAGTGCATTGCGTTCTTGAATTGTGCCAGCATCGAAGGCAATGCGGCCAGGCTGGGCTCGCTCACCTCGTGATGGTCCCTTCCCTGCTCGCCGGCCCAGATCGCCACGGAGCGCTTGGGCAGACGCTTGTAGTCCGGGTCGATGAGCTCCGGGTGGAGCGCCAGCAGCTGACTGGTCTCCACGAGACCACCGTGGGTATCGGCGTCGAAATCCTCGGGCGATACGCCCTCGACGTGCCCCAGCACGTCCCCGAGCTCGGAGCCCATGACACCAAGACGCGTCAGCATGGCCGAGAAGATGCAGAGCATGCGGATGCCTGTGTCCCTCGACACACGGTCGCAGGCCGTCTCGATGGCGAGGAAGTGGCGGGGGCTGCCATGGAAGTTGGAGATCAGGACGTTCTCGAAGCCCTGTGCGGCGAGCGATCGCCCGAGATCCTCCACGACACGGATGATCGTGGAGGGGCGGAAGGCGATGGAGCCCGGCTGCGGGACCGGGTCCGTCGCCACGTAGATGAAGGGCAGCTTGAGGAAGGTCCGGTCCCGATGCTTCGCGGGCAGGAAGCGCAGGGCCCGCTCGGCGAGCCCCTCGCCCTCGAGCGCATCCGCGCCGAGAGGCAGATGGGGACCATGCACCTCGAGAGGCGAGCAGGTGACCATCACCACCGCCCGCCTGCGATCGATCTCGTCGAAGGCCTTCTTGGTCAGCGTTTCCCAGCGAATGGAGCGAGGTGCATCCATGTCTTCCTCCAGCATGGTGCCATTATCGACGCAGCCGCTGGGGAAGACAAGGACGATCGATCGATCATCGCCGCGGATCCCGGCAGAAGTCGGCGAGGCTGCGCGCGGTATCCCGACTGATCTCCGGGCACACCACCGGAACCGCCTCGACACCGTGCATGGTGCCCATCACCTGACGGCAACGGGCCTCGACGCCGCTGCGCAGAAGCAGTCGGTAGAAGACGATGCCCTCGTCACGCAGCGGGTCGCATTCGTTGACACTGATCATGGTCGGCGGCAGGCCCCGGACGTCCTCCTCGGTGGCGAAGGCGGGCCAGGCCAGCGGGTCGCGCGCCTCGAAGGCCTCGATGCCGTAGGCCATGGCGCCCTGATTGCTGTGCAGATCGATCAGGATGCCGTTGTTCTCCACCGAGCTCGGATACTGGTCCTGCGGCCACTGTCCTGCGATGTAGGGGCAGAGCGCGTAGAGGCCCTGGATCCGATGGATCTCGCCCTCGCGAAGCAGCTTCATCCCGGTGGCGAGCGTGAGGTTGCCACCCCCGCTCTCACCGGCGACCACGATCCGCCCGGCGTCGATCCCGAGATCCTCGGCCTGCTCGCCCAGCCAGCGAACGCCGGAGACGCAGTCGTTCAGGCCCGCCGGAAAGGGCGCGACCTCCTTGGCAGAGCTCGGACTGATGGCATTGCGGAAATCGACCATCGCGACGGCGACGCCCTGCGCGGCGATGATCTTGCCCCAGGCACGATAGTTGCCCTGGAAGCACGAGAGCGACTGCATGCCACCCCCATGGATGTAGTAGACGCAAGGCAGCCGGTCGGATCCCACGGGCCGGATCAGCTGCACCTCGATCTC
>CAZQMY010000484.1:0-4449 GCA_964594405.1 uncultured Spirochaetaceae bacterium | reverse complement strand
GGAAGGCGCTCCCGGCTTCCTCCTTGCTGTGCACCACATGGCTCTCGCCCAGCGGCAGGCCATGGCGGCGGAACAGGGCCTTGGATTCGTACTCGTAGAATCGCATCGGAATGCTCTCCGGCTTGTGCTGATGGGAGCGCTTCGAGGCTGGGGGCGCCGCGAAGCCTCCAGGGTAATCGGGTCGATCCAGGTGGGGTGAAGCCCGGCTGTGATCCGCTCGCATCGAGCGGCCACGGGGACGGGGCGTGAGTAGACGTGCCAGCGCTCTGCCCTGCCGAGCCGGATGGGCGGGTCCGACGGGGCGAGGTGCCTCGCTAAGGGCCCGCACTCTATAGATTTTCAATCCGCCCAGCAAGGCAAGGAACCCCTTCGCTTCGAGATCGTCGCGGCCGTGCCGGGAACGAGTCTGGAGGCTCAACCGTCGCTGCCGATCGGACGATGGACCAGCCTGCGAGGTCTCATCGGGATCGCCGCGCCCCCTTGGGCCCAGCAGACGTCTGGGCAGGCGGGTGGCCGTAAACGGGGAAGGCAATGGCCCAGAAGCTTTCGGTACTGCTGGTGGACGACAGCCGCGCGGTGATCGCCCAGCTCGAGAACATCATCTCGGACTTCGACGGCGTGGACGTGGTGGGGACCGCCAACGACGGTGCGTCCGCCATTCGCATGGTGGCGGAGGTCCACCCGGACCTCGTCCTCATGGACATCGTGATGCCCGGTCTGGACGGAATGGCCGCGCTTCGTGTGCTGAACTCGAACCATCCCGAGGTGAAGGTCGCCATGGTCTCGTCCGTGGGTGGCATGGGCAGCCGGGCCGAGGAGGCCTTCAAGCTCGGGGCCATCCAGGTGCTCGGAAAGCCCTTCGATCGAGAGGTCCTGGGATCCCTCTTCGAGGGTCTGCTCGGCGATGACGAGACGGAGGAGTAGATCGTGAGCATCAAGTTCTTTGGCCAGTACCTGATCGAAGAGGGTGAGGTGGATGCCGCGCAGCTTCGCGAGGGCCTCGATCTGCTGAGCCGCACGAACAAGGCCCTGGGCGAGATCGCGGTGGAGCAGGGCATGATGAGTCGGCAGGACGCGGACGCCGCGAATCTCCAGCAGCGGAGCATCGACAAGCCCTATGGCGACCTCTGCGTCGAGCTCGGTCTGCTGACGTCGCAGCAGCTCGTGGAATGCCTCCGCATCCAGTCCGCGACGCGACTGTTGATCGGCCAGGCGCTCGTCCAGCTGGGCCATCTCAGCGAGGACCGGCTGTCCGAGATGCTCGACCGCTTCAAGGTCGACCAGGCACCCTACGCGGTGAGTGGCACGGCGAGTCTGCCGGATCCCCTCTCGAACAATCGGATCGCGCCCTACGTGGTCGACCTCCTGCCCAAGTTCGCCCTGCGCGTGGCGGGCATCACCGTGAAGATCGGTCATGCCCAGCTCCTCGAGGAGGTGCCGAATCTTCCCTACCGCGTCTCGGTGCCCATCCACGGGCCGCGCGGCCTGGACGTGACGCTGATCGGAGACTCCCGCTTCTGTCGCAAGCTCGCCGCTGCGGCTGCGGGCATGGGAGAGGCGGCGCTGGATGAGGACCTGATCACCGACGGCGTGGGTGAATTCCTGAACGTCCTGTGCGGCAACACCATGTGCGCCCTCGAGCGCGACGGCGTCTCCACCGAGCTCGGTGTCCCGGACCGGAACGCCGAGGTCGCTGACGGCTGGATCTTCGAGCTGGCCACCACCACCGGCCGCGCCTCACTCGTCCTCAGCCAGTTCTGATCGCCGGCACACCGCCCGCGACTTGCGTGGGCCACCTCCGCTGGGGGGCGAAGCGATCGGCAAGCGTCGATCGCGATCCCATGGACCGGGCAAGCGTCGCGAGCGACGCACGCGCTCTCCGTGTCGCGTCGGCGACATCGGAGGAGCGTGGCTGATCCCCGAGGGCTCCGGCCGGGCTCGAATCGCGGGCGGACGAGGTCGGGGCTCCGCTGTGTCGATCACGGATCGAGTGGGCATCGGAAGCCAAGCGCTCCCGGCGCCGAAAATCCACTCGGGCCGCGCGTTTGCGTGCCCTCGAGTCGATTCCTCGTCGATTTGCACAACGGCCCATGGATGGGCTTAAATGCGGGCCCGGCGATCGACTCGCCGACGCAGCAGTCCCTCCCAGTCCATCGGGGCTCGCCCCCCTGGACGCTCCGTCCACTCCAAACCCAACCCCTTTCGACCACTCGGCGGGGACGCTCTTCCGGGCCATCGCGCGCGCTCGGATGCCTCGCCCCGGTCCTCGGAGTCAGACCTTGATTGTCGGTGTCCCGAAAGAAGTCATTCCGGGCGAACGCCGCGTGGCCCTGGTGCCCGACGCGGTCAAGTCGCTCATCAAACTCGGTCCCGAAGTGATCGTGCAGGCGGGCGCCGGCGCGGACGCCGGGTTCGAGGACGGCGCCTACGAGGAGGCCGGTGCGCGCATCGTCGCCAGCGCCGGCGAGACCTTGACGGCCGATCTCGTGCTGAAGGTGCAGGTGCCCACCGAAGAGGAGGTGGGCCAGCTCAAGCGCGGCGCGGCGCTGATCAGCTTCCTCAAGCCGCTCGACCAGAAGGATCTGACGGAGCGGCTGGTGGCGCAGGGCACGACGGCCTTCTCGATGGAGTTCATGCCGCGCATCACCCGCGCCCAGTCGATGGACGCGCTCTCCAGCCAATCCACCATTGCCGGCTATCGCGCGGTCCTGCTGGCGGCGACGAAGCTGCCCCGCATCTTCCCGATGCTGGTGACGGCCGCAGGCACGCTGCAGCCGGCGAAGGTGCTGGTGGTCGGAGTCGGCGTGGCGGGCCTGCAGGCCCTCGGCACCGCGAAGCGCCTCGGTGCGGTGACCTTCGGCTACGACACCCGGGCGGTCGTGCGGGAGCAGGTGGAGAGCCTCGGCGCCCGCTTCGTCGAGCTCGACCTCGACACCGGGGACTCCGAGGACAAGGGCGGCTACGCCAAGGCCCAGACCGAGGAGTTCTATGCCAAGCAGCGCGAGCTGCTCGGCAAGGAGGTGGCCAAGATGGACGTGGTCATCACCACCGCGCTCGTTCCCGGCCAGCCGGCGCCGCGCCTGATCGAGGAGGACGCCATCCAGGCCATGAGGCCCGGATCCGTCGTGGTCGATCTCGCCGCGGAGAAGGGCGGCAACGTTGCGCTCACGCAGGCCGATCAGGACACGATCGTGCACGGCGTGACCATCGTGGGCCATACCAACCTGCCCAGCGAGATACCGGCGCACGCCAGTCAGATGTACGCGAAGAACCTCGTCACCTTCCTCGATCATCTTCTCGAGGAAGGCCAGCTGCACCTGGACTTCGCGGACGAGATCACCGCCGGCACACTCATCACCCACGACGGTGCGCTGGTCAATGAACGCCTGGGCGGCACGATGCCTGCCCCGACCGAAGCCCCGGCCGACACGGCCGGAGAGGGAGAGGCCTGATGGTTGAAGCACCGGCAGTCGCCGCATTGACGATTCTGATCCTCTCGCTCTTCGTGGGCGTCGAGGTGATCACCAAGGTTCCGCCGCTCCTTCACACGCCGCTGATGTCCGGATCCAACGCGATCTCGGGCATCACCGTGGTCGGGGCGATCCTGGCCGCGGGCGGGGACCATGGAGCCCTGGCGACCACCCTCGGCTTCATCGCCATCGTGGCGGCGGCCTTCAACGTGGTCGGAGGCTTCCTCGTGACCAATCGCATGCTCGCGATGTTCAAGAAGAAGGACTGATCCGTGACGACATTCATCCAGCTCTCCTATCTCGTCGCGGCGGTCCTCTTCGTTCTGGGCCTGCGCAACCTCTCCTCGCCCAAGACGGCACCCCAGGGCAATCAGATGGCCGCCATCGGCATGCTGATCGCCATCGTGGCCACGCTGCTGGTCCAGGACGTCGTCTCCTACGGCGTGGTGATCCTCGGTCTCGTGATCGGGGGTGGACTGGGCGCGATGGCGGCCCAGCGCGTCGAGATGACGGCGATGCCGCAGATGGTGGCCCTGCTCAACGGCTTCGGTGGCGCGGCCTCGGCGCTGGTCGCGGGCGCTGAGGTGCTGAACGCTGTGGACGCGGGCGTGGCTCCGACCGGCGTCGTGCCCCTGGCCATCGTGCTCTCGGTGCTGATCGGCTCGATCACGCTGACCGGTAGTCTGATCGCCTTCGGCAAGCTGCAGGAGGTGATGACGACGGCGCCGATCACCTACGGCGGCCAGCAGATGGTCAACGGCGCCATCGCGATCGGCACCCTGATCGTCTGCGTCATCCTCGCGATGAGTCCGCTCAATCTGCCGCTCTTCACCGTGCTGGTCGCGGTGGCGCTGCTGCTCGGAATCCTCCTCGTGATTCCGATCGGCGGCGCGGACATGCCGGTGGTGATCTCCCTGCTGAACTCCTACTCGGGGCTGGCGGCCTGTGCGACGGGCTTCGTGCTCGACAACAGTGCGCT
>CAZQMY010000483.1:0-4483 GCA_964594405.1 uncultured Spirochaetaceae bacterium | reverse complement strand
AGCAGGGCCATGCGCGCGCCACGACGGCCCTCGGCGTCATCTTCTTGAGCGGCGACGTCGCGGAGCCCGTTGCGGATCGTGCCCCGCCTCCCCCGCTCGCCGCAGGCGCCGTGAAGGCTCCTCGCTCGGGGGTCGACCGGAACGTCCTGGAAGCGCGGCGCTGGCTGCTCAAGGCCGCGGAGATGAAGGATCCGAATGCCTACTTCTACATGGGTGAGCTCTACAGCGAGGGCGCCGGCTCTGCGCCCGATCCCGTGAAGGCGGTCGGCTGGTGGCGCAAGGCAGCGCAGCGCGGCGTCGACAGCGCCCAGGTCCGCATGGGCGAGGCCTACGAGAAGGGCCTGGGGGTCGAGGCGGATCCGGACGAAGCGCTGCGCTTCTATCGCCTTGCTGCCGAGCAGGGCTCGGTCAGCGCCCAGTACCGGCTGGCGGTGGTCTTCGACGAGGGAGCGCTGATCCCCCGCGATGCCGCGGAGGCGGCCACCTGGTATCGCCTGGCCGCGGACCAGGGGTTCGCGCCGGCGCAGGCCCAGCTCGGCTACATGTACGCACGCGGTGACGGGGTGCCCCAGCGCTACGACGAGGCGCTGAAGTGGACGCGCAAGGCCGCGGAGGCCGGGGACGCCGATGGCTGCAACAATCTCGCCGTGCTCTATCTCAAGGGCTTCGGTGTCGACCAGGACTTCGAGGAGGCCCTGCGCTGGTATCGACTCGCCGCCGAACGCAATCACGCCGCCGCCCAGAACATGCTCGGTACGCTCTTCCTCACAGGTCAGAGCGGAATCAAGAAGGATCCCGCGGAGGCCGAGCACTGGTGGCGGATGGCGGCGGAGCAGGGCTACGCGCCCTCGCAGTACAACCTCGGTGGCATGTACTCAAGAAACCTCGCGGCGGAGATGACGCGCGAGGAGGCGGAGCTCTGGCTGGGGCGCGCCGCGGAGCAGGGGCACACGGCGGCCGAGAGGGAGCTCGCCGAGCTGCACGCCGAGTCGAAGCAGGTCGTCGACGGCGTACGCGCGTTGTAGCAGGCCGTCGAGGGGCCGCGTTCCGGATCGACGGCCTCTTCCTACGTCGTGGCATCGCGCATCGAATTGATGCATTCCGTCACATCTGCGGATCACGTAGCCTGCGCGCCGTCCGACCTGTTCCGATGACACGATGCAATGTCGGTCGTCACGGACGGCCGCGAGGTGTGTATGGGCTCTGGCCATCCGCCGACCGATGACGTGCGTCCTGCGCCCCATGGGCGCGACCCCGAACCGCGGAATCGTGTGAGCGGTGGTCGGATCGAGGCAGCCTTCGCGAGCTGGGCCCGTTTCGTGATCCGGCATCGCTGGTGGGCGGTGGTGATTCCGCTCGCGCTCACCCTCTACCTGCTGACGTGGCTTCCTCGGCTCTCCATCGACAACTCCACCGAGGGCTTCCTTCACAAGGACGATCCGCGCGCGGTGGAGTACCGCGAGTTCCGGGATCAGTTCGATCGCGACGATCGCATCATCCTCGCCCTCGACCCGCCCGACGTCTTCGATCCCGCCTTCCTCGAGCGGCTGCGAGAGCTCCACCTGGCGCTCGATTCGGAGCTGCCCACGGTCAAGAGCATCACGAGCCTCTTCAACGCGCGCACCACCCGGGGCGAGGCGGACGAGCTGATCGTCGAGGATCTGCTCGAGGGGATGCTGGACGAGTGGCCCGCGGATCCGGAGCACGCGCTCGCCGGCCTTCGCGAGCGCGTGCTCGCGAACCCCCTCTACGTCAATGCCCTGATCAGCGAGGACTCGGACCTGACGGTCGTCACCATCGAGCCCTTCACCTATTCCGCGCTCGGCGCGGGAGACGAAGACGTGCTCGCCGGGTTCGACGAGGGCGGCGGGCGTGAAGAGGAGCCCGAGCTGCTCACGGCAAAGGAGAACGACGCGCTGATGGCCGCCATTCGCGCGGTCATCGAGCCGCGGCGCAGCGCGGACTTCCCCATCCACGTCGGTGGCGCGCTGGCCATCACCGACTACATCAACCGCACCATGGGCGTGGACATGGCCAAGTTCATGGGCGCCTGCGTGCTGATCATCATGGCGATCCTCTTCGTCCTCTTCCGCAGGGTCTCGGGCACGCTGCTCCCGATGACGGTGGTGATCCTCTCCGTCCTCTCCGCCATCGGTGTGATGATCGCGCTCGGGATCCCCGGCTCGACCGCCGTGCAGATCCTCCCCGTGTTCCTGTTGACGGTGGGCATCTGCGACGCCGTGCACATCCTCGCCATCGTCTACCAGAGGCTCGCCGCGGGCGATCCGCGAGAAGAGGCCGTGGTCTACGCCGTCGGACACTCGGGGCTGGCGGTCGTGATGACGAGTCTCACGACGGCGGCGGGCATGATGAGCTTCGCCTCCGCGCAGATGGCGCCGGTCGCCTATCTGGGCGTGATCGCGCCGATCGGCGTGATGCTGGCTCTGGCCTACACGCTGCTCCTCCTGCCCGCGGTGCTGGTCATCTGGCCGCTGCGCGCGCCCGGCGAAGGCGGCGGGCGCGGGCTGGGCGAGGGCCTCACACGCTGGCTCGTCGGGATCGGAGACTACGCGGGGACCCATCCGAAGCGGGTCCTGGTCGGCGCTGCGCTGATCATGGCCGTATCCGCCGCTGGCGCCACGCGCGTGCACTTCTCGCACATGGCCCTCGAGTGGTTCCAGGAGGACGATGCCTTCCGACTGGCTGCAGAGATGCTCGAGCGTGAGCTGAAGGGCACGATGGCCCTCGAGGTGGTCGTCGCTACCGGGGCTCCGGGCGGCATCCAGGATCCGGTGATGCACGACTAGATGGAGGCCGCCGGACGCTTCGCCGAGTCGCTCGAGGTCGGCGAAGTGAGCGGAACGGACACGCTCTCGTTGGTGGACATCGTCAAGGAGACACATCAGGCGCTCAACGGCAACGATCCCGCATTTCGAGTGCTGCCCACCGACCGCGCGCTCGTCGCGCAGGAGCTGCTCCTCTTCGAGAACGGCGGTGCCGAGGACCTGGAGGAGCTGGTCGACACCGAGTACAGCAAGGCGCGCATCTCGATCCGGGCCCCCTTCGTGGACGCCATGTCCTATGGGCCCTTCATCGCGCAGATGGAGTCGGGGATGCAGAGGATCTTCGGGGATGACGTCGGCGTCCAGATGACCGGCTTCATGCCGGTCCTCGCGGCGGTGGTCTCTGCCGTGATCGTCAGCATGGGGCGCTCCTACGCGTTCGCGTTGATCATCATCACGCCGATGATGATGCTGCTGCTGCGCAGCCCGAAGCTGGGGCTGATCAGCATGATCCCCAACCTGATGCCCGTGGTCTTCGTGCTCGGCCTGATGGGCTGGCTGGGCTGGCCCCTCGACGCGTCGACGATCATGATCGGCGCGATGGTGATCGGGCTCGCGGTGGACGACACGATCCACTTCATGCACAAGTTCCAGATCTACTACGTACAGCACCGGGACTCGCGGCGCGCGACCCGCGAGACACTCTCCAGCACCGGCGCCGCGCTGCTCTTCACGACACTGGTGCTCGGCGCCGGCTTCTATGTCCTGGGCCTCGCCACGATGGTCAACACGCAGCGGTTCGGAATGCTCGCCGGGACGGCGACGCTCGTGGCGCTGCTCGCGGACGTGGTGGTGGCCCCGGCCTTGATGGCGCTCTTCACCGCGCGGGAGCAGGAGCGGGAGCGTCGCGATGAGCTGCCCGTGCCCATCGGCCCGGCGGGCGCGTAGCGCTGCCCGGTCTCAGTGCTCCGCGGCGACCACCGCCTCGAGCTGGCGCTCCACCTCCGCAGACGAGCCCGTCCGCTGCTCCGGCGCCTTGCGGATCATGGCGAGGATCAGCTCGGCCAGCGCGTCGGGAATGCCCGAAGCACGCGTGCGGGGATCGTCGGGCGTCGTGTGACGGTGGTGGTAGGTGATGTCGCCATCGAGGAAGGGCACCCGACCGGTGCAGAGCTCGTAGAGGGTGATGCCGAGGGCGTAGATGTCCGCGGGGAAGCTCACGTTGTCTCCCGTCGCCTGCTCCGGGGCCATGTAGTAGGGCGTGCCGCCGATCACCGTCGTGCCCCGCCTGACCTGCTCCATCATCTTGGCGAGGCCGAAGTCCATGATCTTGATGGTCCGGTCGGTGGTGAGGAAGAGGTTCGCGGTCTTGATGTCGCGGTGCACGATCTGCCGATCGTGGGCGTATTGCAGACCGCGCGCGACCTGGGCGCCGATGCGGGCGGTGTCGCGGGGTCCGAGGCGGCCGCGGGTCTTGAGCAGCGCATTCAGGGGAAGTCCCTCGAGCAGCTCCATGGTGATGAAGAAGCTGCCGTCGGCCTGATCCGTATCGAAGATGGTTACGATATTGGGGTGATTCAGTCGAGCCGCCGCCTGAGCCTCGTTGAGGAAGAGCTTGAGGGCCTTGGGGTGCTCGCGGAGGTCTTCGGGGAGTCGCTTGATGGCGACGATGCGATCGAGGCGACGCTCCCGCGCCTTGT
>CAZQMY010000482.1:0-4502 GCA_964594405.1 uncultured Spirochaetaceae bacterium | reverse complement strand
ATGGACCGCGAGGTCATCCACGTGATCCCCCAGGAGTTCATCATCGACGATCAGGACGGCATCCGGGAGCCGCTCGGCATGAGCGGCGTGCGGCTGGAGGCCAAGATCCACATCGTCACGGCCGCGGTCACCAGCGCGCAGAACATCATCAAGTGCTGCAACAAGGCGGGGCTGAACGTCATCGACATCGTGCTCGAGCCGCTGGCCTCGGCACAGGCCGTGCTGGCCGACGACGAGCGTGAGCTCGGCGTGTGCATGATCGACATCGGCGGCGGCACCACCGACGTGGCGGTCTTCGCGAACGGCTCCATCAAGGAGACGGCCGTGCTCTCGCTCGGCGGCTACCACCTCTCCAACGACATCGCCGTGGGCCTCCGCACGCCCTTCGACGAGGCGGAGCGCATCAAGAAGAAGTTCGGCGTGGCCTCGGCGCGCTACCTCGCGGGCGACGACGTGCTCACTGTGCCCAGTGTGGGGGGGCGCAAGCCGCGGGAGGTCTCGCGCAAGATCCTCTGCGAGATCATCGAGCCACGGGTCGAGGAGATCCTCTCCCTCGCCCATCAGGAGCTGGTGCGCTCGGGCCTCGAGGAGCTGATCCCGTCCGGCGTCGTGCTCACCGGCGGCGCCTCGGCGTTGGCCGGCATGGCCGAGCTGGCAGAGGAGATCTTCGAGACGCCGGTCCGCCAGGGCACGCCCACCAACATCGGCGGGCTCCAGGACGTGGTCCGCAGCCCCATGTACGCCACGGGCGTGGGCCTCGTGCTCTTCGGGATCGGTCAGCAGCGCGCGCACAGACCCAGCCGCTTTCGGATCCGTGACGAGTCGATCTTCGGCCGCGTGAAGCAGCGCATGCGGGACTGGTTCTACTCGGAATTCGACTGATCGCAGACCATCCCGCGAAACACGGGATCCGATTCGCAGCAACGCACGCAACCCTCCCGGAGATCAGGATCTCTTCTGACCGGGTGGGACAACCAGCCACGACAAAACAGATGATGTCGTGTTTCATTTGGCGCCCAGCACGAGAATGAAGGCGCGCCTCCGGGGGGAGAGAGACAATGGCCAGCAACAACGAACACGACGGAAACTTCGACCTGCTCGAGATCGGGCCCGAGGATGGGGGAGACTTCCTCGAGTTCGAAGGCGCTTCGGGCCAGCAGGCCACCATCAAGGTGGTGGGTGTTGGCGGTGGCGGCGGCAACGCGCTCAACACCATGATCGAATCGGGGCTCGGTGGCGTCGAGTTCGTCGCCGCGAACACGGACGCACAGGCCCTCAAGCACAACCTGGCGCCTCTCAAGGTGCAGCTCGGCGCCGAGGTGACCCGCGGCCTTGGCTGTGGCGCCAATCCGGACCGCGGCCGGGCCTCGGCCCTGGAGGCGCGGGACCGCCTCCGCGAGATCCTCGAAGGCTCGGACATGGGCTTCGTGACGGCCGGCATGGGCGGCGGGACCGGGACTGGCGCCGCGCCGATCATCGCCGAGGTGGCACGCGAGATCGGCGCGCTGACGGTGGGCGTCGTGACCAAGCCCTTTCCCTTCGAGGGGCGCGTGCGCACCCGCCATGGCGAGCGCGGCATCGACGAGCTGCACGGGGTGGTGGATACGCTGATCACCATCCCCAACCAGCGCCTTCTCGCACTGGCGGGCAAGAGCACGGCCATCAGGGACGCGTTCAAGCTCGCAGACGACGTGCTGCTCAACGCGGTGCGCGGCATCTCGGACCTGATCACCATCCACGGTCTGATCAACCTCGACTTCGCGGACGTTCGCACCGTGATGAACGAGGCGGGCGTGGCCTTGATGGGCACGGGCGTCGGCAGCGGGGATTCCCGCGCGGTGGACGCGGCCGAGGCGGCGATCTCGAGCCCGCTGCTGGAGGACCTCTCCATCGACGGTGCCCGCGGCGTCCTCATCAACATCACCGGCTCCAGCGACATGACGCTCTTCGAGGTGAACGAGGCCTCGATGCTGGTGCAGGAGGCGGCACACGAAGACGCGAACATCATCTTCGGCGCCGTGGTGGACGACGACGTGCCGGAGGGCGAGCTGCGCGTGACGGTGATCGCCACCGGCCTCGACGACGGGAGGGCGCGACGGCCGGTCCCCGACGAGCCGCAGCCGCGCGGCCGCCGTCCGGAGCCCGCGAGCCAGCAGCTCGAGATGAAGCCCGTCACGCAGGCGCAGGCCGAGCCAGGACCGGCCCTCGAGGCGGTGACCAGCATGCACCAGGTGGCGCCGATCTCTGCCGCGCCCGCTGCGGAGCCGGAGACTGGGCCCCAGGCGGCCGGTCCCGCCGACGAGATGGCGCACAGCGGGCTCGACTTCGAGTCGCCCTTCGATGACGAGCTCGACACGCCGGCCTTCATCCGCCGCCGGGCCGAGTCCGGCGAGGAGGAGGATCGCGAGATCCCGGCCTTCCTGCGTCGGGCGCACGACTAGTGGGCGGCTGAAGAGCTCCCGACCGGGCCAGATGCTCGGATCCCGTCCTCGATCGAGGCGCGAAGCCGGCCGGACTGACAGACGGCAAGGTTTCGCGCCTCGATCCGGGGCATGACGACCGCGTCCGGCTCGACACGGGTTCTTCGGCGGGCTGCTAGCCTCCGGGCCATGTCCGAAGCCAGCCTCGTCGAGACCACGCGCGCGGGCGATGTCGCCACGCTCCACTTCAACGATCCCGATCACCTGAACGCCATGACGCGAGCCATGGGCCTTGCGTTCTCTGAAGCCATCGCGCCGCTCTGCCAAGACGATCGGCTCCGCGCCGTCGTGATCACCGGCCGCGGCCGAGCGTTCTCGGCGGGCGGCGACATGGCCATGCTGAACGAGCAGGCGGCCATCGGCCAAGCGCGCCCCGGCGTCGCCTGGCGCGGGATCCGCGACACCATGCGCTCGTTCTACACGCTCTTCCTCGCCGTCCGGGACCTGCCGGTGCCGACCATCGCGGCGATCAACGGGCACGCCATCGGAGCCGGCCTGTGCGTGGCCCTGGCCTGCGACATGCGATTCGTGGCCCGCGAGGCCCGACTTGCGGTGAACTTCGGCAAGCTGGCCCTCCACCCCGGAATGGCAGCCACCTGGACGCTCCCGCGGCTGGTGGGGCCGGCCCTCGCGGCCGAGCTCCTCTACACCAGCCGCACTTTCGACGGCGCGGAGGCACTGGCCATGGGACTGGCGAGCCGCGCGCTGCCCGCGGACGAGGTGCTCGCCACGGCGCAGGCGGTCGCGGCCGAGATCGAGGCCTGCTCGCCGCTGGCGGTACGCGGCATCAAGAAGGCCCTTGGCCGGAGCCTCGATGTCTCGATCGAGGATCAGCTCGGCTTCGAGGCGACCGAGCAGGCCCGGTGCTTCGAGACCGAGGACGCCCTCGAAGGGCTCGCAGCGGTCCAGGAGCGGCGCGAGCCCAGCTTCCGCGGACACTGAAATCGGCGCTGGAAGGCCCGGGTCGGTCATGCTCCGAGGGTTTCTCGGCATCCTGTGACGCGCGCCACGGCGCCGGCGGATCAGGCGGACGAATAAGCAGGCGAGTGGCCGGGCGCGCCGGGCCCGGGCACTCCTCTGCCGGCCCGATCGCCCGAGGTTGCTCGGGCACCACGACGGATCGCGCGGGGACTAAAGAACTGCCGGATTTGAACGAAACGAATCCTATGCATGCTCGTTGCCTGTCGGGGGCAACTCACACGACGGCCGCGAGCGATTCGGAAGCGAGGGGGGGGAATCCGTTGACACGCGCACTTCGCAGCAACAGTCTGTGGCTGGTGCTCACCTACGTCGGGCTGATCACGCTGATGGCCAGGGCGTACGCCTGAGCCCATCCGTCCCGGCTTCGCCGAACGGCGAAGCCGGCGCGGGCAGCGGCCGCACGGAGTACGAGGCATGCAACGAGACGGCCCGGCGGATCCCTCCAGATCCAACCGGGCCGATTCGCTCCGACGATCGCAGATGCGTGGGTCAGGCGGGGAGCGCCTCGACCACGCCCTGGATCTCCCCGGCGTTGAAGAAGTAGGAGATCTCGAGCCGCGCCGTCTCGGGGGCATCCGAACCGTGTGAGGCATTGCGCTCGATGTCGGTTCCGAAGTCGCCGCGCAGCGTGCCCGCCGCGCCCTCGCTCAGGACGAAGCGCGGCGGAAGCTCGAACGGGGCTCCGGGGGCCGCGCCGCTCGAAGCGCTCGGGGGACCGGCGGCAGGGGAAGGGCTCGTCTCGGGCGTCGACATGGGGCCTCCTTTCGACTCGATGGGACCGATGCGATGCGCCGCCAGGATCGCCCGGCCCGCGGCGGACGGCTTGGACGAATCGGCGGCGGGGCCGGAGCGGGCGGGTGATCGATGTGCGCGCGATCCGGTCCGGGCGTCCGGTCAGTCCTTGCTGCCGATCACGTCGCTCGAGTCGGCGGCGTCGCCGATCTGCGCCCGGTAGGCCAGGGGCGTCATCGCGGCGAGCTCGCGGAAGTCGCGATAGAGGTGGGACTGGTCGGCGTAGCCGCAGTCGAGGGCCAGGCGGGC
>CAZQMY010000481.1:0-4520 GCA_964594405.1 uncultured Spirochaetaceae bacterium | reverse complement strand
GGGGGGGCGGGGCGAGGGCTCGTCTCGATCAGGGCCCAATCTTCGGGTCACGAGCGAAATCGAGCGCGATCGAAGCGCCGATGCTACGAAGTGCCGCGATCCGGCGGGCGCGGTTGCGTCGCAGCGCCGGCGACGCCCGGCCCGTGCTGATGGCCCTGCGAAGGTTATCCTGGGGGGCGGGCGTCAGAGTCCAGGACAACCTGACGGGCACGAGGAGTGCGCACGAAGATGGCTGATTCATCCTACGACCTGGTGGTGATCGGCGGGGGGCCGGGCGGCTATCCCGCCGCCATCCGCGCGCGCCAGCTGGGCCTGTCCGTCGCCCTCGTCGAACGCGAGCACCTGGGCGGCATCTGCCTGAACTGGGGCTGCATCCCGACCAAGGCGCTGCTGCGCTCGTCCGAGGTCGGTCACATGCTGGGGCGCCTGAAGGACTACGGCTTCCAGGCCGAGGGCGTCTCCTTCGACATCGGTGAGATCGTCAAGCGCTCGCGCAAGGTGGCCAAGCGGCTCACCACAGGGGTCACTGGGCTGCTCAAGAAGAACAAGGTCGACGTCTTCGATGGGTTCGGAAAGCTCGGCGGGGGGGGACGGGTCGTCGTCGAGAAGGAAGGCGAGACGTCCACCGAGCTGACGGGGCGGAACATCGTCATCGCCACAGGGGCCCGCGCGCGCGTCCTCCCCGGGCTCGAGCCCGATGGCGAGGTGATCTGGTCGTACAAGGAGGCGATGGTGCCCGAGGCCATGCCCGCCTCGCTGCTCGTGGTGGGCAGCGGCGCCATCGGCATGGAGTTCGCCAGCTTCTATCAGGATCTGGGGGCCGAGGTCACCGTGGTGGAGATGCTGCCACGCATCCTGCCCGTCGAGGACGAGGAGATCTCCGAGGCGGCCGCCAAGCAATTCAAGCGGCGCGGCATGAATCTCCATACGGGCGCCACGGTGAAGGACGTCAAAGTCGAGAACGGTCGGGCCAGCGCGACCATCGAGGTCAGCGAGGACGAACTTCACACCATCGAGGTCGATCGCGTGATCAGCGCCGTCGGAATCGTCGGCAACGTCGAGGATATCGGGATCGAGGGCACGGCCGTCGAGGTGGAACGTTCGCACATCGTCGTCGACGAGTGGTGTCAGACCGGCGAGCCGGGCGTCTACGCCATCGGCGACGTCACGGGTCCGCCGTGGCTGGCCCACAAGGCGACGCACGAAGGCATCCTCGTCGCCGAGCACGTCGCCGGCGTGAAGGGTCTGCATCCCATGGACGTGAACAGGATCCCGGGATGCACCTATTGCCGCCCCCAGATCGCGAGCGTCGGCCTCACCGAGGAGGAGGCCAAGGAGAAGGGCCACCAGATTCGCGTCGGGCGCTTTCCGTTCGTGGGCAATGGCAAGGCCATCGCTCTCGGAGAGTCGGACGGTCTGGTCAAGACCGTCTTCGACGCCGACACCGGCGAGCTGCTGGGTGCTCACATGGTGGGGGCCGAGGTGACGGAGCTGATCCAGGGCTTCGTGATCGAGATGATCCTGGAGACGACCGAGGCCGAGCTCATGCACACCGTATTCGCGCATCCGACGCTCTCCGAAATGATGCACGAGTCGGTCCTGCAAGCGTACGATCGCGCGATCCACATCTAATCCGGTCGGTGGGCCGACCAAAGCGAGAGGCAGGATGGCTGGCGACCTGTTGCAGATCGAAGGCACCCGGGAGGCTGCGGCGCCGGACAAGCGACCGCCGTGGCTGAAGGTGCGGCTTCGTCACTCGGCGGAGGCGGCCGAGGCGCACGCGCTGGTGCGCTCGCTTCGGCTCAATACCGTGTGCGAGGAGGCCGCCTGCCCGAACCTCTCCGAATGCTGGTCGAGCCGACATGTGACGGTGATGATCCTCGGCCGTGTCTGCACCCGCGCCTGCGCATTCTGTAACGTCGAGACCGGGTTGGGCGATCCCGTGGACGAGCTCGAGCCCGAGCACCTTGCCGAGGCCGCCGAGCGCCTCAGTCTCGCCCACATGGTGATCACTTCGGTGGACCGGGACGATCTGCCGGACGGCGGCGCCGAGCACTTCGTTCGCTGCATCGAAGCGGTGCGCGCGCGAAACCCCCACACCACCATCGAGGTGCTCACGCCGGACTTCAGGCGCAAGGAAGGCGCGCTCGAGGCCATCGTGGACGCTCGACCCGACGTCTACAATCACAACCTCGAGACGGTGCCGCGGCTCTATCGTTCGATCCGTCCGGGCGCAGACTACCGCCACTCGCTGGAGCTGCTCGCGCGCGTCAAGTCGATGGACGGCAGCATCTTCACGAAGTCGGGCATCATGGTGGGGCTGGGCGAGACGAGGGACGAGGTGCTCTCGCTGATGGACGATCTGCGCGAGGCGGAGGTCGATTTCATGACCATCGGCCAGTACCTGCGGCCCACACCGAAACACGCGGCGGTGGCCGAGTACGTGCCGCCCGAGGCGTTCGAGGACTATGCCGGCGAGGGCCGATCGCGGGGCTTCCTGCTGATGGCCTCATCACCGCTCACGCGCTCGTCCTACCACGCCGACGGCGACTTCGCCAAGCTTCGCGCGTTGCGCGAAGAGGGCCTCGCCTGAACGAAGACGCGCCCGACCGCGTTGACGGACGGGCGCGCCCGGTGTGCGATGTGCGGTCGCTCAGGCGGTCTGCACTGCGACCCCGGCCATCGGCCCAGGGGGTGCCACGCGCCTCATGGATCGGGACCGGCTCGCGTGCAGCGAGCGTCGCAGATCCTCCGGGCTGACCGGCGGCAGGCCGGCCTCCGCCGAGCGCTTGTGGCAGGCGATGTAGATGGCCTGCTCGGAGAGGCGCCGCAGCTCGATGCGACCCCCCTTGTTGACGGGATTGAAGAGTGGCCCCTCGGTCTCGCCGCGGCGCGCCAGCCAGCTCTCCAGCGCCTGCCGTCCCTCGCCGTTGGCCACCAGCCGCCGCTGGGGGCGGCTCGCTGTCGCACGCAAGGTGATGGCACCGGTCTCGCGATCGAAGTCCGAGACGTCCAGAGCGACCACCTCGCTGCGTCGCAGGCCGGCCCCGAAGAGCAGGGCGAAGAGCGCGGTGTCCCGGGCGCCGGCGGGCGAGCGATCAGCCTGACAGGCCTGCACCAGCCCCAGCAGCTCCTGCTGATTCAGCGTACGGTTCTTGCGTGGTGAGGGCCCGTGGACCGCGGGCAGATCGATGGCGCGCTGATAGTCGTCCATGTCCATCAGGCCCAGTCGCCAGCACTGCTTCAACACGCCTCTCAGCGCCGCGAGATGCTTGTTGGCCGTCGCCGGCGCCAGATCCCCCGCCAGGCGGCTGCGAATGGCCGACGTGTGCTCGATGCGCAGCTCGTGCCAGGGCAGTGTGGACGCATCGCACTGCCCCCCGGAAGCGATGCGCGCCAGCTTGCCTACGGCCTCGGTCATCGTACGCCGGGATCCCGGCCCGAGCTGCGCCAGATAGGCCGCGGCCGGATCGGTGATCGGCGCGCCTGCTTCTTCGGGCGTAGGGTCACTCCCTCGGATCGCCCCGTTCTCAAGATCGTCTCGTTGAATCTTCGTGTGCACCTGGAATCCCCCTCGAGTCACCACGGGGCGAAACCTATGGCCTGCGCGGGCCGCGGGGTATCGGGGAAAGGGTGCAGAGGCATTTCGAAAAGTGCTCGTCCGAGGCGCTGCTGGGGGTTCGCATGGCCCTGCTCGACCATGGGGAGCCGACGCCGTCTAAGGCGTTCTGCCGAGGCTGCGGACGGCTTCACTGGAGGAGCCCGCGACACGCCGTGCGCCCGTGCCCGTGGCCCGGGCTAAGGGTGTCCATGACCGATGCCGATCGAAGCAGGCACGCGCCCACTCTCCCCATCGTGCCGGGCGCTCGAAGGAGTCGTCATGCTCAAGTCCTTCATCCCCCTCGCGGCGACCATGGCCATGCTCTCAGGCGGCACCTATCTCGCCATGGAACGGCCTGAATGGCTGCCTGTCTACGGCGAGCAGGAACGTGTCATGGTCTTCCTCGTCGGCAGCCAGGCCGGCGTCGAGCACGTGAAGCGCGCCGTCAATCCCGATCGGATCGTCGCCTCGACGCCCGAGGCGCTGGCGCTCATCGAGGGCCGAATCATCGCCACCAACGCCGAGGCCGTCAGCGAGCCCCTCACCATGGCGGGCTGGATCGACCACGAGATCGAGATCTTCACGGTGGCCAAGGAAGACCATCTGAAGGATGCGCGTGCAAAGTCCGGCTGCGCGTCGGGCAGCTGCAACGACGCGGACCCCGAGCGGATGGAGAAGCTGCAGGCGCTGATGCAGAAGGAGACGCTGACCTACGGTGAGCAGATGTTCGTCCTGCAGGCGATGAACGACGGCGTGGTCTTCTAGACCTGATCCGTCGGGCATATCAAGCGCGCCCTGCTCACTGCGATCCAGCTCGGGGCGGTACGCCCAGCGCCTCGGCGAGGTAGGGCAGCGCGGCGTCGGTGAGCGCCAGCTCGGGAGCGAGACGCTTCCCCATGCCCTCCGCCGTCGCGAGCGC
>CAZQMY010000480.1:0-4528 GCA_964594405.1 uncultured Spirochaetaceae bacterium | reverse complement strand
ACTACGAGACGCTCGACGTGCTCTCGAATCCGAACATCCGAGAAGGAATCAAGGACTTCAGCAGCTGGCCGACCATCCCGCAGCTCTACGTCCGCGGCGAATTCGTCGGGGGCTGCGACATCATCCAGGAGCTGAACGGCTCGGGTGAGCTCTTCGAGGCCCTGGGCGTCGAGCCTCCGCCCGAGGTGGTCCCCGACATCACGGTGACGGAGCAGGCCGCCGAGCCACTCCGCCAGGCGGCCGCGCCGCATGCGTCGCCGGGCAAGGCGCTGCACCTGCAGATCGACGGCAGCTTCAAGGCCAACCTCACCATGGGCCCGCGCGGACCGATGGACGTGGAGGTCGAGAGCAATGGCGTCACACTGCTCGTCGACCGGCTGAGCGCGGCCCGCGCCAATGGCGTGGTGATCGACGTGGTGGAGACGCCCGGAGGCCAGGCCTTCAAGGTGGACAACCCCAACGCACCCTCCGTCGCTCAGATGAGCGTGAGCGAGCTGAAGGCGCTGCTGGACTCGGGCGCCCCCTTCGAGCTCCTCGACGTCCGGACGCCCCAGGAGGCCGCCACGGCGAGCATCCCCGGCGCGGTGTTGTTGACCGAGATGGAGACCCAGCGCATCGCGCAGCTCCCCAAGGACACCCGGCTCGTCTTCCATTGCCACCACGGCGGTCGCTCGCAGCAGGCGGCCGAGCACTTCCTCGGCTTGGGATTCACGGACGTCTCCAATGTGACCGGGGGCATCGACGCCTGGTCGACGGAGATCGACCCCAGCGTGCCGCGCTACTAGCAAACGACGACCGAAGATCCCAGAGGAGCGAAGATGGCACTGCAGATCTCCAATGCCGGTCCCGATCCGCAAGACACCATGTCCGAGATGCGCAGACGCATCCTCGAAGCGCTGCCCGAGTCCGAGATCGACGTGCGCCAGGGCGGCGCCGGGCACTTCGAGATCCGAGTGGTCTCCAACGCCTTCGATGGCCTGAATCGCGTCAAGCAGCAGCAGCTGGTCTACGGCGCCATCACCGAGCTGATGACAGGGAAGAACCCCCCCGTGCACGCCATCGATCGGCTGGAGTGCGTCGTCCCCTGATCGAAGGAGCTGATCGGACCCAGACCGCCGCGTCGATGGGTTCGATGGCCGACGATGCGGATGGCAATCCGGGCCTCTTCGGGCGCTCCATCCGCTCGGAAGATTCGGGCAACGTGACGATGCTGAACGTCCCGATGGCAGGCGTGGCGCTGAGGACGTGCGCGACGCGCTCCCGGCGCCCTCGCCGCGGCGGCGCGACCAGCAGCAGACCACCGGAAGCCAGCTGCGCGAGCCGTCACGCCCGTCGAAGCGCGGCCCTCAATCCCGCTGCAGCGCCGCGCGCACATACGCCATCAGGAACGACGGCCGATACGAGAAGAACGTGTCGTAGTCCCTGCCGAGCGGCTCGCGCCCGCGGACCTTTGCGTAGTCCCGCTCCGCATGCGCCGGCAGGGTGCCGAAGACGCGATCCCAGAAGCGGCTCGTCACGCCGTGATAGGCGCGCGCGTTGCAGTAGTGGTGTGCGAGGTGATGCTCGAAGAGCACCCTCTCCCGCTCGCTCATCGGCCGATCGAAGTGGATACGCCAGTGGAAGTACTCATAGCGGGCGAATCCCACCAGCACACCGAGCACCGCCGCCCCCGCCAGCCCCATCCCGAGCGCCATGGCGAGCACCGCCCAGCCCTCGCCCGTCACCGGCACCCAGGCGTAGGGTGAGGTGAGCACGGCGCGGGGCTCGCGGTGGTGCGCCATGTGCAGGGGCGTCACGAACGTCTTGTACCGGTGGGACAGGATCCCGTGGATCAGATACTCGACCGCCGGCCAGGCAACCCACCCGAGAACGAACGCCATCAAGAGAGCCACCCGAGAAGGGCTCAGAGCGGTGGGGTCGAGCTGGAGGATGGGATCAATCATGTCGCTCCCAACCAACCCTAGCACGCCAGGGCATCGGCGAGCCGCAGCGAGCCCGTCGCCCAGGCTCGTCGCCCTCCGCACGGGCCTGCGCAGCACCCGCCCCCGGGTTCGCGCAACGCCGGGCGCAGCCTCTCGCGAAGGATCCTAGAGCAGCCTCCCCTGCTCACCGTCTCCACCAGCCCCCTTGCCGCGCGCCGCCTTCTTCTTCGCTGCCCTGGCCGCCGCCTTCTTCGGCGCGGCCGCGCCCTTGAACTGAACCTTCGATACGGGCTTGGCCGCCAGCCGCGTCCCCCTCGCCGTGGGGCTGGTGGGCACGAGCTCGCCGAGGTCGAAGGTGGCGGCCTTCACCCGCTGTCGCTTGGCGGGCACGAAGCCCATGGTCACCTCGCCCATCTCGTCGCCCGGCAGGAGCAGATCGATCTTGCCGGCCTTGTCCTTGATGAGCTGGTACTCGCGGTTGCGGATGAACTTCAGGATGTGGATCCGCTTGCCGAAGATGTTGCGCTTCTTGTCACGGTAGACGACGGTGAAGTCCGCGCCCTGCTCGGGGTCGAAGACCTCGCAGTAGATCAGCTTGCCGGTGAAGAGCACCTTCTCGGGCGCGGTCATGATGCGATAGGTTCCATCGGACGCGATGCCGAGGACCAGATCGTATTCCGAGACGTTCAGCTTGAACTGGTCACCCTTCACGTCGCTGCCGAAGAAGCCGCTCTCGGCGTCGTAGGCGAGCTTGATGTTCTGACGGGCGACCTTCTTCTTGTCCACCGCCTTCATGCGCGTGATCTCGGTCCGACGCGGGAAGTCGTCTCCGTACTTGTCGAGCAGGGCCTGGACGTACTGGATCGTGGTGCGCTTCATGTTTCTCAGCTTGCCCTCGATCTTCTTGATCCGGGCGATGATGTCGTCGATGTCCTTGCGGTTCTTCTCGATGTCGTAGGCCGAGATGCGCCGGATGCGGATCTCGAGCAGGCGCGTCACGTCCTCATCCACCATGGGCCGGATGAAGAGCTCCTCGAACCTGGCCATGCCCTGCTTCACCTCGTCGCGCACGGCCTCCGCGGTCTCCGCCTCTTCGATGCGCTTGTAGACCCGGTTCTCGACGAAGATCTGCTCGTGGGTGAGCCAGTGCTGCCGGTCGAGGAGCTGCTCGCGGTCGTACTCGAGCTCGGCCTTGAGCTGCGCCTTCAGGTTGGCGGTGAGCTCGGTGATGATCTCGGTGATCGTCAGCTGCTCGGGGCGCCGATCGCGGATCACCGTGACGTTGGACGAGACGCTGACGCTGCAATCCGTGTAGGCGTAGAGCTGCGGGACCACCTCCTTCGCCTCGACACCGCGGGCGAGGGTGAGCTCGATCTCGACCTTGTCGGTGGTGAAGTCGTTGATGGAGGAGATCTTCACCCTTCCCTTCTGGGCGGCGGCCTCGATGGAGGCGATCAGCCCCTCGGTGGTGGTGCCGTAGGGGATCTCGCGGACCACCACGTGCTTCTTGTCCACGACCTCGATGCGTGCACGCACCTCGACCTTGCCGCGGCCGTCGTCGTAGGCGTCGACGTCCATCAGGCCGCCGGTCTGGAAGTCGGGGTAGAGCTCGAACTTCTCACCGCTGAGCACGGCGATCTGCGCCTTCCAGAGCTCGGGAAGATTGTGGGGAAGGATCTTCGTCGCCATTCCGACGGCGATGCCCTCGGTGCCCAGCATCAGCACCACGGGCAGCTTGGCGGGCAGGAACACGGGCTCTTCGCTGCGCCCGTCATAGCTGTCGACGAACTCGGTGAGGGGCTTGTGGAAGAGCGTCTCGAGGGCCAGCGGCGTGAGCCTGCACTCGATATAGCGGGCGGCGGCGGCGGGGTGGCCCGTGAGCAGGTTGCCGAAGTTGCCCTGCCGCTCGATGAAGTACTCCTTGTTGGCCAGCACCACGAGCGCGTCGCCGATGGAGGCGTCGCCGTGCGGGTGGAGCTTCATCGTCTCGCCGATGACGTTGGCCACCTTGTGGAAGCGGCCGTCGTTCATGGTGAAGAGGGTGTGGATGATGCGACGCTGGACGGGCTTGAACCCGTCGCGGATGTCCGGGATGGCGCGGTCCAGCACGAAGTAGCTGGAGTACTCCAGGAAGTTCCGCTTCATCAGAGAGTCGAGCTGTGCCAAGTGGTGCTTCCCCTCGCTGTGGACCCCGTGGCCCGGCTGGCTGGCGAGTCCTTCGATCTCGCCTGGCGGCGGGTGGACGACGGCGGAGCTGCGCTCTGCCGCGCACGCACCTAGGCCACGTCGGTGAGCAGGTTGTCGACGATGAACTCGCGACGGCTGGGGGTGTTCTTGCCCATCAGGAAGTCGAGCGTGCGGCCCACCTCGCCGATGTTGGGAACCGCCACCGGGACGAGCCGGATGCCGTCACCGATGAACTGTCCGAACTCCTTCGGGCTGATCTCGCCGAGGCCCTTGAAGCGGGTCACCTCCGCGCCCTTGAGCGCCGAGGTCGCCTCGTCGCGCTCCTCCTCCGAGTAGCAGTAGCGCGTCTCCTTCTTGTTGCGCACGCGGAAGAGCGGCGTCTCCAGGATGTAGACGTGCCCCTTGAGCACGAGCTCCTC
>CAZQMY010000479.1:0-4535 GCA_964594405.1 uncultured Spirochaetaceae bacterium | reverse complement strand
CGACAGCAGTGAAGCCTCCTCGCACTCGAGACATCTTTCGTGGCATCGATCTTGCTAGGCGTGGCCCTGGCCCTTTGCGCCGTGAGCGTGGCCGGCGACGGGCAGAAGAGCCGACCTCGGACAGCCGGGGGCCCGCGCGTCCGCGAGGTGCCACGAATCGAGCGAAACGCGCCTTGGGCTCCTGCGGGTCGGGCGTTCGGACCGCTCTGCGGCGGGGGGGCGGGATCGCCAACGCACTTGGCCGCGGGGATGGTGTGTCGGAGCCATGGACAGCCGGGCGCCGCACATCGTGCAACATCTGTATGTTGACAGTTCTTTCATGGATTCAGACCTTCGGGAGCGCTGGCCGTCACGCCCCTACACCGTCATGCCGGAGCATCGCCGCGGACGAAGCCGGCTGTCCTCTCAGCGCTCGCTCTCTCCACCTTCCCCTTCTTCACCTTCCCTTTCCCCTTCTTTCCCTTCCCTTGTCGCGCGCCTCCTTCCTCACGCCCCTCACGCCCCTCATGCCGACAGCGAGGGCTCGTTCGCGGGCCCGTGCCCGCCGGCCTGCTGCCGGTCCCGCCCCCACGCTCCCGGGCATGGGCCTCGCGATCCTCGGCGCAGGCATGATCGCTCGGGGTGTGATGCAAGCGCAGATGGACTTCGCCGGCGCCGGCGCCGGCGAATGAGGCTGACGCTTCGGCCGGATCCGTTGCACGCGTCGCCTTGGCCCGCCGCTTGAATCCGGATGGGCGTAGCTCAATGGCAAAGCGCTGGACCAGCAACCACTCCGCCCGGTGGACGTGGCGACTGAATCCGGCGAGAATCCCGCTCGCCCGAAGGGAGCACGGAGGAGCCCATGACGCTGTCCGACGCGAGACGCACCTACCTGTTGAGCGAGATCGAGTCGCTCGAGCCGTTCTCCTTCATCATGCTGATCCCATCCGGCCAACCTCTGCTCTCGGTGGAGGTCGGCCGGAGTGGCGAAGGACAGCTCGAGGTCCGCATCCCATCGCGGCCTCCGGGTGCCCCCGACCTGCCCGAAGAGGCGCGGCAGGCCTTCGAGGCGCGGGCGCTGGCGAGCGAGGCGCCCGACGATCCCATGCACCCCTGGGTCCGTGCCGTCAGCAACGCGGGGGAGGCGCTCGACCTCGCCCACGACGTGGCACGAGCCGCGTACGGCGTCTCCGCCGAGGCTCCGCTCGACGTGATCCACGGCAGTCGACGCGTCGAGCACGAGGCCCGGCAGAAGCTCGAGGAGGTGGGCAAGAGCATCGAGAACGTCCTGGCCCGTTTGGCCCCGGCCGGTCTGCAGCGGGACAAGGACGGCGACTTCTGCATCCCGGTCCAGAATGTCCATGTCATCGTCGGCCCCCGACTCGCCATGGGCGGGCGCGTGGTGGTGCGCGTCCTCGCCATCACCAACGTGGGCATCACGGTGACGCCGGAGCTCGGGATCCTGCTGGCGAGACTGAACTTCGGTCTGGCGTTCGGCCGCTTCGCCCTGGACGTCGAGAACCGATCGATCTGGGTGGACGAGACCCTCCTGGGAGACTATCTGAACGACGACGAGCTGCACTTCACCATCGAGATGGTCGCGACCATCGCGGATGAGTGGGACAACCGCCTGAAGCAGATGTTCGGCGGGTCGACCTATCAGGAAGTGATCTCCGCCGACAGCCAGGTCGCCGTACCGACCAACAAGCCGGGCCAGGGTCTGTACCTGTAGGCAAGGGCTCTCCGCGTCGCCCATCGCGACGGCGAGCCCCCGGCGGCCTGCCGGGCGCGCCGGGGGATTCACCGGCCGAATCCCGGGGCGGGCCGCGACCCGCCCAACGCCCACGTCGGCGCCCTGGCCGGTTCCTGAGAACCGCTGGCGCTCAAGTGGCGTCACTCGCACGACGATCCGACTTCGAGGCAGGGCTCGATGCGACGGCTCAGCGGGCCGACGCCCCGACCGGCTTTCACCTTCAATTCCGTTCAGGGGGATCAGATGCGGACGCTTCGCGCGCGCGCCGGCCAGCTCGGGCTGGTCCTCGCAACGACGATGGCCCTCGCGGCCCCCGGCTCGAGCCCGCAAGCAAGTGGCACAGCGCTCCCTGCGCCCGGATCTCGCGACAGCGAGACCCGGGCGGCGCCTCGCGCGGCCGACTCGCCGGCCCCCACGCCTGCAGCATGGGTCGAGGTCGAGCCACCGGGCGAGGGCTTCCGCGCAGCTTTCCCGGGCGATCCCGAGCACGACGTCGAATCCTCCCGGACGGCCATCGGCAAGATGACGTCCAGTCGGTACATCTACGAGACGCCTGCGCGGCACTATTCGATCGAGCGCCACAGGATGCCGCGCCTGGGTCGCATGCTGGCGCCCGGCTCGCTGATCCTGAGCCGGACCCGGGACTCGATCCTCGACGGTCGGGACGCCGAGGAGATCTCCTACGTGGCGGTGCCCGATGGTGCGCACTCGATGCGGGTGCTTCGGCTCCGATCGCGCGACGGGCGTTCGCCCTTCGAGCAGACCCGACTCTTCCTGGTGGGTCGCGACATCTTCCTGGTCACGGTCGAGACGGGCGAGGACGAAGCATCGCAAGCTGCGGCGCGGCGATTCTTCCGGTCGTTTCGGATCCGCGAGGGCGGCTGAGCGGATCGCACGGATCGGAATCCGCGTCCAGAGGGCGAGCGACTCGAGCGCGGCCGGACTCTGCAGCGGACGTCCCGAGGTTGCGATCCGCTCTCCGTTGCTCGCACTCGAGACGATTCCGCTGGAGGAGAGTCCGCGTGAGCAGCATGAGAATGACGAGGGAGGCCCTTGTCTGTCAGCTGTACGACAGCCTGCAACCGATCCGTGTCAGCTCCAGGGCTCCCTGCCCCCGAACCAGCATGGATGGCGTGCGTCCACGGCGCGACAGACGCATTCCGCGATGAATGCGATGGGGCGCTGGCGGTCGTTGGCCGCCGTGGCTATTGAGTCGCGTCAACCCTTGCCTCAGGAATGGAGCCAGTGGGTTTTTCCGGCCCCGCCGCGACGATTCTCCTCACGGGCCTCTTCGGGCTCGGCGGGCTCACCTTCGCCCTCGCCGCGCTCCTCGTCCTCGCGAACAGGAAGCTCCACGTCGAAGAGGATCCGCGCATCGAGCAGGTCGAGGAGATGCTGCCGAGCACCAACTGCGGAGCGTGTGGATTTCCGGGCTGCAGGGCCTTCGCCGAGGCGTTGACCACGGGGACGGCGCTGCCCGGCAAGTGCACCGTGAGCAACGCCGAAGGGCGCGAGCGCATCGCGCACTTCCTCGGAGTGGACGTCGGGGCGGAGGAGAAGCGCGTCGCCCGCCTGGCCTGCGCCGGGGGAAGCAACGTCTCGCGCAATCATGCCCACTATGAGGGCATGGCTTCGTGTCGAGCCGCGGCCCTGGTGGCCGGAGGCGGCAAGGGCTGCTTCTGGGGCTGTCTGGGGATCGGCGATTGTGAGATCGCGTGCGATTTCGATGCCATCCGCATGGAGTCGGGGCTGCCGGTGGTCGACGAGGCCGCGTGTACGGCGTGCGGCGACTGCGTGGAGGTCTGTCCGAAGGATCTCTTCAGCCTGCATCCGGTGAGCCACCGGCTCTGGGTGGCCTGCAGCTCTCTCGAGGCAGGCGACGAGCAGCTCGACGACTGCCGCGTCGCCTGCACGGCCTGCGGACGCTGCGAGATGGACGGCCCGGGCCTCATCACGATACGCGACAACTTGCCGATCGTGGACTACAACGGGAGACACGAGACGCGCGTGCCGACCGAACGCTGTCCGACCGGCGCCATCCTTTGGATGGATCCGGACGCGGGTCCCGTGAAGGGCGCGGCAGCGCACCCGATCACGGGTCGTGAGCCGCGTCGGGATGCGCCGACCTGAGCGGGACCGGAGGGAGATCGCATGTTCAGCCGCAAGAGCAAGAGCCAGAAGCAGGCGCAGCAGCAAGCGCCGCGCTATCCCGGCACCCGCGCCGCCATGGACGGCAACACCGCCGTCATCATGTGCGAGCGCGAGTCCACGGACGGCGCGGGTGCCTACCCGATCACGCCCTCGACCCAGATGGGCGAGTACTGGGCCGAGGCAGCCGCCGCAGGGCACCTCAACGTCTCGGAGCGTCCGCTGATCTTCGTCGAGCCCGAGGGCGAGCACGCTGCAGCGGCCGTGACCGCCGGGCTGGCGATGACCGGACTCCGGGCATCGAACTTCTCTTCGGGTCAGGGCATCGCCTACATGCACGAGTCGCTCTATGCCGCCGTCGGCAAGCGACTCACCTATGTGCTGAACGTGGGCGCGCGGGCCATGACCAAGGCGAGCCTCAACGTCCACGCCGGTCACGACGACTATCACTGCATCGACGACACCGGCTTCTTCCAGGTCTTCGCTCGGGATGCACAGTCGGCCGCAGACTTCAACATCATCGCCCATCGCATCGCCGAGCTCGCGCTCAATCCGGGCGTCGTCGCCCAGGACGGCTTCCTCACCACCCACCTCATCGAGTCGATGAAGGTGCCCGAGCGCGCGCTCAGCGCCGAGTACCTCGGCCGGCCGGACG
>CAZQMY010000478.1:0-4546 GCA_964594405.1 uncultured Spirochaetaceae bacterium | reverse complement strand
TCGGCAGGCGCCTCGACCTGCTCTTCAAGGCCGCCTACTTCGTCGCCGGCAAGGGATCGCCGCGCCCCGCCGCCTATCGTGTCTGGTTCGGCGTCACGGTCAAGTTCTGAGCCGGCCGGGCGATGCACCCATGCGCTGCCCGGACCCGCTCGGGCGAGCGCGGCGGTGTGATCGAGGAGAGAGCTGAGCGTGATGTCATCGATGTGGCGCTCGTCGGCAAGTCGGCCTTCCGGCCCCGATCCCCGGAGCCGTGCGTCTGGGCGCTCTGGAGCGCTCGGCGCTACCGGAAGCGCGCTCGGAGCTCCGCGTCAGCCCAGAAGGGCCGCGGCACGTCCCCATTCCGATCCGAACACGCTCTCGCTCAGGGGTCTGCGTTGCCGCTCCCGGGCGTCCCGTTCCGCAAGGGCCTGGTCCGCCTGATCGGGCGAGGCGGCATGGCCGATCGCGAGTGCGGTGAGCGGCGTGACCAGATCCGGAAGCGCGAAGAGCTCGTGGATCCGCTCGGGCACGATCCCGATCATCTGATGTACGAAGAGCCCACGCGCGGTGGCCTCGATGGTGAGAGTCGCCGCTGCAAGGCCGAGGTCGTGAAGCGCTGCCGGATTCGGCTTGCCCGTACGCGCGAGGATCTGGCTCGCCAGGCCGAGCACCAGCACCGGCGCGTGGCGGGCCCACACCTGATTGCCCTCGCCCAGGCACGAGAGCACGTTGTCGAAGTGTTCGGGCTCGTCCGACGTGGCGACGATGAAGCGCCACGGCTGCTCGTTGTACGAGGAGGCCGCCCAGCGCGCCGCCTCGAAGAGCGAGCGCAGGTCTTCGACGTCAACCGGCGTCGGCGCGAAGGCGTAGGGGCTCCACCGCTCCTGGATCAGCGGATGGATGGCGTGGTCGCTCGGTGCGCGATGACTATGGTCTTGGGACATGCCTGACCTCCTTGGTCGCTGGTTGGGATGATCCCCATCCGGGCTCGGCTCAGAATCTGACCCGGGCGGTGGACTCGATGAGAGTGAGGTTCTCCGCGTTGACGGTAGTGGCGATCAGCATGCCCCGGATCAAGCGAGATCGAAGAGGAGCAGCTCGGCGGGCTCGGTGGCCACGAGGTGCAGGCTCGTCTCGTCGCTGATCGCCGCGCCATCGCCGGCCTGCAGCGGCTTGCCGCCCAGCTCGAGTGCACCCCCCACCATCTGCAGCCACGCGTAGCGCCCCTCGGCGAGCGTGTGCTCGAGCGCCATGCCCGTCTCCAGGATGGAAGCGTAGATCGAGACGTCCTGCGCGATCTGCACGGAGCCGTCGCGCCCATCGCGCGAAGCGACCACCCGGAGCACATTCCGACGCTCCGACTCGGGGAAGTGACGCTGGTCGTAGCTCGGCTCGAGCCCCTGCTCCTCCGGCAGGATCCAGATCTGCAGGAAGCGGACCGCGTCCTCGGCGGAGTGATTGAACTCGCTGTGCGTGACACCGGTGCCCGCACGCATCAGCTGGATCTCACCGGGCCGGATCACCGAGCCGGTGCCCATGCTGTCCTTGTGCTCGAGGCCTCCTTCCAGCACGTAGCTCAAGATCTCCATGTCGCGATGCGAGTGCCTCTGGAAGCCGTGCCCAGGGGCCACGTGGTCCTCGTTGATCACGCGCAGCGCGCGGAATCCCATGCGATTGCGATCGTAGTATCCGGCGAAGGAGAAGGTGTGCCGGCTTCGCAGCCAGCCGTGGTCGGCGTGGCCCCTGTCCCCGGATTCGATGATCTGGATCAAGGTGTGCTCCTTTCCGTCCGATGCTCATGCGATGAAGCAGGAGCGGTCGCATGCCTCGGTGCCGGTGCATGCTCGACCGCTCCGGATCCGTCGCTCGATATTGATGCAGATCAAGCTAGGGGTGCCAGCGCTATTCGGTAGGCCGAGGCCGGTGAACGCTCCTGTGACCCGGGGTGGACGATCGGCCGAGCGCCAATCGCGCTCGGTTGTGCCACTTTGGGCGCATGACCATCAGCAGAATCGAGGAGCAGGAGACCTTCCTGCGCGTTTCGGCCCCCAGGACTTCGGTCGCCTCCACATGTGCGAGATCGTGGCCAGTTTCGCGAGCGCCTCCCCTGAGCTGCGGGTCGCGCGCTGCGAGCGCGTGCTCTGCGCGACGCCGGGCTACCTCGAGAAGTACGGCCGGCCGAACACCCCGCGCGAGCTGGATCGCCACGAGTGCATCGAGTACGAGTATCTCAGCGAGCAGGGATGCCCGTTCCGAGAGCGTGAGGCCACGACGCGTATCGCGCCCACCGGCCGGGTCCGGGTGAACGCGGGCTGGGCCATGCGCTCGCTCGTACTCCCGGGTGTCGGCATCGCCCTGGTGCCGCGCTTCCTCGTCGAGGCGGATCCGCTCCTGCCCCACCCGGCTGGCTCACCGCAGGGCACTCCGATCCCACAGACCCACGAAAAGGGCTGGACAGCGCCACATATTTCGATATTATTCGAAGTATGGAAAAGCAGACCGCGATCAGCGCGCTCGCAGCGCTGGCCCATGAGACCCGCCTCGACATCTTCCGACTCCTGGTTCGGGCCGGCCCGGAAGGGGTCGCGGCGGGCCGTCTGGCCCACTGCCTCTCGCTGGCGCCCGCCACCCTTTCATTCCATCTGAAGGAGCTGAAGGGAGCGGGCCTCGTAGCCTGCGAGCGCAACGGCCGCTCTCGCATCTACAGCCCCGACTTCGACGCCATCGGCGGTCTGCTCGGATATCTCACCGAGAACTGCTGTGCAGGCGATCGCTGCGCCTGATCCCAGGGCGCAGAGCCAAGGAGACCCAACCATGAGTGATGTCCGAACCAGTACGCCACCCCCGGACCGTCGCCGGTCCGAAGACGTCGAGACCCTGCGCGAGCAGGTGAGGGAGGGCTACACGCGCGTGGCCGAGTCCATGGACGACGCCGAGCGCGCTGGAGCGCTCGCCAGGAACGTGGGATACGACGACGAGCAGCTCTCCGCGGTGCCCGAGGGCGCCAATCTGGGTGTCGGTTGCGGCAACCCCACGGCCATCGACGCCCTGAGGCCCGGCGAGACGGTGGTCGACCTCGGGTCGGGGGCGGGCATGGACGCATTCCTCGCAGCGCGTCAGGTCGGGCCCGATGGCCGCGTGATCGGCGTCGACATGACCCCAGCCATGCTCGAGAAGGCGCGCGAGAACGCCCGCAAGGCCGGCGTCAGCAACGTCGAGTTCCGCGAGGGCCGCATCGAGGAGCTTCCCCTCGAAGACGGGAGCGTCGACGCCATCCTCTCGAACTGCGTCATCAACCTCTCACCCGAGAAGGATCGCGTGTATCGGGAAGCCTTCCGGGTGCTCAAGCCCGGCGGCCGCCTGATGGTCTCGGACATCGTGCTCGAGCGCCCGCTCCCGCGACGCGTCGTCGAGAGCCTCGACGCCTACCTCGGCTGCGTGGGAGGCGCGAGCGGTCGCGCGGAGTACCTCGACACGATCCGCGCGGCTGGCTTCGCGGAGGTACGCATCGAGAGCGAGGCCTCGTTCGCCAATGCCTTCTCCGTGGACGACCCGGCGGTCCGCTCGGTCATGGAGGAGCTCGACGTCTCCCCGGACGAGGCGCGGGAGTACGCTTCCGCAGTCACGAGCCTGCACGTCTTCGCGCGAAAGTCGAAGGGCGACGAATGATGAGCGACTCCGCTGAGACCACGCGCTCGGGACATGCGCCCGCCACGGACGGCTAGGCCGACTCGCCCGACTCGCCCTGCAGCTCGTTTGTCCGGGCTCGCGCGGCAGCGAAGAGCAGCGCCGCGATCACCGCTTCGGGCAGGATGAACTGTGGTGTGAAGGGGGCGTGTCCCGCAATGGAGACGAGGGTCCGCATCACGGCCGCGCACCCCACCATGATCGCGGGCGCGATCAAGAGCGACGCCTGCCCCGGCCGCTGGGCGAGGCCGACGAGGACGGCCGTGCCGAGAAAGAGTGCGCCGATGTCGCCGAGCTGTGTACTCGCTCCGAGCCCCTCGATCACGGGCATGCCGAGCCTCTCCGCTGCGGCCTCTGGCGTGAAGGCGAGCCGCATCGCGGTGACGAAGGCCATGACTCCGATCAGAATGGAGATGACGCGTAGAATCCTGCTCAAGAATGATCTCCCTATCCGAAGGCGGCGCCCTGCATTCGGTCGGCTCGGTTCAGTGCCTCAGTCGAGATGCTTCTGAAGCGCGGCGAGCACCACCTCGGGTGCCGTTCGACGCTGATAGTTCTCCGCAACATCCATCCATAGCACCTTGCCGTTGGCTCCGACGAGGAGCGAGGTGGGGACAGGCAGCGCCTCGATCTCGTCTCTGGGGTTGCCCGAGTGCACGCCCTGATTCCGCAGGCCGAAGGCGTCCGTCACCTCGAGGGTCCGGTCGGAGAGCATGATCGCCTGCAGGCCGTGGACGCGTCGCCCCTTGCGGATCTCCTCTGGGTGATCCGTGCTGACGGTGAGCACCTGAACGCCGCGCTTGTCGAGCTCGCCTCGAAGCTGATCTTCCCATCGCCGCAACTCGGCGACACAGTAGGGTCACCAGTGGGCCCGGAAGAA
>CAZQMY010000477.1:0-4551 GCA_964594405.1 uncultured Spirochaetaceae bacterium | reverse complement strand
TCCCGCGACGGCGATTCCGATCCGGCCACGCATCAGCTCCGCGAGCATCTCGGCGCGGGCGACGACGGGCACGCTGAGGCTCCTGGCGCGCCTCAGCTCGGGGTTGTCGGGGCGGATGGCGGAAGAGTGCACGACGACGTCGGCACCGTCGACCTGCGTCGCGTCGTGGCCGATGTGGACGCGCGCACCGAGTGCGCGCAGATGGTCGAGCAGCGGACCATCCTTGAGGTCGCTGCCGCTGATGCGATGTCCGGCGCGCAGGAGCAGCTCGGCGATGGCGCTCATGCCGACGCCGCCGATGCCCACGAAGTGCACCGCTTCGAAGCGTTCATTCATGGGCGCGCGCTCTCCGGCTCACGGCGCGGCCGTCGGCGAGGAGCTGCGTGCAGGCATCGACGATCGTGGCGGCGGCCTTCGGTCGGGCGAGGGCGCTGGCTCTGAGGCTCATCTCGGCCAGCTGCTCGGGGGCGTCGCAGAGCTGCTCGATCGCGCCCAGCAGGGCGGACGTGTCGAGGGGTCGGCTCTCGATGCAGCGGCCGGCGCCGGCCTCGTGGAGCGCCATGGCGTTGGCGCGCTGATGATCGTCCGCGGCCGTCGGCAACGGAACCAGGAGGGCGGGGAGCCCCGCCATCGCGAGCTCCGCGACGGTGAGCGCGCCCGCCCTGCACACGGCGATGTCCGCCTCCCGGTAGCGCCGCGGCATCTGCGCTTCGAAGGCCACCACCTCGGCGTCCACGCCGGCATTCGCGTACGCCTCGGCCACACGCTCGCGGTCGGCCTCGCCGCTCTGGTGGAAGATGCGCACCGGGAGCGAAGCGAGCCGCGGGGCCAGCTCGATCATCGCCTCGTTGATCTGCCGGGCGCCCTGACTGCCGCCGAAGACGAGGACGCCGAGGGGCGCCGCCGCGGGCTCACGGGCGGGCGCGGCCTCGAAGGCGTCGATCAGCGCGCGGCGAAGCGGGACGCCGGAGGTCTGGATGCGATCGGCGGAGCAGGCGAGCCGCGAGGCGGCCGCGTCGAGGGCCACGAAGACGCGCCGTGCGAAGCGCGACGTCAGGCGATTGACCCGGCCCGGGATCGCATTCGGCTCGACCAGCACGAGCGGCGTGCGCGTGAGCAGCGCGGCGATGGCGGCCGGCATGGCGGCGTAGCCGCCCACCGATACGACGATGTCGGCGCGATGGGCGCGCAGCGCGCGCCGGGCGCCGCCCACCTGCGAGAGGATGCCGAAGATGCCCAGCAGCCGGCCGAGCACGCTCCGTCCCATCACCTGTTTGCTCGCCAACGCCACCAGCTCGAAGCCGGCGTCGGGAATCAGCTTCGCCTCGAGCCCGCGCTCGGAGCCGACGAAGACCACCGCATCGCCGCGCCGCGAGATCTCCTCGCCCAGCGCGAGCGCGGGCGTGACGTGTCCGCCCGTGCCGCCCCCCGCGATCAGCCAGCTCAATGCCATCGGCCAGCTCCTCTCCGCCTTCCACCGCTCGCGCGTGCCTCGGAGCGCGCGACGCCGAGCAGCAGGCCGAGGGCCGCGCAGCTGACGATCAGCGAGGTGCGGCCGTAGGAGAGGAAGGGCAGGGTGAGTCCCTTCGTCGGGGCGAGCCCCATCACCACCGAGGCGTTCACGAGCGCCGGCACGGTGAGCAGCGCAGTCATGGCGAAGGCCACGAGCAGCGCGAACCGATCGCCCGCCGCCGTGGCGATGCGCGTCCCGGCGACCAGCAGCCCCGCAAAGCCCGCCAGCACCACCAGCACACCTACGAGACCGAGCTCTTCGGCGACCAGAGAGAGGATGAAGTCCGTGTGCGCCTCGGGCAGGTAGGCGAGCTTCTGCTGTCCGTTGCCGAGGCCCACACCGAAGAGTCCGCCGCGCCCGAAGGCCACGAAGGACTGCACCAGCTGGAAGCCCTCCGCCTGCGCGCGCTCCCAGGGGTCCATGAAGCCAGTGATGCGGCGCAGGGCGTAGTCGTTGTTGATCACGTAGAGGAAGACGCCGAGCAGTCCGAGCAGGGCCGGCGCGATCAGCCGGGCCAGTCGAGTCCCCGCCACGACGAGCAGGAGCGCCACCAGGGAGGCGAGCAGGACGGCGTTGCCGAGATCAGGCTGCATGAGCAGGAGCGCGATGGGCGTGATCGCGAGCGCGCCCGCCCAGAGCTCGCGCTTGCCCGAGAGCTCCTGATGCCCGTCGCGCTTGGCGATCACCGCCGCGACGGCCAGCACGGTGCCGAGCTTCGCGATCTCGACGGGCTGGAATCGGAGGTCCACGACCGGCAGCGAGAGCCAGCGCTGCGCGCCGTTGACCTCGGTCCCGGCCACGTGGGTGAGCAGGAGCAGGGCCACGCCCGCACCCCAGAGCGGCAGCGCCACGATGCGCAGCAGCGGCGTCGGCAGCATCGCGCAGCCGGCGGTCAGCAGCAGGCCCAGGGCGAGCGCGCCGACGTGATGGGCGAAGAGGGGCGGGATGCTGACGTCGAGCGCCATGCTGGCGGTGGTGCTGTAGCTCATGAGCACACCGGAGGCGATCAGGATGCCGGCGGAGAGCGCGACGGCGCCGTCGAAGGGCTCGTCACTCGACGGCGTGGCGTTTCGTGCGGGCGTCGGGCTCATCGGAGCCCTCCCTTCGCGAGCTCGGCGACCGCGTCTGCGAAGGCGCGTCCACGCGCCTCGAAGCTCTCGAACTGATCGAAGGAGGCGCAGGCCGGCGCCAGCAGCACGATGTCACCCTCGCGAGCGAGCGCGCTCGCGCGGGCCACGGCGCGGCGGAGATCGCCGGCGCGCTCGCTCGGCACGCCCGCGCCCAGCGCGCGCTGCAGGGCCTCGGCTGCCTCACCGATCAGCAGGGCGTAGCTCGCGCGCTCGCGCGCCACCCGGGCGAGCGCGTCGAAGGCGAGCCCCTTGCCGCGACCCCCCGCGATCCAGATCACCTTGCGCTCGAAGCCCTGCAGCGCCTCGGCGGCGGCGCCAGGATTGGTGGCCTTGGAGTCGTCCACGTAGCGAACGCCAGCGACCACGCCGATGCGTCGGCAGCGGTGCGGCAGCCCCTCGAATCCCGGCAGCGCGCCCGCGGCCTTCTCGGGATCGGCGCCCAGCACCCAGGCGGCGCAGAGCGCGGCCAGCGCGTTCTTGCGATTGTGCCGCCCCTCGAGCGGCAGCGCCTCGAGGCCGATGCGGGTCGATTGACCCCGCGACCAGAGCACGGCGGCATCCAGCTCGAGCCAGGCTGCGCGCTCGTGCTCGGCCATCTCGGGGCCCGGCCGCTGGCTCAGCGGCACCACCCGGGCGCGCGTCGCCCCGCCGAACCCGCGCGCGTGCTCGCAGTCGAAATCGAGGATCGCCCAGTCATCGGCGCGCTGGGACTCGACGCTCCGCCGCTTGGCGGCGACGTAGTGGGCCAGATCGCCGTGGCGATCCAGATGATCGGGGGTGATGCCGAGCACGACCGCCACCTTCGGCGCGAAGGCCTCCGTGGCTTCGAGCTGAAAGGACGAGACCTCGAGGACGGCGGCGTCGAGCGGCCGTCCGAGCAGCTCGAGGGCGGGGATCCCCAGGTTTCCCGCCGCCTGCGCGCGCCAGCCTGCCGCACGGAGCATCGCCTCGAGCAGGCAGACCGTCGTCGACTTGCCATTGGTCCCGGTGACGGCCACCAGCGGGACGCGCAGTGCCTGGCTCGCGAGCTCGATGTCGCCGATCACGCGTCGGGCCGCGGCGCGGTAGCGCTCGGGCGGAACGCCGGGGCTGGGCACCACCAGGTCGAAGCCCGATGCGTCGGGAAGCGGCTCGCCGAGCTGCAGCTCGACGTCGTTCGGCAGCTCGGCGAGGCCGGCCAGCGCCTCGGCCGGGCGCTCATCCGCCGCGAGCACGGACGCCCCCGCCCGTGCGCAATGACGCGCCGCCGACAGGCCGCTCTTGCCGAGGCCGAGCACGAGCACTCTGCTCCCTTCGAGGGTGGGTCGATTCAAGAGATGGGGTCTCGCAAAGCGATCTCAGCGGAGCTTGAGCGAGGAGAGGGCGACCAGGCCGAGGATGATCGATATGATCCAGGCCCGGACGACGATCTTCTGCTCCGCCCAGCCGAGCTGTTCGTAGTGATGATGGATCGGGGCCATCAGGAAGACGCGCTTGCCCGTCAGCTTGAAGTACCCGACCTGGATGATCACGCTGAGGGTCTCCACCACGAAGACGCCGCCGACGACGGCCAGCAGGATCTCCTGGCGGATCAGGACGGCGATGGTGCCCAGCGCGCCTCCGAGGGCCAGCGAGCCCACGTCGCCCATGAAGAGGTCCGCCGGTGAGGCGTTGAACCAGAGGAAGCCGAGGCCGCCGCCCACCAGCGCACCGCAGAAGATCGCCAGCTGTCCGGCGCCCCGGACGGGCTTGATGGCCAGATAGTCGGCGATGTTCGCATGGCCCGCGGCATAGGCGAGGAAGAGGAAGGTGCCGGCCGCGATCATCACCGGGCCGATGGCCAGGCCGTCGAGGCCGTCGGTGAGGTTCACGCCGTTGCTGGCCGCGACGATGGTGAAGGTGGCCAGCGGAATGTAGAGCCAGCCGAGG
>CAZQMY010000476.1:0-4557 GCA_964594405.1 uncultured Spirochaetaceae bacterium | reverse complement strand
CCCCCGACCTCGCCAAGGCGCTCGCCCCGCCGCCGGCAGCGAGCTCGAACGAGATCCAGACGCCGATGGGGGGCGCCTTCTACGCCCGCGAGGCGCCGCACATGCCGCCGCTGGCCGACGAAGGCACGCACTTCGAAGAGGGGCAGCCGCTCTTCATCATCGAGGTGATGAAGATGTTCAACAAGGTGGTCGCGCCCTTCGCGGGCACCGTCACGAAGAACCTCATGCAGGACTCGGACGGCGCCGTCGTCGCCAAGGGGCAGAAGATCTTCGAGATCGAGCCCGACGAGGTGATCGAGGTCGAGAGCGAGGAGCAGATCCAGGCGCGCCGCAGGTCGGTTACCCTGGGACTGCTCGAGTAGGCGGGGGGTCCGACCCCTTCCTGCCGCTCGGTCTCGAACGGAGCGAGGATGGCGGAAGCGGAGCGGGAACGGCGCAGCAGCACCGGCAAGGGCGCCAAGTTCGTCCTGGTGATGGTGGGCCTGCCGGCGCGTGGCAAGACGCACACGGCCCAGAAGCTCAATCGCTACCTGGGCTGGCTGGGCTACGCGTCCCGGATCTTCAACGTGGGCGAGCGTCGGCGCAGCTCGCTCGGCGTCGGTCAGAGCCACGAGTTCTTCGATCCCACCAATCCCGACGCCGTACGCGTCCGGACGCAGCTCGCCAAGGAGGTGGTGGACGACATGATGGACTGGCTCTCCGCCGGAGGCCGGGTCGCCATCTACGACGCCACCAACACCACGCGCGAACGCCGCCGTGGCGTACTGAGACGGGGAGAGGCCCTCGGCTTCGAGGTGATCTTCATCGAGCTGGCGACGGATGACGAGGCGCTGGTGGAGGCCGGCATCCGCGAGACCAAGATCCGTTCTCCGGACTACGCCGGCGGCGACGAGGCCCGCGCCATGTCGGATTTCCGCGCCCGGATCGCCCACTATGCCCGCGTCTACGAGCCGGTGCGGGAGGACGAGGGCCCCTTCATCCGCCTGGTCGAGCAGGGGCAGCGGGTGGAGACCAACCGAATCTACGGCTACCTGCCGGCGCGCATCCTCTTCTTCCTGATCAACGCACAGATCACGACAAGGCAGATATGGCTGACTCGCCACGGCCAGAGCGAGTTCAACCTGAAGGGCCTGATCGGCGGCGATTCACCGCTCTCGGGCGGCGGGCGCGAGTACGCGCGCAGCCTCGCCCACTACGTGAACCAATGCTTCGGAGACGATCCGTCGTTGGAGATCTGGACCAGCACGCTGCGCCGGACGATCGAGACGGCGGCGCCGATCGGCCGCCCCTCGCTCGACTGGCGCAATCTCGACGAGATCGACGCCGGCATCTGCGACTCCATGACCTACGAAGAGATCCAGGAGCGGATGCCCCAGGAGTTCGACGCCCGTCGCGAGGACAAGCTCCGCTACCGCTATCCACGCGGCGAGTCCTACAACGACGTCATCCAGCGTCTGGACCGTGTGATCATCGAGCTGGAGCGCTACCGGACGCCCGTGCTCGTCATCGCCCATCAGGCGGTGCTCAGGGCGCTCTACTCGTACTTCATGGACCTCCCCCGAGACGAGTGCCCCTACGTGCCGGTCCCGCTCCACGCCGTGATCCAGCTGACGCCCCAGGCGTACGGCACCAACGAGACGCGCGTCGCTCTCGAGCCCCAGGTCAACAACCAGACGGGCAGCTGAGCCGCACGGGGAGAACCCGTCTCGCGCGCTCGGACCCGGACGCATCGGCCTCGGCAGGTCCTGGCTCGATCATCTCGCCCCTGATCGATCCCTGAACGAGTCGGCCTCTCGCGAGGCCAATGGGACGGTGCCCTCCGGCGCCTTCTCCAGCCGCGACTCGTATCCATGGGGCTCGCGCGCGGGCTGCCCCGTGCGAGCACGACGCCCCGGTCAGATCGCGACGCCGGTGGGCTTGCTCTCGAGCAGGCGCTCGTAGAGCTGTGCCCGGAGGCGATTCATCTCGACTCCGAACTCCATGACCATCCGCGTCTGCGGCGAGAGCCCCTCGTCGTCCTTGAGCCGCCGCTCACCAGCATCGATCTCGGCGAGCAGCCCCTCGAGATTGGAGGCGAGCCACTCGCGCGCCTTCTCGAACGTGTCCTCGTGCTGGAGCGAGAGCTTCAGCAGCATCTCGTCACGCAACGACATGTCCTGCGCGGGCGGATCCGCGAGCCAGCGCGAGAGCTCCGCTCGCCCCGCGTCGGTGATCAGGTAGACCTTCCGCGCGCGGCCATTGTGGACCTCCTGACGGTGCGTCACGAAACCGTCCTTCTCCAGCTGATGCAACGCCGGATAGATGGACGCGTTGGTCATGGGATACATCCACGAGTACTCGCGTGCGTGCTTGCGCAGGCGGTAGCCGTGCATCGGGGCCCAGTCGAGTAGTCCAAGAAGCGTATGGCGGAGCGGCATATGTCCCGTTGCGCGTATGGGCCTGGCAGCACCCGGCCCGTTTCGAGAAGGAAAGCTGGGCTCCCGGCTCGCTGCGAATGCAATCCGTGAGCAACTGACGCTTTGTCAGACTAATCGGATTTCACGACACGATTTTCCCCGGGGTCAAAAAAGTCGAAGTTCTCGGAAAGTATCGATCACGAGATCCGGCGAATCCCGGACCAGATACAGATAGAGGTGTTTTAGCTACATCGTTTTCAACGTGGGTCCGAAGCTTTCAACGTGAATTGCCGCGACCCGATCTGAAACGCGTGATTTCAGGATGCGACCCCCCGACGCCAACGGCGGCCGGGAGTGAACCGGGGAAGCCTGGAGGCCATGCGGAGTTCACGGTGCGAAGAAGGCCGGAGGAACCCGCGTGCTCACCATCCAGACGAACGTCATCGCCCTCGGTGCGATCCGCAGCATCAACCTCGCCAATGCCCAGGTCATCGAAGCCAGTCAGCGCCTGGCGTCGGGCTACCGCATCAACAGCGCCTCCGACGACCCGTCGGGGCTGATGATCTCGGAGAAGCTCCGCGCCCAGATGAAGAGCTACGAGCAGGCCATCAGCAATGCCTCGCAGGGGGTCTCGCTGACCGAGACGGCCAGCGACGGGCTCTCGGAGATCGCCAACATCCTCTCGGAGATGCGCAGCCTCGCGGTCTCCTCCGCCACCGACACGCTGAATGGCTCGACGCGCGAGCAGCTGCAGGCGGACTTCCAGGACTACATCGACGAGATCAACGCCATCGCCAACGCCACCAGCTTCAATGACATCAACCCCCTCCGCGACGACAGTCTCCAGGTGGACATCCAGGTGGGCATCGAGGGCAACGCGGACAACGTCATCACCATCAGCGGCGTCAATGCCGTGGCGAGCGCGTTGGGCCTGTCCTCTCTGACGGTGTCCACCGAAGCGGGGGCGAGCGCGTCGATCACCGGCCTCGACTCCGCCATCGACTACATCTCGGGCCTGAACGCGGCCTTCGGCGCGGTGACGAACCGCCTCGAGGCCCGCTCGAGACTGCTGGCGGGGCAGCTGGAGCACACTGGCAACGCCAACTCCGCCATCCGCGACGCCGATGCCGCGCTCGAGAGCGCGCGGCTCACCCGCTACCAGGTCGTGCAGGAATCGGCCATCGCGGTGCTCACGCAAGCCAACGCGAACCACCGTCTGGCGCTCTCGCTCCTCGGGGCCACATAGCGCCCGGCGGCGGCGCGCCCGGTGCTCTCGCTCGAGCGGCAGTGCCAGGGTGAACGCGATAGCATGGCCCGGACCGCGCCTCCGGTCCGCGGCCCATCTCCCAGTCGTCTCCGACGGACCTGCCCAGCCTCTCCGGCAGGTCGGTGGGAGCCCAACCCGATGCCCGGCGTTGCCGATCCCAGCTGCGCGCGGGGCTGCTCGACGAGGAGTTCGATGCTCCATCTGCGTGGCGCCTCCGCGCTCTCCCCGACGCGCACCGCCAGGCTGCTCCGGACACTGCAGGGTGAAGTGCCCGGGGTGCGTGGCCTCGACGCCGACTACGCTCACTTCGCTTCCCTGACGGGCGGCGGCGAGCTCGACGCCGACGCCCGGAACAGGCTCGAGCGCCTGCTCGAGTACGGGCCGCGCGCGACACAGCCCGCAGCGCCCACCGGTCATCTCCAGCTCGTGGTGCCGCGCATTGGCACCATCTCGCCCTGGTCGAGCAAGGCGACGGACATCGCCCACATCTGCGGGCTCGACGCCGGGCTGCGGCTGGAGCGGGGCATCGCCTACTTCATTCGCGGCGAGCTCTCCCCCGATGACCTGGAGCGGCTCCGGGTCCACCTCCACGACCGGATGACCCAGACCGTCCTTCTGCGCTTCGAGGAGGCGGAGGCGCTCTTCCGCAGCGCCGAGCCCCAACCGCACCGCGCGGTGGACATCCTGGGCGCGGGACGGGAGGCGCTCGTCGTCGCCGACAAGGATCTGGGCCTTGCGCTGGCCAGCGACGAGATCGACTACCTGGTGCAGAGCTTTCGCGACCTCGACCGCAATCCCACCGACGTCGAGCTGATGATGTTCGCCCAGGCCAACTCCGAGCTCTGCCGGCACAAGATCTTCAACGCGAGCTGGACCCTGGACGTCGAGAGCCGG
>CAZQMY010000475.1:1894-4574 GCA_964594405.1 uncultured Spirochaetaceae bacterium | reverse complement strand
GGCGAGTTGCTCAGGGCGGCCGACCAGGGCGTCATCTCCGCAAAGCCCGCAATCACGCTCGGCGAGTACCTCGACGACTGGCTCGAGGTCAAGCGCTCGACATACGAGGCGCGGACGGTGGAGGGGTACGAGCGTTTCTTTGATGTGCACGTTCGACCCGCGCTCGGTTCTCGGCGGCTTGATTCAATTCGTCCAGCCGATATCGAGAAGCTCTATGCCCGCATTCTTGAACAGGCTGGCGCCCACGCGCAGCGGGGGACGCATCGGGCGCTTCATGCGGCGTTCAACGATGCCGTGCAGTCGGAGCGGCTCATCCGAAACCCTGCGGCCAAGCGCAAGGTGGCCCGCGTGCAGAGGCGGGAGTTCGTGGTCCTGAACGCCGAGCAAGCCCGGGCGCTCATCGAGAAGCTTGACGAGTATCCGCGTGGCCTCGCGTACGTGCTCAGCCTTAGCACCGGGATGCGGCCCGCCGAGGTGCAAGCGCTCCAATGGGATTGCGTCGACCTCGAGGCCGGTGCGATAACGGTCTCCCGTGCGCTCAAGGAGTTGAAGGGCAACCGGTTCGAGTTCGGCGCGCCAAAGAGCGGCAAGCCCCGCCGAATCCCTATCGATTCGTCACTCGTGGCGCGGCTCCGTGCGCATCGCGCATCGCAGGCTGCCGAGAAGCTACGCGTCGGCTCCGCCTACCGCGACGAGGGGCTGGTGCTCGCGACCGAGGTGGGCGGCATCCTGGCCCGGCAGAATCTCTCCTCGCGCGTGCTCAAGCCCGCCTTGAGGGCGGCCGGGCTGCCGAAGGAGTTCCGCTGGTACGACTGCCGCCACACGTGCGCCTCGTTGCTGCTCGGCGCTGGGGAGAGCGCCAAGGTTGTGGCCGAGCGGCTCGGTCACGCGAGCGCCGGCTTCACGCTCGACGTCTACGCGCACGTCGCGCCGGGAATGCAGGAGCGAGCAACCGAGAAGCTGGGCGCCGTGCTCTTCGGCGACTGAGATTTCGCACACCATTCGCACACCGCGGCGTCTGGTGGCGAAGGGCGAATCGCCGTAAGTACCCGGATTTAGGTGGTTCCCCAGCATGGATTCGAACCATGATTCGCGGATTCAGAGTCCGCTGTCCTGCCGTTAGACGACCGGGGAACAACACCCGCTCGCGGGCGCGACCCGCTCGAGCGGTCGGAATCTAACGCGTATCCAGCCGGCTCTCAAATCGACTGGCGGGTTCTCGCATCAGTCGGTCCCGGCCGCCTCCGCGCGGGCCGCGATCGTTCGGATGGCGTCGTCGATCCGCGCGAGTGTGCGCTCTCGTCCCACCACGACCAGCGTCTCGTAGATGCCGGGGGAGTTCGGGCCGCCGGTCACCGCGACGCGCACCGGCTGTGCGAGCTTGCCCATCTTCAGGTCGCCCAGGGCCTCGGCGGCGGCGTGGAAGAGCGACTCGAGCGCCGCAACGTTCCACTCCGGCAGGCTGCTCATGCGCTCGTGCAGGGCCTCGAGGATGGGGAGCGCTGCGGGCTTGAGGTGCTTCTTCGCCGCTTTCTCGTCCAGCTCGATGGCATCGCGCAGATACCAGCGGGCGAGCTCCGCCATCTCCACGAGCGTCTTGCTGCGCTCGCGCAGCAGATCGAGCAGCAGCCGTAGCTCGGGCGTGTCGGCCACCTCGCCGCCCGCCACGGCCTCGAGGTGAGGACGCACGCGCGTCAGCAGCTCGTCCATGGGCAGGGCCTTGATTCGGTTCTGGTTGAGCCATTGGAGCTTCGCCACGTCGGCCTGGGCCGCGGACCGCCCCACGTGATCCAGATCGAAGAGGCGCTCGATGTCCTCGGTGCCGAAGACCTCGTCATCGCCGTGCGACCAGCCGAGCCGCAGGATCCAGTTGAGCATCGCCTCCGAGAGGTAGCCCTCGTCGCGAAACTGCTGGATCGACACGTTGTCGCGCCGCTTGGAGAGCTTCTTGCCGCCCTCGCCGACGATCAGGGGCACGTGGGCGAACTTCGGCGCCTCCGCGTCCAGGGCCTGGTAGAGGGCGATCTGGAAGGGCGTGTTCGGATGGTGGTCGGCGCCGCGGATCACGTGGGTGATGCCCATGTCGAGATCGTCGATCACCACGGCGAGATGGAAGAGGGCGGTGCCGTCGCTGCGCTGGATGATCATGTCGCCGATCTGGGAGGCGTCCTGGCCGCTCGGTCCGAACACCAGGTCGTCGAAGCCCAGCATCCCCTCCAGGGGCAGGCGGAGCCGGACGGTGTGTGGCCCGCAGTCGGGACCGAGATCCAGATCGCGGCAGTGGCCGTCGTAGACCCCGCGACCGCCGGCCGCGACCTCCTCCTGCTTGCGCGCCTCCAGGGCCTCGCGACTGCAGCGGCAGCGGTAGGCCCGGCCCCTCGCGATCAGGTCCTCCACCACCTCACGATGCCGGTCCGCGTGCTCGCTCTGGCGCCGCAGGTCGCCGTCCCAGTCCAGCCCGAGCCATCGCATGCCTTCGAGCAGCGCGTCCTCGGAGGCCTGGGTGGAGCGCTCGCGGTCGGTGTCCTCGATGCGCAGCACGAACTCGCCGCCGCAGTGGCGGGCGTACAGCCAGCAGAAGAGCGCGGTGCGCGCCCCGCCCACGTGCAGCGTCCCGGTGGGGCTCGGCGCAAAGCGGGTTCGAACTTTCATGGTGCGCGATTCTAACCTAGTATATCCG
>CAZQMY010000475.1:0-1884 GCA_964594405.1 uncultured Spirochaetaceae bacterium | reverse complement strand
GGTGGCCTGGGTGGTGCGCTCGCGGGCGGTGTCCTCTATGCGCAGCACGAACTCGCCCCCGTGATGTCGCGCATAGGCCCAGTTGAAGAGCGCGGTCCGGGCGCTGCCGAGGTGGAGGAATCCCGTGGGGCTAGGGGCGAATCGCGTGCGAACGGTCGACATGGCGGCGGATCATACCCCACCCCCGGGCCTCGGCGGCCGCTTCGGATGGCCCGATGGCGGCCGACTCCGGCGTGCGCTATCCCCTGCACCGCCCGGCGCGGAGGCATGCTCCGAGGTGCCCGATTTTAAAAGGCTTTCGTCGTTCTTGCGGCCGCGCGAGAAGACTTCCGGCCGGCGCGGGGCGCGGAGGACCGCGAGCGGGGCGTGCACAGAGCGGGGCTTGCAGCGGGCGAAGCGCGGGGAGGGCAGCCATGAAGGTCGCCATCGATCAGCTGAGCGGCGAGCCCTGCGATCTCCGGCACGGGATCAGCAAGAGCCGATGGGAGGAGTACTGCAGCGAGACGGCGCAGATGCAGGGCGAGGTGGCTCGGGACTTCGAGTTCCTCTTCAGCGCGCGGCTGGTCGGCGATGACGTGCTCGTCGAGGGCCGGCTCGAGGGGGCGATCGAAGTGGAATGCAGCCGCTGCGCGGCGAGCTATCGTCACGCGCTTCAGGAGGACTTCGGGCTCAGACTGGAGCCTCTGAAATCGCGCCAGCCGCCCGATCCCGAGGGTCAGCGATCGTTGGATCGGCGGGGGGTCTGGCTCGGCGAGGATCTGGGAAGCGGCTTCTATCGGGGGCGCCAGCTGGATCTCGAAGACTATTTCGCAGAGCTGATCTCACTGGCCTTGCCCATGGTGCCGCTCTGTCGTGAGGAATGTCCCGGGCTCTGCCCGCATTGTGGTGCATCGCGCAGCTCCGGGTGCTGCGGATGCGAGGACTCGAAACCGGACTCTCCCTTCGCCGCGCTGGCAGCGCTGAAGCGGGAGCTCCCGTAGCGCGGCGGGCGCCGCGCCGAATCGATCGAAGGAAGCAACGACATGGCCGTACCCAAGCGAAAGACCTCGAAGGCCAAGCGCGACAAGCGACGCAGCCACGACGGGCTCGCGGCGCCCGCGCACAGCACCTGCCCCCAGTGCGGCGAGCCCAAGCAGCCGCATCGCATCTGCGGGGCGTGCGGCTTCTACCGGGGACGCACCGTCATCGAGACCGACGAGGACTAGGCCGCCGCCGTGCTCGCGCTGCTCTTTCCCGGTCAGGGGTCGCAGGAGGTCGGCATGGGCCGCGATGCCGTGGAGGCGTCGCCCGGGGCACGTGCCGTCTTCGAGCAGGCCGACCAGGCCCTGGGCTTTTCGCTCTCCCGCCTCTGCTTCGAAGGGCCCGAGGACGAGCTGCGCCTCCCGCAGAATCAGCAGCCCGCGATCCTCGCCACGAGCATTGCGCTCCTGCGCGCGCTCGAAGAGCGCACCCAGGTCGCGCCGGCGTTCGTCGGCGGCCACAGCCTCGGGGAGTACAGCGCGCTCGTCTGCGCCGGGGCGATTGCCTTCGAAGATGCCGTGCGCACCGTCCACGCCCGCGGACGCTTCATGCAGGAAGCCGTGGCGGAGGGCGAGGGCGCGATGGCCGCGATCATGGGGGCGGCGCCAGAGCAGGTGGCCCAGGCCTGCGAGGAGGCGGCGTCCGAGGGCGTGGTCTCGCCTGCGAACTTCAACTCACCGCAGCAGACAGTGATCGCGGGGGCCAGAGCGGCGGTGCACGCTGCGGGCGAGCGCGCGAAGGCGCTGGGGGCGAAGCGCGTCGTCGAGCTGGCTGTCTCGGCCCCCTTTCATTGCTCGCTGATGGCGCCGGCCGCGAAGCGGCTTCGGCCGCTGCTCGACGCGCTGGAGTACCGCGATCCCGCCC
>CAZQMY010000474.1:0-4605 GCA_964594405.1 uncultured Spirochaetaceae bacterium | reverse complement strand
CGGCCATCCACAGGCCCGCCATCACGAACCCCAGATTCGACCAGGTGTTGGCCGGCTGTTTGACCCAGCCCGCCCGGAAGGCTTCGCAGAACATGTGGCCGGCATGCTCGAACTCGCCCGGCCAGCCGGAGAGGCCGATCTGGACGAAGGCCGCGAGGCAGACGACGGCCACCGCGAAGGGCATCAGGCGAAGCATCATCCCCACGGCCACCGGCCCGCGGACGTCGCCGCTCCCTCGCTGCGGCAATCAGGCATCAATCGAGCGGGTCGCAGTCGAAGAGCGGCTGCTCGATCGGCGTCTGCGCGTCACAGATGCCGTCGCAGAAGTTGTAGATGGCTCCGCCCGGCGTGAGGAAGGCGTCCAGCTGCATGGTCGAGGCGGGAATGGAGAGCCGCGCGCCGCCGTGAGGATCGCACTTGGAGCTCGGTATGAGATTGGCGAGGGGTGGGAGGACCGAGGCCTGGGCGGGGTCGAAGATGTCGAAGTAGCCCACGTCGTAGATGTGCATCGCCGAGTCGAGGCCCGGACCGCCCGCGTCGGCGTGGGCCGCCACGTCGGGGATGTCCACGAGCTCGCGCTGGATCGAGCCCTCGAGGTTCGGGATGCCCATGCTGCGTGCGTAGATGTTGGTCGCCTGATTGGAGACCTGCTTGTCCAGGAAGGCCACCGTGACCAGCATCTTCTTCGGTGGCGTATCGCGAAGCGGCGGGTCGACGGTCCCCGTCACGTTGCGGATGTAGCCGGCCGGATCCGCGCTCACCCAGAGCTCATGCTGCACGCCCAGCAGGATCGCGAGCTCCATCGGGTCGGTCAGGCCGACGAGCTTGATCAGATCCAGGAAGAGCGGGAACTGCGTGGAGCGCTGCTCGAGGAGCGCAAAGTTCATCGCCGGCACGTCGACGTTGTGACGGATCGTATCCTGGTTCAGTGCAGCGTACATGGTGCCATAGATGCCGCCCAGGCTGACACCGAAGTAGAACATCTCCTCGTCCGGCGTGAAGACGCCCGTGCTCGAGTCGCCAGGCGTCCTCTGGAAGGCCTCGAGGCGGTTGAAGAAGCCGCTCTTCATCATGCGGGAGAGCACGAGCGTATTCACCATCCCCTGCTTGAGGCGATTCGGGAGCAGGGAGAAGTTGTTGAACTGATGCCCGGTGACGGGATTTCCGAGGATGTTGATGGCGATGGCAAGCCCGTCGGGGCCGAGCGCTCCGAGCGAGAGGCCGCGCCAATCGGTGGCGCCGGCGATGTAGCTGGTCGACCCGCCCGCGCTCAGCACGCCGCCGTCGACGAATCCCGACACCATCGATGCGCCCGATCCGAGGAAGCCGTGCCCGAGCAGCAGCGGATGACCGGTCGTCTCGCCGCGGAAGACGTCGCAGGGCACCGCGACGTCCCAGTTGAAGGGGAAGGTCCCGTTGCGCAGCGGCATCCGGTTCTCGTCGACGTTCAGCAGCGAGACCACGCTCGCGTCGTTGATGTCGCCATCCATGTAGTTGGGGCCGTCGAAGGTCCCCGACACAGAGCGCCAGATGCGCTGAGCTGGATCGCTGCAGTCGCCGAAGTCGTCGATCTGGACGTCCGCGAAGCCCGAGACATCACCCTCGTCCACCGCCGCGAGCCACTCGAGCGAGTCATCTCGCATGGCGAGCATCCGCTCGTGCAGCTGCTTCTCGCTGCGCACGGTGAAGTCGAAGGCGAGCTGCAGCTCGTGCCGGGCGATGCCCGCGTGGCGCAGCATCGCGAAGCTCTCCTCGAAGCGCGCGCGCCGATCGTTCAGGGAGTCGATGGTGGTCGGAAGGCGATCGCGCAGGACACGGAAGGTGATCTCCGCGGGGATCACCTCACCCGATCCGTCGACCAGGTTGCGGAAGGCGACGATGTAGCGGCGGCCCGGCACGAGCGCCTCCCCGGGCCGGAGGAAGAGCACCTGCCGGGAGGGGTCGGCGAGCGCCTCCTCGGTCTGATCCACCTCGACCCAGTGCAGGATGCGTTCGCCCGTCTCGGCATCGATGAGGATGGTCGGGCTGTCGGGCTCGAGCGAGGTGGCATCGTGCGTTCGGACGCTCACGTAGGGAGGGCTCTGCGGAGTGCCCGCGAGCAGGCGGGATGCCCCGGATGCCTCGAGGTCCACGCCCTCGAAGAAGGCGACGATCTGCGCAGTCGGGGAGAAGCCATCATAGACGTTGATGGGATCCGGGAAGAGTGGCGGACCGGGCACGCCGGTGAGGGTGATCTCGGGGAAGTCCAACCGAACGCCCGTCTCGCTCGTCTCGTCCGGCAGCTCGAAGGCCGATGAGGGATAGGGGAGCGCACAGTGCACGGGGCTCAGGGGATCGCACTCGTCTGGCCGCTCGAGGTCGGCGGTGTGGAAGAAGGTCGCTGCCTCGAGCGGGAATCGAAGGAGCCAGAGATCGAGCACCGCGCGGGCCTTGAGCACGTGCATGCCCTCTTCGAGCGTCGGCAGCATCTGGCTCAGTCGCAGAGGCGCGGCGAAGGGGGAGCGCCGACTCGTCGTCGTGTCGAGGTCGATGGGCAGGGGCTCGCGATCGAGCTCCACCTCGAGGCTTTCGGAATCCACCAGAGCGCCGACGCGCACCACCAGCTCGACGCCCTCGCCGAGTGAGAGCTGCCGCAGGAGCGGCGCCTCGAAGAAGAGGAAGGGCGATCCGACGCCGTACTCGTCACACCCCTTCGTTCCCATCGTGAGGAGCGCGAGCAGGGCGGTGGCGACGACGAGGGAGGCGCGGGGCGGAATGCGCATGGCGGGTACTCCTTACGGCTTGCGGCCTACGGCTTACGGCTTACGGCTTACGGCTTACGGCTTACGAGTCACGAACGACGAAGCACGGCGGGGGCGATGAGAGTGGACATCTCCGAGGACTTCCGAGCATCCTACCATGAAGCTCTGGATACCAGGCGAAAAGCTCGTCCTCCACGCTGGGCCTCATCGGGAGCCGTCATGAAGATCGTCGATTGAGACGACGACGACGGCGACGCGGCATGCGACGCCTGCATCCGCCACGTCACGAGGAATGTGCGGCGCCGCTGTCTGGAGCGCGCGGAGATCGACGACCCACTGCGTCACGCGCTCGGCGGTGTCGTCGCCGACCCGGTAGCGGCCGGGGGCGTGCTCCCGAAGGACCACGACGGCAATCCCAAGGGCCCGCCCGCTTCCGATCTGATGCGCGGCAACGTCGAAAGGCAACCCGCCTGCGGCTGCGACCCGGCGGCGCGAATCCTCCAGATGGATGACCAGGGCCTCGAATCGACCTGGCGATTCGCCGAAGACCCGGTGGCCCTGCTCGAGCGACAAGTCTTCATCGATCCCTTCCGAGAGGGCAGCCGCGAGGAGCCGCTCGACGGGAGGGACGGAGCACCGAGAGAGAAGACCCTCCATCCGAATGGGGAAATCTTGAATCTTAGTGGCACAAAATGGCGGAGAAGGAGATCGGTGATCCAGCCGAGTCGGAGGGCTTCCAGCCCAACGGACGACGCGGGACCGCGACGACGCACTGGTGTGACGTCAGACAGTGCCGCGCGTCGCGCGGGCGTCGCAAACGAGTCATCTTCCGACACACTCGTGCCGATAAGGAGGGCGGAACCCGGAAAGGAGCCCTCCCGGATGAATCTCCGCCTCGACGCTAGCCTCGCTTCGCTCTCGCTCCTCGCCGCCCTCTCGCTCGCGACGCTCTCCTTCCTCGCGGCCGGCGTCACGCATGCGGAGGCTCCTCAGGAGCTCGATCCCTTCGAGGTCGTGGTCGAGATCTCGCCGCCCATCGACAGCGAGAGCCTCGCCGCCCTGCGCGCGGACCTCGAGCGGGTCGTCATGCGTCAGCTCGAATCACGCCTGCGCGCGATCGCGCTGCCCGACTTCGAGGGTGCGCTCGACCTGATCGCGCCCCCTGCGAAGCGCATGGACTGACCCTGGGACGCGAATCGCGCCGATTCGTCGAGCGATTCCTCCGATTTTCTTCGTCCTGATATAGGACCAGATGAGTCGGGCACGCTAGCCTGCTCGGATGGAGAAGCGCACCTCGACCGGAGCAGACTGCGCGATCGCCGAAGCGCTGGCCGTGCTCGGTGATGCATGGACGTTGCGCATCGTGCACGAGGCGTTCTTCGGCGCCACGCGCTTCACCGACCTGCAACAGGCCCTGGGCATCTCGAGGAACGTGCTCTCCGGCCGGCTCACCCACCTGGTCGAGCACGGCATCCTCGATCGCGTGGACGCGGGGAGAACGGGCCAGCGCTTCGAGTATCGGCTGACTGACAAGGGCGAGGCCCTGCTGCCGACGCTGACGGCCCTGCGCGATTGGGCCGACGAGTGGATCATCGGCGCCGGCAACGAGCCGCTGATCATCACCGATCGCAAGACGCGCCGACGGATTCCGAAGCTGCGCGTGCGTGACGGCAGTGGCCGCATCCTCACCCGCGCCGACCTCCAGGCGAGACCCGGCCCCGGGGCGGAATGACCCGCAGCCCCCTCCGAGGGCAGCGCAATCCGGTCCTCGATCAGGACTGGATGAGGCTTTCCGGAATTCCTCGGATCGTTGCGCAGCCGGGCCCGTGCCCGTACGTTCCGGCTCCGCCCCGGCCCCCTCAAC
>CAZQMY010000473.1:0-4626 GCA_964594405.1 uncultured Spirochaetaceae bacterium | reverse complement strand
GAGAGCTCGGCATCCAGCTCGGCCGGGAACGAGCCCCCGCCCAGCTCGGTCATGCGGCGAATCCCCGAGACGCTGGTGATCGGCATGATGCCGGCGACGATGGGCACGTCGATCCCGATGGCGCGGGCGCTCTTCACGAAGTCGAAGAACTTCTGGTTGTCGAAGAAGAGCTGGGTGACCAGGAATCGTGCGCCGGCATCCACCTTCTTCTTGCAGTTGGCCAGGTCCGCCTCCGCGGACTCCGCCTGCGGATGCACCTCGGGATAGCACGCGCCGCCGATGCAGAAGCCGCCCCGGTGCGCGATGTATTCGGTGAGCTCGTTCGCGTAGCCGAATCCGTTCTCGGGCTGGAGGAAGTCCTTGGCGTCTCGGGGGGGGTCGCCGCGCAGGGCCAGCACGTTCGGGACGCTGCCCCGCTCAAGAGCATCGAGGATGCTGTCGATACCCTGGGGATCGAAGCCGAGGCAGGGCAGGTGGGCCATGGTGGTCAGCCCGAGCTCGCGCTGGATGTCGATCACCAGGTCGACGGTCTTCGCGCGCGTGGAGCCCCCCGCGCCCATGGTCACGGAGACGAAGCCAGGGGAGAGCTTCTTCAGCTCTTCCAGGGTCCGGAAGAGGCCCGTGTATCCGGCGTCGGTCTTCGGTGGAAAGAACTCGAAGGAGATGATCGGCTCGGAGCCGCCGTAGAGGTCGATGATGCTCATGATGGGCGAGTCTAGCCGGACCGGTCCATTGACGCCCGGATCACGGGCCGCGAGACTGCTCGCTTCGCGTCGGACGCCAACGCCCGCAGCGTCATCGAAACGGGATCGAAAAGGGGAGCTCTCGCAATGTCTGTACTGGTCACGGGGTCGGTGGCGATCGACCACATCATGGTCTTCGGGGATCACTTCAAGAACCACATCCTCCCCGACGAAGTGCACATGATCAACGTCTCGTTCTTCGTGCCCGACATGACCAAGGTCTTCGGCGGCACCGGCGCCAACATCGCCTACAACATGCGGGTGCTCGGCGAGGAGCCGATCCTGCTGGCCGCGGTGGGGCCCGATCTCGGGCCCTACGCCGCCTGGATGGATCAGCACGGCATCGCTCGAGATCACCTGCTGGTGCTGGAGGACGCGTTCACGGCCCAGTGCTTCATCACCACCGATCTCGACAACAACCAGCTCACCTCCTTCCACCCCGGCGCCATGGAGCGCGCCCACGAGGCGAAGCTGGACGACGTCGACCGGACCATCGACGTGGGCATCGTCGCCCCCAACGGCAAGCAGGCAATGGTCGACTATGCCAGCGGGCTGAAGGCGAGAGGGATCCCCACGGTGGTGGACCCCGGTCAGGGCCTCCCGCTGTTCGCGGGCGAGGAGCTGCTCGATCTGATGGACGGCGCGGCGGTCTATGTGGTCAACGACTACGAGTGGTCGCTCACCCGGGACAAGACGGGCCTCGACGAGGACGCGCTGGCCGAGCGCGTGGGGGCGCTCGTGATCACGCGAGGCGGCGAGGGCTCCATCGTGCGGCGGGGCGGCCGCGATCTGGGGGTTCGCGTCGAGGCAGAGCGCAGCGAGATTCCGGTGGTCCCGGCCGAGAAGGTGGTGGATCCCACCGGCTGCGGTGATGCCTACCGCTCGGGCATCCTCTATGCGCTGCGCCACGGCCTCGCGCTCGAGCAGGGGGCGCGCATCGGCAGCGTGATGGGCTCGCTCAAGGTCGCCCATCCGGGGCCCCAGAGCATCGCCCACGACCTCGACGGTGTGCGCGCGGTCTACGAGCGCGCCTTCGGCGAGGGGTTCTAGAGCCGGAGGCGAAGCGTGGGGCACACGGACGCGGACGCGGACGCGGATGTCGTGGTGATCGGGGCCGGCGTGGTCGGTCTCGCGATCGCCGCAGCCGTCGCGCGTTCCGGGCGATCGGTGCTGATCCTCGAGGCCGACGAGGGTATCGGCCGCGGGGTCACCAGCCGCAACAGCGAGGTGATCCACGCCGGGATCTACTACCCCCAGGACAGTCTCAAGGCCGAGCTCTGCGTGCGCGGTCGCGAGCTGCTCTACCCCTACTGCGCAGAGCGCTCGGTCCCGCACCGCAAGCTGGGCAAGCTGATCGTCGCGGGCAGCGAGCCCGAGATCGAGACCCTCGCGTCGCTGCAGGCAAAGGGGCGGGCCAACGGCGTGCCGGGTCTCGAGTTCGTACCCGAGTCGAAGCTGCGCGAGATGGAGCCAGCGATCGACGTGGTGGCGGCGATCTTCTCGCCCGAGACCGGCATCTGCGACGCGCACACGCTCTGCCTCGCCTATCTCGCGGAGGCCGAGGCGCACGAAGCCATCCTGCTGCTGCATCACCGCGTGGTGTCGCTCCAGCCGTGCGCGGTCGGTTGGCGCATCGAGGCGCAGCTGGGTGAGGGCGAGCGGCAGCGGGTGGAGGCGAGCTGTGTCGTCAACGCGGCGGGGCTCGCCTCGGACCGGATCGCGGCGCTGGCGGGCATCGACGTCGAGAACGCCGGCCTGCGGATCCATCCGTGCAAGGGTGACTACTTCTCGCTCGCGCCCTCGAGCGGGGTGCACTTGAATCATCTGGTCTATCCGGTGCCCGTCGCGGCGGGTCTCGGAACCCACGCGACGCTGGATCTCGGGGGACGCATCCGTTTCGGCCCGGACACCGAGTACGTGGATGCCATGGACTTCGACGTCGACGCGGCGAAGGCGGAGGAGTTCGCTCGGGCAGTGCAGCGCTACCTGCCGAGCCTGCGCGCCGAGCAGCTCACGCCCGACTACGCGGGCATCCGCCCGAAGCTGGCCGGACCCGGAGAGGGCTTCCGCGACTTCGTGGTGCGCGAGGAGAGCGGGCTCGGCGCCCCGGGGTTGATCGACTGCGTCGGCATCGAGTCGCCCGGGCTCACCGCCGCCGGGGCGATCGCCGAGCGGGTGTGCAGACTGCTCTGAGGGGGCGAGGCCCGACCGCGCACGCGCTGCGGATCGACCCTCGGCTTCGAGGTGGCGATGGGTGCCACGCTCGCCCCCGCCTCCCGGTCTCGGGGCCACCGAGCAGCGAGCGCCGGGCTAGCAGGCCTCGTTCACGCGCTTCGCGTCCTCGTCGCCGGGGCCGGCCGGCGCTTCCTCCGGCGCGGCGGGCTCCTCCTCGATCCCCAGCCAGCGGGCGAGCGCGTCGTGCAGGACGTCGAGCTTGATCGGCTTGGTCAGATGCTCGTCCATGCCCACGGCCTTCACGCGGACGCCGTCGCCCGCCATCGCATTGGCGGTCAGCGCGATGATGGGTGTGCGTTTTCTGGCGCCCTCGCGCAGCTGGTGGGCACGGATCCGTCGGCAGGCCTCGAAGCCGTCCATCACGGGCATCTGGCAGTCCATCAGCACCGCGTCGAAGTCCTCGGTCTTGAATCGCTCGAACGCCGCCCGGCCATCGGGCTCGATGGCGTACTCGAGCCCGAGCTTGCCCAGCATCAGACGGATGAGCTTCTGGTTGACGGCGTTGTCCTCGGCGACCAGCACACGGCCGTGAAGCGGGCGCGGCGTGTCGTGCAGCAGGCTTCCATTGGATTCGCCGCCAACGGCGTCGTTGGCGGAGGCTTCGATCAGGCTCGACTTGCGCGGCGGCGCGGCGAGCGTGACGTCGCAGAGCCTGGCCAGCCCCGGCTGCTCGCCGCCGTGACCCGGGTGCTGGAGATAGATGATGCGAGGCCGCGGCTGCGCTTCGCGAGACCGGCGGACGAGCTCGACTGCCCCGGACCAGTCGCCTTCCGAGGAGAGCTTCGGGCCCGCGACGATCAGCAGATCGAAGCGCTCGGGCGCCAGCGACTGCTCCATCGCGTCCACACGCAGCCCCTCCGGCGCCTCGACCTCGGCCCCCCAGGCGGCGAGCCGCTCGGCCAGTCCGCGGCGCGACTCGGCGAACGGATACACCAGCAGGATGCGCTTGCCGTGCACCGACGAGATCGTCGAGTCCGTGACCTCGCGGCAAGGAACGCTCCGTTCCAGGTCGATCTCGATGGTGAAGCGGCTCCCCTCGCCGCGCGTGCTCTGGACCTCGATTCGGCCGCCCATCAGCTCGACCAGCTGCCGGCTGATGGTCAGGCCCAGGCCCGTCCCGCCGAAGCGTCGCGTCGTCGACTCCTCGGCCTGGGTGAAGGCCTCGAAGAGGGAGTCGAGGCTCTTGCGGTCGATGCCGATGCCGGTGTCCCGAACTGCGATCCGCAGCCGGTCGGCGCCCTCGAATCGTTCCAGCAGCTCGCAGGAGAGGTGCACGCCGCCGGACTCGGTGAACTTGACCGCGTTGCCCGTCAGATTCGAGAGCACCTGTCGCAGGCGCGTTGGATCCCCCGTGTAGGGCGTCTCGCAGCGCGGGTCGATGTGCAGGCTGAGCTCGAGGTTCTTGCCGAAGGCCTTCCCCGACATGAGGATCGCGACCTCCTCACACAGCTCGGGGAGGCTGAACCGTGTGGCCTCCAGCTGCAGCTTCTGGGCCTCGAGCTTCGAGATGTCGAGGATGTCGTCGACCAGCGTCAGCAGCGATTCGGCGGAGTGCTCGAGTGTCCTGACGTAGTCGCGCTGCTCCGTGTCGAGGGGCGTGCGCGCGAGCAGGGCCGCCATGCCGAGCACACCGTTCATGGGCGTGCGG
>CAZQMY010000472.1:0-4648 GCA_964594405.1 uncultured Spirochaetaceae bacterium | reverse complement strand
GGATGCCCGTGAAGATGACGATGGCGCTCTACATCGGCGGCATGGGCGCACGGGACAAGAATTTCTACAACGACTACTGCAAGCGGCTCGGCTACGAAGAGGCGGCGGAGACGATCCAGGACCTCTACCTCGATGGCAAGAAGGCCGAGGCGGCGGCGGCAGTGCCCGACCAGCTCGTGGACGACGTCGCGCTCGTCGGCCCCGAGGCGCGCATCCGTGACCGGCTGCAGGCCTGGAAGGAGGCGGGCAGCAAGCGTCACGTGGGCTCGCTGCTCTCTGCCGGCGCCAGTCCGCAAGCGCTGCGCGTGCTCGCCGAAGAGATCCTCTAGCGGCCTTGCTTCGACGCGTGACCGAAGGAGCCGGGAGCAGCGGCGTACGTGGTGAGCCCGCGGCGCAGGACGACTCAGACGAGCGCCGGAGCCTCGTCCAGAGGGACAAGGCGAGGGTCTGGCATCCGTATACGGAGATGGGTCGCTATCGCGACGAGGTCGATCCTCTCGTCGTCGTTCGCGCCGAGGGCTCGAGGCTCTACGACGCCGATGGCCGATGCTATCTCGACGGCAACTCCTCATGGTGGACGGCGAGCCTCGGACACAACCATCCGCGCCTGATCACGGCCCTGGCAGAGCAGAGCCGCGTGCTCTGTCACACGGCCCTCGCCGGCATCACGCATCCGCCCGCCGTCGATCTGGCCGAGCGGCTGTGCGCCACTCTGCCCGACGGCCTCGAGTACGTCTTCTACAGCGACAACGGCTCGACCGCCGTCGAAGTCGCGATGAAGCAGGCGCTGCAGTACTGGTACCAGAACGGGCGCCCGGAGCGACGGACCTTCGTCTCGCTCGAGAAGGGCCACCACGGGGAGACCCTCGGTGTGACCGCCGTGGGTGGGATGGCGGTCTTTCGCAAGCCCTTCGAGCATGCCCTGCTCGAGTGCATCCACGTCCCTTCGCCCGCCCTGGGCTCCCTCGACGACGCGATCGCGGCGCTCGGCCAGGCGATCGCGGCCAACGCCGACATCCTCGCCGGCGTCGTGATCGAGCCGATGGTGCAGGGCGCTGCCGGCATGCAGATCTACGACGCGGAGTACATCCGCGCGGCGCGTCGGCTCTGCGACGAGTACGACACCTTCCTGATCAGCGACGAGGTCTTCGCGGGCTACGGGCGGACCGGGAGGATGTGGGCGTTCGAGCACGCGGAGCACGTGGTGCCGGACTTCGTCTGCAGCGCCAAGGGATTCACGGCCGGCATGCTCCCGATGGGCGTCACGCTGACCACCGAGCGCGTGTTCCAGGGATTCATCGGCGATCCGTCTCGCACCTTCCACTACGGGCATACCTTCGCGGGCAATCCTCTCGGTGCGGCCGTCGCCCTGGCGGTGCTCGACGTGTTCGAGGAGGAGGCAGTGCTCGAGGGCGTGGCACGCAAGGGGCGAAGGATCAGGGAGGCTTTCGCGAGGATGGGCGAGTCGACGGGCGTGAGGCGAGTCCGCAGCATCGGAATGATCGGTGCGCTCGACCTCACGGGCGACGAAGGCTATCTCGGCGCCGGCGGATGGCAGGTCTACGATGAGGCGCGAAGGCGGGGCGCGTACCTTCGGCCCCTCGGCAACACCGTCTACATCTGCCCCCCGCTCAACATGCCCGACGACGACCTCGAGGAGCTCCTCGAGATCGTCGCCAGCAGTGTGGCGCAGGTCGTTGGCTAGCCGTCGGTCGAAGGTCCCTCGGCGATGGGCGGGGCTGCTGCTCCTGCTCTGTGCGGGGCTCGCCGAGGCAGCCGACCCGGCGACCCCGGCTCGGCCCAACGGCTTCGATCTCTCCGCCGCCACTGTGGACGTCGAGCAGATCATCGCGGGCGGGCCGGCTCGGGACGCCATCTCGAGCGTGGACGCGCCGAGCTTCGTGGCGCCTGGCGAAGCGACCTGGGTGAAGCCGGATACGCCCGTGATCGGCGTCGTCGTGGGGGAGGTCGCCCGTGCCTATCCGGTTCATGCGATGGAGTACCACCAGATCGTGAACGACGCGATCGGGGGCGTGCCGATCGCCCTCACCTACGATCCGCTCACGGACTCGGCCATCGCGTACGAGCGGAGGCTGGCAGGCGAGGCCCGTGAGTTCGGCGTCTCCGGCCTGGTCTACAACTCGAACTTCCTGCTCTTCGATCGCTCCAGCGACTCGCTCTTCTCGCAGATGCTCGGTCGTGCGCTCTCGGGTCCTCTGGTGGGCCGAACGCTCAAGCGCATCCGATCGCGCACCGAGCCCTTCGGCGTCTTCCTGGAGCGGCACCGCAAGGCCGGGATCGGTCGGGTCGAGGTGATGAAGCTGCCGATGCGGAAGCGGATCGACTACCGATACAGCCCCTACAGCGCCTACTGGGTCTCGCCCGAGGTGCCCTTCCCCGTTCGCGCCGGCGACGATCGCTTCCATCCCAAGGAGCCCGTGCTCGGTGCCCGAGTCGGCGAGCGGAGTCGCGCCTATGTGGCCACGCATCTGCGCGCGGCGGGTGCGCGCGTGGTGGACGAGTTCGAAGGCCATCGCATCCGCATCGAGTTCGACGAGGAGACGGGCACCTTCTCGTTCGAGGCGCCCGAAGCCGTCGAGCTGACCAGCGCCTACTGGTTCGCGTGGAAGGCCTTCCACCCGACGACCGACATCTGGCGCGCCGAAGGTGTGCTCGGTTCGACGGCGAAGCCCGACTGATCGATCAGGGGTGGTTCTCGCAGAACTTCTGCACGAGACGCAAGGTCGTGTCGATGTACTCGGCCGTCAGGCGGCGCACCTCGAAGCGATCGACCACGTCGCCCATCACGGGGATCGAGTTCGATGCGACGACCTTCATCCCGAGCCGCGTCCGCCGATCGCCTCGGGACTCACTGGAGATCTCGGGTTGGAGCGTGTAAGTCTGCTCGTATCGCATCGACCCGAGGCTGATCGCCCGTCGCAGCCGCTCCTCTCCCACGACCTCCAGCGGGCGATCGTGCATGACGAGCTGGACCTTGCCCATCCGATAGCGCCAGCACTGGTGCTGGCCCGATACGGGATAGCCGTCGGGCTCGCCCACCGGTCCGAGGAGCCGTTCATCCCAGGCCACCAGCTCCGTGGGATCCGTGAGGGCTCTCCACACCCGGGAGTGGGCCGCCCCGATCACCGTCGCCATCGCGATGGTGATCATTCGCAAGGCCATGTGACAGTCACGTGCACAGCATGCACATGTGGGAGGGGCCTCGCAACCACGATGGATTCCCTACGTGGATTCTCGAGCCCGGGTCCGTGGCCCGCACCATCGGACTAGGTGGTTTGCCCGGGTGCCGGGCTAGGCCTGGAGGTCGAGCAACGAGCCCGAGGCCAGGCCGCCGCCACGGCCACGGTAGTGGCCCTCGACCCGGGACGCGAAGGTCTCTCGCTCCTCGCTCTTCTGCTCTCGAATCTCCGCGCGGGCCTTCGCGGCCTCCGCGCTCGCTTCGGCGGCCACCTTGCGATCTTGCGCGGAGGGCTCCGCGGGCGCGAGCGCAGCCGCTCGCACCTGCTCCATCTTTCGAAGCGTGGCCTCGGGGTCGCCGGCCACGGGTGAGGTGTCGATGGCGACCTCGCCCCCGATGGCATACTGCCTTCCGTCTGGCCCGGTCGTGTACTCGTACTTCGGTCCGCCGAGGGCGTGGCTTCCGGCTGCCGCGGCGTGGGCCTGCTCGTGGGCCTTCACCTCGCGATCGCGTGCCTTCAGCTCGCGGATCTCGGCCTCGATCTTCTGGGCCTCGCGCCGGCTCTCGGCAGAATCGGAGGCAGAGGTCTCGGTGAGCGCGCGGCTGGCGGCGGCGCCTTCCTTCGAGATGCGGACGATCGCGCCCTCGTCGTCGCGGCTGCCCTGGCCGTCCTGGCCGGGCTGCCTGGCGACGCCTTCGATCGGTGCGCGGCGCACGCGCGAGATCGAGCTGGTGGGCGTTGCTGCGATCAGCTGGTTGATGGCGCCGACGTCCATGCGCGGACGACCTCTCCGCAGAGCTGTGCGCCGCGAGGGGGCGATCCGGGCCCCGACGCGCAGCGTCCCGTTCCTGGCTCACTCTATAGGCAGAACGGGCGGCGCACTTGAGCGGCAGACATGCACGTGCCTGGCGCCGGGCGGGCCCGGGTGATTCTCCCGAGGCCTCGCGGGTGGATCCACGGGTCAGGCGAAGAGATCGAGCAGGCTGCCGCGAATCTCGAGGTCGGCCTCGATGGTGCGGAGGTTGGCCTTGAGCTCCGACTCGGCGAGCGATTGCTGAACGCGTTCGCCCGCCAGGTCGACGCCCTTCGGCTCGCGATCGGTGCGCGTATGCGTCTGCACACCGCCGCCTACCCCGGTGCGCTGCTCTGTCCGGAGGTTTCGGAACTCACCGGAGAGCGTGTTGGCGACATTGTGCGCACGATTGCCGAGCCGGGTCGTCGCGGCTTGCGTGCCCGATCGGGCGATGGAGAGAGTGTCGATGCTCATATCCTGACTCGACTCGGCTCGCCCTCTGTCACGCGCAGTGGACCGGCTCGCGGAGATGACTCGCTCATCGGCGCATTCCGTTCGCGGCTCGATCCCGCGAAACGTGGAGAAGACGACGAGCAAGAAAACGGCACCGCACGGCGTCCGTACGGTGCCTCTTCTCGTGAAGTTCTAGAGCTGC
>CAZQMY010000471.1:0-4681 GCA_964594405.1 uncultured Spirochaetaceae bacterium | reverse complement strand
TTGGGCCGGGCCGGCGGCTCCTCGTAGAAGACGTGTCCGGTGTAGATGCCCGCCGAGGGTGCATCGGCGCCGGAGGTGATCTTGATCGCGTTGAGGAAGGGGCCGCTCGCTGTGACCGTGATGTCCGCCTTGGCGATGGTCATCTCGTTCGCCGCATCGTAGAGGTCGGTGGGCAGGAAGTTCATCGTCGCGGTCTTGCGACGGAAGACGGTGATCTCCGCAGCCTTGCCGTTCAGCGAGCCGGCGGCGTGGGAGAAGAAGGCCGTCGGTACGATCTCGCCACCCGAGTAGGTCATGTCGCCGATCAGGTCGAAGTTTGCGCCGGCCTGCTTCTGGATCGACTGGACCGTTGCGTCCAGGATGTCGCTACGGCTCTTCGACTCGTCGAGCCAGACGCCCAGGAGCGCTTCGCTTCGGGTCCAGGTCTTGTTGATCCACGACACCCAGGCGGATTTGACGTCCATGCGATCTGCTCCTTCGTCTCGGATCGTGCTCTAGAAGAACGCCTTCTTCAGCCACGTGAAGGGCCATGCCCATGACTCGACGGGCACCGCACAGCATGCCTGATCCACCAGGGCGTGCGCCATCTCCTTCTGGACGAGCCAGAGCGCCTGCGAGGCCGTCTCCGTGACGTCCCCCGACTCGAACTCCAGCTCCTTCCGCGAGGTCAGATTCACCCACTCGTCCGTGCTTCCGACCAGGGCCGCGACCAGCGGCGGCGAAGATGACTCGGGTGGGTCCGTCTCCTCGATACGGATCCAGCCATAGTCCGCGGTGATCCGGTAGTGGAGGAACCCCTCGTCGCCATCCTTCTGGCTCACGCCCAGCACCGAGCTGTAGAGCCAGCGTCCGCCCACCAGGTCGAAGCGAAGCTCGTAGCGATTCGCCCACTTCGTGAGGAACTGCCAGGGCGCGAAGATGTCGTAGCCTGCGCTGGTGCAAAGGGCGTTGTGGAAGGTGATCTCCCCGTCCCTGGAGTCTGCGCTGAACTCCTCGTAGAAGAGCGTGTTCTCATGGGGCCGGCCAGCGCCCCGCTCGTCGGCGGGCAACGCGCGGCCGTCCGAGTCGCGGTCGAGCTCGCAGATGGGCTCGGAGGCTTCCTCCTCGCAGCAGTTCTCACGGCCCTCTGCGAAGTACGCGCGGGGAAAGTAGGGGCTGCAGGCTTCGTCCCACTTCTGCGGATCGAATGTCCTGGCGACCTCCGCAACGGTGCGCGGAATGTTCGCCGTGAACTCCCACACCACAGGCGGGGGATCCGTACCCACGCCGCCTCCGACCTCGTCGCGCTGCCACTGGCATTGGGGTGTGAGGAAGACGAGATAGTTCCCGATCAAGAGCTCCAGGACCTCCGGCGAAATGAGGACGCCGGTCGACTTGATGAGCTTGCTTCGATCGAGATCCAGGTATTCGAGGAGGGCACTGGGGTCTGCGCCCAGCCACCAGAGCTCGTCGGTGAATCGCTCGAACTTCAGCTCCTTGTCTTCGAGTGCCAGCCCGTAGGCAGCGAGGGCAGCCGCCGCGCGGCGCCTGCGCGATGCGGCCGCCGGTACGGCGTCTCGAACGAGGATCGAGATGGCGTCGCCCAGCGGGATGACGTCGATCTTCCGCTGGTTTTCCATGGGCCAGCGGGCATGCGCATTGACGCTGAGCATGGCGGCCGTCCGCATGGGGTCGGTCATGCCGGGCTGGTTGCCGGGAGCGAAGCCGGGCTGGCCCGATCGGCCGGGACCGAAGGCTGAAAGGATCGCGGCGACCAGGATCGTCGTGGCCATCATGGTGACGACGACCGGCTTCGCGAGCCAGCGGGCCCAGGGGGCTTCATCGGGGTCGGGCTCGGCCATGCCGAAATGCTACCGCCTCTCCGTGCACACGCATGAGGGCCCGGCCTGATCGATCGATCACGACCCTGTGGAGCGCACCGCGTGCACCTCGCCGAGTCGGTACCGGCGAGCAGCTCACGCAGCGCACGGGGGGTGTCGTCGACCATCGGTGGCGTCAGCTACGCATCTGGCGCAACACATCCGCTGCGGTCCGCGCAAGAAGTGATCTCGAACGACCTTCGCGCACGCACCCCGCTGGTCTACGCTTCGGCACATGTCCCGCGATCTCGACGACGCGTTTCGCGACCAGAGCCCCTTCTTCGGCGACCTCCACAATCACTGTGACATCTCCTACGGTCGCGGTTCGATGGACGAAGCCTGGGCGAACGCGCGCCTTCAGCTCGACTTCGCGAGCGTCACGGGGCACGCCCACTGGCCGGACATGCCGCCACGGGAGGGCCGTCTCGCCTACCTGGTGGACTACCACCGCACGGGCTTCGAGCACCTGGCCGAGGTGTGGCCCGAGGTCCAGGAGAAGACCGAGGCGGCGAACGACGAGGGCCGCTTCGTGAGCTTCCTCTCCTTCGAGTGGCACAGCATGCGCCACGGCGACTACTGCGTCTACTACGACGGGGCACGCGGCGAGATCGTGCGCGCTACGGACATCGTGGCGATGCGCCGCGCGATCGACGCGGTGCGCGGGGCGGGCGGTCGCGCGATGATGATTCCGCATCACATCTGCTACGTGCCCGGCTATCGAGGCGTGAACTGGTCCGACTTCGACCCGCGCTACTCGCCGCTCGTCGAGATCGTCTCGATGCACGGTTGTGCCGAGCACGACGACGCGCCCCGACCCTATCTCCACTCGATGGGGCCGCGCGACGAAAGAGGCTCGATGCGGGCCGGACTGCGCGCCGGACACCGGTTCGGCGTGATCGGCTCCACGGATCACCACGCCGCCCGTCCGGGCAGCTACGATCACGGGCGGCTCGGCGTCTGGGCGCGGGATCTCACGCGTGCCTCGGTGTGGGACGCGCTCGAGCGCCGCCGCACCTGGGCGCTCACCGGCGACCGGATCGAGCTGGCCTTCTCGCTGAACGGCACCCGGGGTCGGCCAAGTCGGGAGTTCTTCGCCGCTCTCGTACTTGGCCTGGTATAGTGAAACGCAGCTAATTCGTCCTACGCGCCGCGGACTCAATCCGGAATCTCGGGATCGAGCCTCGGTGAACTGCATTCAAGAGCCCGTGGCAGAACGGGATCGCTGAGCGATGGGTCGGGAGCGTACGTCGAGAATTGCTCGACCACGCGATCGTCCTCAATGAGGACCATCTTCGACGTCTTCTCAGTGAGTAGGTCGAGTACTACAACGCGGATCGAGTTCATACGGAGCTGCGAGATTCGCCGAAGGGCCGGGCCGTCCAGTGCCGACCATCGTCGAAGGCTGAGGTGGTCGGCCTATCAAAGGTCGGTGGCCTTCATCATCGCTACGAATGGCGAGAGGCAGCCTGATCGTCGCGACTCGGCGGCCGGCAAATCAACCCCGAACCGGTCCGGATGAGTTTTGGCAACGGACAGGCCAAGGCCCCGGCGCCTCAGCGCCCCAGAAGCACGAACGCCGACCAGAAGTACGGATGCGAGTAGCCCTGCGTGTCGGCTCGAGGCCCGTCTGGCGTGGGGTCCACCATGCTGATCCCGCGCCGCCCGGCGCCGAGACTGTCTCCGGTGCCCCGCAGCTCCAGCTTCGCACGCCGGAGGGCCGATTCCGCGGAGAGCCCTACGTTCAGGTGTCGATAGAATGCGACCATCAGGCGCTCGGTGGCGATCGAGTCGACCTCCCAGAGCGAAACGAGCACGTTTCGGCTCCCCGCCCTCACGAAGGCGCGGCTCATGCCCATGACGCCCTCGCCTGCGACGAGCTCGCCACTCCCCGTCTTGCAGGCAGACAGCACGGCGAGGTCCGCGTCGAGATCGAGCGCTTCGGCCTCCGAGGCCGTCAGGAAGCCATCGTCCTCCTCGCTCACACCAAGCACGAGTGCGGGCTCGAGCACGCCCGGCACCTCGCCGCCAAGGACGCCGTGGGTAGCGAAGTGTAAGAAGCGGTAGGGGCGAAGTGCGGAGCGCTTGACCGTGGTCTCCGTCGCGTCGGCCCCCAGCACGAGCTTGCGGGCACTCGCAGAGAAGAGCGAGGCGATCGCCTCGACCTCGGCACGCGTCTCGGGCAGTGGTGTGAAGTAGCGACGCGACGTGGCTTCGAGCACGCCGCCCGAACGCGTCAGACGCTCCACGGTCTCGCTCGCCGCCGGCGCCGAATAGCGATCCGCGTAGACCGGGTCGGCCAGTGCGAAGATGCCGCCGCCGGCCCCGCCTGGGGGCCGCCCGCCCTCATCGGCGAGCAGACGCAAGGAGATCCCCATGCGGAGGTCGCGCGTATCCAGGATCGGACCAGCCTCGCCCGGGACGACGGCGAGCTCGAGCGGAAGAAGGTTGAGCGGGCCATCGGGGAGCAGGATGACCCGGTCGGCCCGCTCGAGGACGGGATCGTCGAGGCCGAATACGGTGCGTCCGATCGTCTGGAAGCCCCGCGAGATCTGATCCGCGGAACTCGAAGGCACCGCCAGCGCAGCGGCAAGCCCCCTGACGAGGTCGCCGAACGCGGCGCGCTCCACCGGCTGGAGACGGACCTCGAAGCCATCGCGATCGAAGCTCAAGACGATCAGCTCGTCACGTGTGAGCACCAGCGATGTGACAGCCGTACCCGGCTCGAGCTGACGGCGCCACCGCGACAGACGCAGCGCCAGCGCATCCTCGACGGTCGACTCCTCGAGTAGATCGCCCAACTGGCGAGCCTTGAGCTGCTCGGA
>CAZQMY010000470.1:0-4682 GCA_964594405.1 uncultured Spirochaetaceae bacterium | reverse complement strand
ATCAGCCATCACGTCCCCTTCGAGCCCGGGGGGAACGGCCCAACCGTGAGGCCGAGCCAGCTGGCCGACCGGGTGCTCGAGGTCCCGGCGGGCTTCGCGAGTGTGCAGGGCTGGCGGATCGGCGATCGCGTCGTGCTGGAACTGGGTCCGTAGTCCTTCATCGTCGTCCAGGCGCAGCGCGCCGGCAGCCGCGGGCTCAAGCTGCCTCCGGGCCCCGCCGATCCATCCAGACCATGACGACTGAAATCACCAACGGCACCCGCGCGGCGATGCTCTTCTGCCCACCCCTGCCCCCGCTCAGGCTCGGCGCGGAAACACGCGTCTCGATCGGTCGCCATCCTTCCTGTGAGCTGACGCTGCGCAACGACGACGTCTCGCGCCGTCACGCCGAAGTGCGCGCCGAAGGGGATCGCTTCGTGCTGCACGACCTGCACCGCCCGACCGGCACCTTCGGCAATGGCGAACGCGTCGACGGAAGCCGTCGGCTCGCGCCCGGCGACCGCATCGACGTCGGCTCGGATCAGATCACCTTCTGTGCGGTGGACTTCGACGCGGCGCCCATCGGCGCCGACGCGGGCGAAGCCCAGACCGTGCTCTTCGACCGCGAGAACCCGCCGGAGCGGCGAAGCACCTTCGGCGGCGACCTGGCCGAGATCCCGGCCTCCGCCCTGCTCCAGCTGCTCGAGATGGGGAGCAACAGCGGGCTGCTCGAGATCGGCAGCGTCGACGGCCGTGCCTCGATCTGGTTCGAGATGGGGCGACCCATCCATGCCGAGACGGAGAAGAACCTGGGCTTCGACGCCGCGCTCAGCATCGTGGCATTGACGGAGGGTCAGTTTCGCTTCGGACCCTGCGAATCCGAGGTGGCCGCGACCATCCAGGCAAATGTGACAGAACTATTACTCGAAGCCTGTCGCCTCGCGGACGAGAACGAGGCCTGACGGACTCGCAGCCGTGGCGCGGAGGATGGCGCTACGGGGTCCTGCTACCCTAGTCGAACGATGTCCCCGCCCGCTCAAGACGCGCCCGGCTCGAGATCGCCCCACGCGAGCTCCCTTCTCCATCGTTTCCGACGGCTGGTGGGACGCACGTGGCTGCGCGCGTTCGGCTGGCAGATCAGCGGCGGGCGGCCGAACGTGTCCCGGGCGGTGGTGGTCGCCTATCCCCATACCTCCAACTGGGACCTGCTCTTCACCCTGGCCATCGCCTACGCGCTCGACATCCCGATCTCCTGGCTCGGCAAGAAGAGTCTCTTTCGTGCTCCCTACGGCTGGTGGATGCGCTTGGTAGGCGGGATCGCCGTGGATCGCAGTCGCCGGACGCGCCTGGTGGATGCCATGGTCGACGCCATCGCGCCCATGGAAGAGCTCTACGTCGTGATCCCGCCGGAGGGCACGCGATCGAAGGCCGGGCATTGGAAGAGCGGCTTCTACTGGGTGGCCGTCGGCGCCGACATTCCGATCATCCTCGGCTTCCTCGATTTCAAGAACCGACGCGGCGGGCTCGGTGAGGTCTTCTCTCCCAGCGGTGACATCCACGCCGACTTCCCGAAGATCAAGGCCTTCTACCAGGGCATCGAGGGCAAGTATCCCGAGCTGCAGGGCCCCATCACACTCGAGAGCGACGAAATCGAGTAGCGCCCACAGGAGAGAGCCCGTCGGCGCTATTCGAAGCCCAGCGCCTCGGCGAGCTCCGAGAGCGCGAGCTCCTGACTCTTCGAGAGGCCGCCGCGCAGGAAGCCACGGCTCGACGCGCTTGCCACGTCGTGCCCCACGAAGTAGACGGCCTTGCGCGCGCGCATGGCGCTGCCCGCCGACATCTGACGCTGCGCCGCGATGCGGAAGACCTGGATGTTCGCCAGCGGGTCGACGGTCTTCGAGAGCAGATCGTCGAGCTCCTCGAGGAGCTGCACCTGAACCATCTTGAATTCCTTTGTCCCGGCCAGGTGCTCGGCCAGCGCCCGCCGAAAGGCCTCGAGCTGCCTCGGACCGTACTCCCCGTCTGCGCGCGCGACCAGGAGGAATGCACCGACCAGGGCGGAGGCCATGTCCGGCACGTCCAACCGGCCCGCCGGGAGATCGGGAGCGGCCGGCAGGGGCGGAGCGGGACGCTCGATGTCCGGGGGCGATGCGGGCTCGGGCTCCGGCAGGGGTCGGCTCGCAAAGGCGGCGCCCGCGTCGGTCAGGATGCTCGCCTCCTCCGAGCGGGCGAGCGGCGATTCGGAGGTCAGCAGCGGAGAGAGGTCGCGGTCGAGGTCGTCGGGGATCTGCTCGTCGCCCGCAGGCGAGGGATCGGCGCCGAGCGGCGCGCCGACGCCAGCGCCCGCGGACTCGGACGACACGTCGAAGAGAAAGGGGGCGACATCCTCGGCGACATAGACGAGGGCGCCCTCGGACCGGGCGAGGAAGCGGGCCGTCGCGGGGGGCAGCGCGCTGATCGGATTGGCGGCGAAGCGGGCGCCCGCGACCTCCACGGTCTGCCCGGCCGACACGACCCGGCGCCCTTCGATCGCGTCGCAGAAGAGGGCTCGTAGCCGCGACAGGCCCAGCCCCTCGGTCCCGAGAGCGCGGTGGGTGGGGACGATGAACTCGGGCAGCCCCCAGAGCGGGTTGCCCATCGTGAGCCAGTAGCAGCGATCGCCTTCGAGCAGGGGCACGTGATTGACCGTGAGTTCGAAGGCGGACACCAGGTCGAAGGCCGGCAGATCGGGCACGCGCTTGAAGGAGTGGATGTGCTTTGGCGTGAGGGCCCGCCAGCTGTTGTCGAGGGTCATTCCGAGCAGACCGCGCCCCTCGAAGGCGAGCGCCACGTCGAGGCCCGCCATCAGGCAGGCCACCGGATCACCCGGGCCGCTGATCATCGAGTACGTGACGAAGGCATCGTGCTCGAGCAGGGGAGAGAGCTGGCCGTCGGCCACCTTCGAGCGGCGGATGTACTCTCCGATCACGTCACCGCGCGTCCGATTCACGACGCACTCGAATGCGAAGGCGAAGTCGCCGAACGCCACCTCGCGCCGCGCATGGCGGAGCCCATCGCTCGGCTCGCCGTGCACCGCGCTCGTCATCGGCGAATCGACGCCGCCGCTCTCGTCCCAGCCCGAGAGCTTCACCTCGCTGCCGCGGATCTCCGCGAGCCGCGGCCCGAAGTCACCGCCATCGAGCCGCAGCTCACGGGAGGAGACGTCGAGCGCGACGGGCGAAGGCACTCCGGCCCAGGAGCCGTGTGCATCGAAGAGAAGGGTGTACCGGGGCACCCGTTCGTCGGGCGGCTGCGTCTCACGGCCCGTCCCCGTCTTTGTCGAATCGCCCTCTGCCACGACAGCGCCTCCCGACCCGCTCGATATGGCACGGACACCCTAACATGCCGCGCAATGGCGGAGGAAGCGAAACGCGACCGGGCTCAGACCTCCGGGAACTCGGCGAGGATCGACGCACGAACCGCCGCGTCCAGACCGTCGGTGTCCAGGCCGATCGCCTCGGAGAGCGCATCGTCCGCGCTCTGCCCCTCGCCGATCCGCCGCAGCAGCCTGGCGCGCTGCTCGCGCGTGGTGTGAGCGTCGATCCACTCCACCGTCACCACCGACTGCAGGTAGGCCGCGCGCGCATCCCGGTCCGTGAGCCCAGAGAAGGATGGAGCGAGCCGGCGCAGCGGGAGCCAATCCCCGTCGCTGATGCGCGCGCGCAGATTGGCGCGCTCGCTTCGCGTCGAAGCGGGCTGACCCTGCGCGGTCCGTTCGACGCGCTCGGCGAGCCCCTCGTTCAGCCAGTAGGGCCGGTCACCGCCGGTCTGGTCGCGGAAGACCGCGTGGGTGTACTCGTGGAAGAGGAGCGAGCGCAGCTCGTCCGAGGGATGGGCAGGCGAGGAGACATGGATGCGGCCGTCGAAGAAGCCCACGGTCTCGAACGAGAAGCGATGGCTGTGTGCATCCGCGTAGGCCGCCCGGCCATAGAAGACGACGCCCAGCGGCGCGTTCGGCGCCACACCGATCTGCGCGCTCACATGGCTCCGCGCCTCGTCGAGATAGCCGAGCGCCCGATCGGCGAAGCCATCGCTCACCTCCGCCAGCTCGCGATCCAGCTCGAGCTCGAAGTGCGGGCTGCTGATGCGCGCCAGCTCGAGCGGACGAGGCGGTCGCGTCGGGTCGGAGAGGCGCAGCTCGTCGTGCAGGCCGGCGAGCCGTGTGCCCGCGAGCTCACGCCAACGCTCGAGCCGAGGCCCCGCGAGATCGAGGAAGCGACGGTACGAGCGCCGGGCGTTGTGATAGCGACCGCGCTCGCGGTCGTACTCGGCGAGATACCAGTAGGGCTCGGGCCGATCGGGATCGCTGCGGGTGACGCTGCGGAGCACGGCCAGTGCGCGAGCGCTCTCACCCCGCGCGAGATCGGCCACGGCGCCCCGCAGCTGCCGGAGCACGCGATCCTCGGCGCTTCCGCCCGTGCCCTCGGGCGTCCTCAGCACCGGTCCCAGCACGTCCGACCCCCAGACCGTTCGCAGCCGATCCACTTCGTCGACGGGCTGCGCAGCGCGACCCTCTGGCAGCGCGGCGGGGTCGTTCGTGAAGTGCGTGACGCCTTCCGCGTCTACCCAGACGAACGTGGACTCGGCCCACGCGGGCGACGGGGCTAGCCACACGACGAGAAGCAACGCTAGAACGATGGGGGCCAGGCGAAGAGAGGAATGCA
>CAZQMY010000469.1:0-4697 GCA_964594405.1 uncultured Spirochaetaceae bacterium | reverse complement strand
CGACTCGGCGAAGGCCTCGAGCTGTTTCGTGATCCGCGTCGCCCGGCCGATCGAGCGGCGCCTCAGTTGTCGCGGCCACGCGCTCGTTCGGCACGTCGACCGGGGCGTCGACGGCACCCAGCCAAAGCACGGCAAAGCTCGCGCCGGCGCAGCCCGCAGCGGCGTTCCAGACTAGGGTCGCGATTCGATTCGTCCACATGATCGGGCCTCCAAACGGTTCAGGGGTCGGGCGCCGGCGCGTCGGTCCGGGAACCCTTGGGTGCCGAGTGCGCGTCGGCGACGCCTCGCGCGAAGGCGGGCCCCGGCGCCGCTCACCGGGGCCCGCGCATCGACGCGTGCTGCGCCGACCGCTCACGTGCCGGGGCGCTCGCCCCGAGACGTTTCACTCTTCGTGGGTCACCGCACGAAGCTGCCAGCTCGCCGGCATCGTGCAGCGCAGGTAGGCCGCACCGGGAACGCGCCGCGTCAGATTGGACATGGACGCGACCCGGTACCCGCTGCCGCTGACGCCGCGCGAGGTCGTGGCTACGGAGCCCGAGGCGAAGCGGGAATAGAGGGTGCAGCTCGCCGTGCCAGAGCCGGTACCGTGGAAGTGGACGTCGACGTTGGTGATCGTCGAGTTCACGTCCTGATTGACGGGATCCCGCGTGTCGTTGATGCCGCAGTAGAGCGTCGCGCCGCTCGAGCCGGCGTACCAGCCGCCGCTATTCGGCGACGCAGAGCCCCCGACGACAGTGCAGTCGACGCCGGCCTGCTGCCCTGCGTTGGCCGTCAATCCGACCAGCAAGCCAAAGCCGACGACCGCGATGGCCAGCGATCCGCGCGCCGTTCGCAAGCTGGCCCCTGCCGCACTCTCTCGATTGATTCCCTTCATGATGATCTCCTCCGTGTGGGTTGTTGTGTCGTGTGTCCGCTCGAGCGAGCGATCACCCTTGTCTGCCGTGATGGCGTTGCGCCGGTGCGAGCCCGGGTGCCGTCCGCGCGGCCTTCGCGCGCTCGCGCCCGCAGTCTTCAGGCGTGGCATTCGAGGGCACAGCGGTGACTCTGAGCGGAACACCGACGCGAAGCCGGCCTGACGGTGATTGATTTCGTCACGAACAGCCTTCGTGGTTCGCGCCCGGCTACCGGTTCACCGGGTGGCCGGGCGGCGCCGACGCGACACCGCGAACGAGTCCTTCGGGCAAGGCCAGCGCCTCCTCAGGAAGACACCGTCCCCTGCACGACCACGATCCCCTCCGTCCAGTGGAAGTCGGGGTCGTCGATCGCATCCTTCCTCATTACCGGGTCGACCAGCGCACACCACTCGGGATCCTCCGGATCGACCGAGGCCGCGAGGTCACCGAATAGGTCGAGCACGCCTTCGACGTAGACGCGCCCGGCGGCGTCGATCGGCGCACGCCTTTCGACGACGAGCGTGTCCTGCCGGACATGGGTCAGGCCTGCCGCCTCGAGCCAGCACGGGAGATCGGCCGCCCGAAGGAGCGCGGCGGTCGAGGTCGAGTGCGCTGCCGCCGCGGCGAGCAGGCGCCGGAGCGCTGAGCGCGGAACGAGGCGGGTCCGGATGAGGTCGGCGTCGGTCTCTTTGATGGCGATGCAGCCGCCGGGTCGCACAACGCGGACGAGCTCCGCCAGCATGCACGCGAGCTCGCAGTCGTCCAGGTAGGTGGACACGTTGGCGCACCAGGCGACGTCTCGACTGTTGCTCGCAAGCGGGAGCTCCAGAGCCGAGGCCTGGATCGTGATCAGGTCGGCTGGCCCGGCGTAGCGATCGGCGACCACCTCGAGGTTGTGTGCATCGATGTCGACGGCCGTCACGCGGCCCCCGGGCCCCGCGGCCGCCGCCAGCTGCTCGACGAACGCGCCGGACCCCGAGCCCACGTCGAGGACGTCTGCGCCCGAGGGGATCGACACGCAGCGGCACGCCGCCTCGTACTCCGTTCGCGCGAGTGCGAGATGGGAATCGAGCCAGACGGGGCTCGATACCTCCTCCGTCCAGCCCGCCCACCCCGACTGGATCTCCGATCGTTGCGTAAAGGTCATTGGATTTCCTCTCTGGCTTTACGCTGGCTCCAGGCCCGCGTTCCCATCCCTCGCGTGGCCTCGCGCGGAACACCCCGTGCCATGTCACGGTACGACTCGGAGGCCGGGGCCTGGCGTGTCGCATGCCGCCAGGCTGCTAGGCTCGAAAGGCGGCGCGGAGCGGCGGGAGAGGGCTGACGGTGGAGCGGGGAGACCAGGCGAAGACGGTTCGATCGCTGGTCGTGCTCCCACTGGAGAGCTTTTCGGGAGATCCTTCGCACGAGTTCCTGGCGGACGCGCTGACCGACGACCTGATCACGTCGCTGTCGGTACTGCCAGGCCTGCGGGTCATCTCCCGCACATCTGCGATGCAGTACAAGGGTGCGCGGCGGCCGCTGGCGGAGATCGCGGCTGAGCTCGACGTCCAGGTCGCGATCGAGGGCACGGTCCTCCGCGAGCGGGATCGGGTTCGCGTGAGCGCCAAGCTCATCGATGCCATGGAGGAGCGGAACCTCTGGGCGGGAAAATTCGATCGCGAGCTCGAGAGCATCCTCGAGCTGGTGACCGACATCGCACACGCGATCGCCGAGCGCGTCGAGCGCGAGTTGCGCGCCTCGGCCGCCGAGCCCCCGGCGCGCACGGTACGAACAGCTGTGAACATCCAGGCATACGAGGCGCTGATCGAGGGGAAGCACCTCCTCTCGCAGCGCACGCCCGAAACACTGCGCCGCGCAGTCGACGTGCTGGAGCGCGTGGTCGAGCTCGACCCCGATAACGTTCGCGGCCACGAGGGCCTGGCGATGGCGTGGGCGCTGATGGACAACTACAGCGTCCTCCCCTCCGCCGACGCCATCCCCCGCGCCCTCGAGGCCGGCGACCGGGCTCTGGCACTCGACCCCGACTCTTCGGTGGGCCTCCTGCTGCGCGGTGGCTTCGACTACGCCTACGGGATCGACTACGAGCGTGCAGAAGAGCAGCTGACGCGTGCCACCGAGCAGGATCCCGGCAATGCGACGGTCTGGCAGTGGCTGGGGGATACCTACGCCACGTGGTGTCGCATCGACGACGCGGTTCGGGCCCACGAACGTGCGCGCAACCTCGACCCGCTGTCTCGCGTCGTGAACGCGGAGCTCGGCTTCTGGGGCTACTTCTGCGCGGGGCGCCTGGCGGAGGCCGAGGCGCGACTCTGCGACTGTCGACGCCTCGACCCGGCCTTCGTCCCCGGCCGCGTCTACCTCGCGGTCTTCTACGCGGCGTTGGGACGCCACGACGAAGCGCGCATCGAGGTCGATGCGGCGCTGGCCCACGGGCGTGACCTGCACTGGGCCTGGCTCGCGCATGCGTTCGCAGCGGGTCGGCGTGGGGATCGCGCCGAAGCCGAGCTGGTGATCGAGCGCTTCCTCTCGGAGGCATCGCAACGCTTCGTGAATCCGTCGCTCGTGGCGGGCGCCTATGCGGGGATCCGAGATGTCGACGGCGCTGTCGAGTGGATCTCGCGCTGCGAGAACGTGCGCTCGCTGAGCTTCGCCCCGTTTGCCAGCTCCCCCGTCTGGTGGCCGGCCTTGCGGGACGAGCCGCGCTTCCACGCCGTACTCGCGAACTATCATGTCGAGCAGTCTGCCGACGCGCGCCGCGTGGCAGAGCACGTCGCCGCCCTCGGCGCAGCGGGCGGCCGCGCATCCCCGCCCCAGACGGTCGTGCCGTCGGAGCCGGGGGACGCGCGGCCCCGCGGCCTCTTCCGAAGAGAAGGTGAGTACTGGACACTCGAGTTCGCGGACCGGGTCGCGCGCATCAAACACAGCCGCGGCATGGACAGCCTCGCGCCGCTCCTCTTGGAGCCCGATCGCGAGATCGCGGCGCTCGACCTGTTCCGCGGCGCCGCGGATCCCGGCGTGGCGTCCGGAGCCGCGAACACTGCGGCGACCGACGGCCTCGAAGGCGACGCCGGCGAGTTGATCGACGAGCGTGCCCGAGCGCAGTACGCGGAGCGGCTGCGTGACGTTCGCCAAGCGCTCGAAGAGGCGGAGTCGTGGAGCGACCTCGGTCGCGCAGAGGCGCTCCGCGAGGAGATCGACTTCCTCGACCGCGAGCTCCGGCGTGCCGTCGGACTGGGCGGACGCGTGCGCAAGGCGGGCGATCCCGGCGAGCGGGCGCGCGTCAACGTGACGAAGGCGATTCGCACGGCCATCGCGCGGATCGCCAGCGCCCACCGCGACCTGGGCGAGCATCTCGAGCGTGCCATCTCGACGGGGCGCTCATGCTCCTACCGGCCGGAGCCGGACGACCGGATCGACTGGCTCGTCTGAGCGCCCGTCTACACCGTCGTGACCTCCGATGCTGGGCCACGCGGGCCCTGTGTTCCGCCTCGCCGTGCCCCGTGGCGACACCCCCCGTTCCGAGCCACGTCACGCCTCCCTCGTGGGTGCGCGAGCCGCAGTGGCTTCGCGGCCCGAACAACGAGACGCGCCACCGGTGGATTCGCGCCAGGTGGCGCACGGAGGATGACACCATGACTCAGTTCATTCGATGCATCGTCGCGAAGCTCTTCTTGCTCGCCCTCACGGAGGGCTCGCACGCGCTCGGCATCGGCCTAGACGCCTTCGGTCCCGAGGTATGCCTGAGCAGCAACAAGGAGAAGCCCGCGAGGCCAGTAAGAAGATCACGGCCAAAGACCCAAT
>CAZQMY010000468.1:0-4717 GCA_964594405.1 uncultured Spirochaetaceae bacterium | reverse complement strand
GCTAGCGCCGCATCAAAACGACCCATGCGCTCGCGCTCGGCCTCCGCCTCCGCCTCCGCCTCCGCGTCGAGACGCGCCTGTTCCTCGGCCGCCGTCCGTTCACGCTCCGCCTCGCGTAGCTGCTGTGCCTGCCTCTGCTCGTCCAACTGAGCGGTCTTGTTCCGATACTCGTTCTCGCAGGGCGGTCCCTCCGAGTAGAAGAGCCGACTCCGACCCGCCACCGCGCCGTGCGCGAGCAGCAGCGAGCTTCGCGTTCCGTACGTGCCCACCGTCTCCCGATGAGTGCCCGTGACGTGCACACACGTGTCAGCGAGCGGTTCGCCGCCGGGCACGTGCTCGCGACAGACCTCGCCGAGGGCCTCGAGAATGGGCTCCGGCGTGAACGGGCCGCCGCGACGGGCGATCTCCCTGGCAGCGCCCTCCAGAGCGCCGCGTGCGTTGTGTCCGATCCTCTCCACCTTGGGATTCGCCGGGTCGCTCGCGGCGGTGTTGCCGATCACGTGCAGGCCTGGCGTGAGCTCTTGAATTCGAGGGACTTCGTCGTAGACCAGGAGGAACGCCTCCCGGGCGTCGGCGACAAGGCAGTTGAAGGGGTTGTAGGTGCTCGGAGCGAGGTCGGCGAAGAGATCGGCCGCCTCCTTCGCGCTGCTTGCCTCGAGACCGTCCATCACCACCTGACCGCGCGACTTCCGCGTCGGATCCGGCTTTGGATTGCGTACGTTCGTGAGTGCCGTGAAGACTCCCTCTTGATTGAATCCGAGCCAGGTGCCCCCCGCCCGGAGATCCAGGGGCGCAACGGCCCAGCCCCTCCCCAATCTTCTGAGCCGTGGCCCGTCCGATTCACGGTCGAGGTACTCGTCCCGATTCGCCGCCACGATCAGCGGGAAGCCGGGAACGCTACGATGGATTGCAATCAGAGTGCACATCATCAGCGTCCGTGCCGAGCGATCACGATGACTGCCGAATCGGCGTCACCAAACCCGAAAGCCTGTGGCTCTCGACTCGTTGCCTTGCCTCTGTCCTGGCCGTGCGCTGGCCCTCTCTGCTCAGTCCTGCGCGGGCCGGCTCGGGTCGACCAGCCTCCTGCCTAGTGCCTTGCTCGCCAGCAGGTGAGACAAGTTGCCTCATGCCCGTCAGGACACGGCCTTGAGAGACTCTGCGGGCCGTAGGCGCAGCTCCACCCGAAGCACGGAAGCTGAGAAGTTACCGTCGATTCTCAGCATTTTCAAGAGGGCGCCGACGGAATTCCCCACGAATGACAAGCGCAGCGCCTCGCGTGCCGGGACCGAGACGGCCCGCCTGCCGCTCAGGTGCCGACCAGCCGCAGCGACCGGCCCTGATCCCGAGAGTCGGCCCGCTCCTCGTACCCCTCGGACGCCCGGGCCCTGCGCTCGGCGGCCTCCCGCGAGAGCTCGAGGCCGTAGCGCCCCAGGACCTCGGAGAGCTGATCGAAGTTCCGGTCGATGGTGTCCCGCACGGAATCGAATCCGTGCTGCAGCGCCTCGGAGCGGCGCCAGAACGCAAGGGGATTGAGCGCGAAGAAGTCGGCATCGTGCTCCCGCGGCTCGATCAGAACGATGTCACCCCGGAAGCGGTCGTCGGTCAGATAGCGCTGCATTCCGAGCGTGAGTCTCGAGTGGAGCAGAGTCCGGAAGACCTGGTTGATGACGAGCTTGAGCCCGCGATCCGCGAGGTAGCGACCGTCGGCGAAGTAGTGATCGTCGTCGCCGTGCTCGTCGATGCGATTGAGGAAGGGGCGGAAAGGGTTGTAACAGACGATCAGGTCGGCGCCCTTCTCGATGGCCACGTCGATGTTCGCGGTATGGCGCACGCCGCCGTCCACGTAGTCGACTCCGCCCAGCCGGGGCGGCTTGTAGAAGAAGGGCATGGCCGTGCTCGCCTGCATGGCCTCCGAGATGCTCACCTCGCAGTTCTCGTCGGCGCCGAAGATCACGCGTTCTGCAGTGTCGAGGTCGCAGGCGCAGAGGTAGAGCTCCGTTCCGCGTTCGCGTGCGAAGGCGCGGAAATCGTTGGGCATGCCCAGCCGCGAGAGTCCGCGCCGCATCCAGCGCTCGAGCGTCGAGTTGTCGAACATCCCGCTCGGGATGTGATTGGTGAGCGCGGGCATCTTGCGTGCGGGCGAAGTGTGCTCGGCCAGGCGGGTCATCAATGCTTCGAAGTTGTGATACGAGGGGGAGCGCAGCAGCTCGCGCGCGTGCGCTCCCAACGAATCGGGCAGCTCGGGCAGGGCGCGCACGAAGTCGTAGGTGACCCCCGGCAGGTAGGCGAGGAGGTCGTAGAGGAACTTCGCCGGGCGACCGGCGAACTCGGCGACGTTCGGATTGTAGAAATCCAGCGGCGTGATCTGATCGAAGTCCTTGCTCGTTCCGTCGAGGACCTTCACCATCTCATCGGGGCCGATGCCCGCCGCGAGGGGGATCGCGAGGATCGCGCCCGCAGACAGGCCGACATAGGTGTCGAACTCGGTCACGTCGCGGCCCACCAGGTAGTCGTTCAGCGCCTTGAGGCCACCGACCTTGAAGGCGCCGCCGGTCACCGCCCCACCCGCCAGCACCAACGCGACCTTGGGGTTCGGCTTCGGCGGATGCCCGATGCTCTTGCGAATCAGCGTGAGGCCCAGGACGCACCTCCTCTCTCGACCGGCGCGGGAGGAGCCCTCGCCGGAGCGCGGACCCCGCCGGAGCCCGCGCTGCATCGCGTCAGGATAAGGCCAGATCTGGGCCTGTCGACCCGAAGCGAGGCCCAATCATGCCGCGATGCGTCGAAATTTCTGTCCTTCGCAATGGGTTCGCGATGGGTTTTGCGATCCGCGGTCCGCCTCTGGCATGCTCTTCCTTCGGACCGCGGAGAAGAGGGAACCGGCTTGCACCACCCCGACGGGCACCGTCGCAGCATCCGCCGAGCGCTCGCGGCCATCCTCACGGCCGCCTCGCTGCTCGCGGGAGGGCCGCTCCACGCCCAGCCGGACCCCGGGGCACTCGACGCGGAGCTGCTGCGGCAGCTCGAGGAGGCCGAGCGTCTGCAGGCCGAGCTTCGTAGCGCCGAGCGCGATCGGGAGGCCGCAGCCCGGCAGGCCCGGGAGAGCGAGCGACGGCGGGCCGCGGAGGCCGATCGGGCGCGCGAGCGGGCCGAGCGGGCGCCGATCGAGCAGAGCATCGCCGCAGAGCAGGCCGTGCAGGCCGATCTCCTCTGGGCGGCCACCGGTCGCGGTGCGCCCGGCCAGAGCGCAGAGCGTCAGGCGCTCGAGTCCCAGGAGTTCGCCGAGGAAGGCATCGACCCGCGCACCGCGCCTTCCGCCCCGAAGGATCGCGAGCTGCCCGAGGCGATCTTCGATCGGGAGAAGCGAACACTCCCGCCCGGGACCTTCGGCAACAGCGATCCTCTGGCGGTGATCGTCCTGACCCTCGACGCCGACGGGGACGGGAAGTCGGAGCTGATCCGCTTCAAGGACCGCAAGAGCGGCGAGATCATCCGCCAGGAGGAGGATCGCAACTACGACGGCGTCCTCGATGCCTTCAGCGAGTACGAGGGCGGGAAGCTGGTGCTGCGGGTGCTCGATCGCAACGACGACGGCAATCCCGACGTCTGGGAGCAGTACGAGGCCGGGCGTCTGGTCCTCAAGGAGCTCGACCGCGATGACGACGGCGTGCGCGACGTCTTCTATCGCTATGCCGGCGAGAGCCTCGTCCTCGAGCGGCACGACGCGGACAACGATGGCGGCATCGACCTCGTCATCCACTACGCCGACAAGCGGCGCACGCGCTCGGAGGAGGACCTCGATCGCGACGGCCGCATCGATACCTGGACCGTCTACGTCGCTCCGCGTGGCCGCGAGCGTGTGGCGCGCATCGAGCGGGACCGGAAGGGACGCGGCTTCCCCGACACATTCGAGGTCTTCCGTCAGGACGGCGAGCGATCCGCGCTCGCGCGGCGAGAGGAGGACCTGAACGGCGACGGCCGGATCGACGTGGTCTCGTTCTACGCCGAGGGCAAGCTCAGGAGACGGCAGGTCGCCGATCCCAGCCTCGTCGACCTCTGATCGCGCACCCGGCCAGGCGGTCAATCGTCGGCCGTCTCACGGTCCTCGGCCTCGATCTCCACCCGCTTGCGCTGCCGCTCGCGAAATGCCTCGATGCGCTGCTTCTCGATCAACCGCATCAGCGCCTGATTGCGCTTCTTGATGCGCTCGAGCTCGATGGCCAGCTCGCGTGCACTCAGCTTCGCCTCCTCGAACTCGATGGCGAGCGCCGACTGCGCCTCACCGCCGTCCGAAGCCAGCGCGACGACCTCGATCTCGTTGCTGCCGATCCGCACCGGGACGAAGCCTCTGAAGCTTCCGTCCGGAGAGAGCTCGACGTCGTAGGAGACCTCGCCCGTGGTCTTGTTGGTGATCACGAGATCCTCGATGCTGGCGAAGGAGACCGCTTGCAGGAAGCCGGCGATGTCGCCCGGATTGCGTACGGGCGTGAACCTGCCCAGGGTGATGCCCGCGATCTCGCGAAGCGCGAGCGGCGCGGCCAGCGCCTGCTGGCCGAGGGCGATGGTGTTGACGCTGATGCCCGCGCGCCGCGCCCGGCGCGCGGCGGCGATGGCGGCCTCGGTGTCCTCCGGGTCCGGCAAGGCCGCCTTGCCAAAGGGAAACGTCGGGACGCCGTCGGTGAGAAAGACCACCACCTTGCGCGCCCCCGCGCGCGGC
>CAZQMY010000467.1:0-4728 GCA_964594405.1 uncultured Spirochaetaceae bacterium | reverse complement strand
CTCGAGGCCGCCCTGCTGGAGCTTGTTCTGCACCGGCGAGGGCTGGGCGCTGCGGCGCAGCACGGCCTTGATGCGGAGCGTGAGCTCGCGCGGGCTGAAGGGCTTGGTCACGTAGTCGTCGGCGCCGAGCTCGAAGCCGACCACGCGATCGAACTCCTCGGATCGGGCCGTCAGCATGATGATGGGGATGTGAGCCGTCTCCGGAGTGTCGCGGAGCTTGCGGCAGATCTCCGTACCGGACTGATCCGGCAGCATCAGATCGAGCACGATCAGGTCGGGCTGATTGATCGTCACGCGATCGAGCGCCTCGCTGCCTGTGCCGGCGCTGTCGACATCGAATCCCTCCTTGACGAGATTCAGTCGCACCAGTTCGCGGATATCGGGTTCGTCGTCGACGACCAGGATGCTTTCGCCCATGTCGAGCCTTTCGTACGGTCCATCGGGGGTTTGGCCTGGCCCGGCGTCGCCGGGCGCTCGAAGCGTTGCGAATTCGTCCGCCTGGCCCGCCGACGGGGTCGGCGAGCGGCTAGACGGCGAGCTTCTCCGCGTGCTTCACATTCTTGGATTCGGCCACCAGGATCACGTCCTCGGCGATGTTGGTGGCGTGGTCTCCCACTCTCTCGAGGTTCTTGGCGATGAAGATGTGGTCCACGAGCTGGCTGGTGGCCTCGGGCTTCTGTCGCAGCCGGTCGATGGCCTGTCGGATCGCCTGGTCCTCGTCCTCGTCGATCTGATCATCTGCGGCCAGCACCGCGCGGGCCCGGTCGGGGTCGGAGTCCGCAAAGCTGTCGATGGCCTCGGCAAGGAGCCGACAGCAGTCGTCGGCCAACGTCTCGAGAATCGGAGGAAGGGGCTCGGCCGGGCGATTGGCCAGGCGAGAGGCACTCTTGGCCAGATTGCGCGCGATGTCACCCACCCGTTCGAGATCACCCGCCATGGTCTTGATGGCGATGACTTGACGCAGGTCGTGTGCAACGGGGGACTGGAGCGCGAGCAGCTCGAGCACTGCCTTGTCGATGGCGATGTCGAGGCGGTCGATCTCCAGATCGTCCTTCTTGATCTCCTCGGCGACTGTGATGCTCCGGTCTCTGACGGCCCTGAGGGACTTGGCGAGGATGGCCTCGGCCAATCGGCCCATACGAAGTGCGGTGGCCCGCAGCTGCTCCAGCTCCCTCTCCAGCTTGAGGTGGGCTCGCTCAGCCATGGTGGGCTCCTCCCAGCGGGATCCGCGATGTGATGGATTAGCGGCGGCCCGTGACGAAACCGTGACACAGGGGTGTCGTGTCGTCAAAAACCGAGTTGGGCCGGCGACTTCTGGGCCGTCATCCAAGTGTCACATCGTCGACACGAGGAGCACATCGAGTCTCTCTAGCTTCGGCCGCGCCCGGCCCTCGGGAATATGGAGAGGCTGGCTCACCCCTGGCTTACCCCAGGGCGCAGGTCGGACTAGCATCCGACCGCCCGAGCTTCTTCCGCCCACCCGCTTGGCTGATCCCCTCAGCTCATCCCAGCCCTCGTCCCAAGGAGACAAGAAAACGAGATGCGCATTCGAGCCGCAATCGTGATGGCTTGCCTGGTCGCCTTCTTTGCGGCGCCGGTGGCCGCGCGCGACCAGATCCGCATCGTGGGATCGTCCACCGTCTTCCCCTTCTCGACCGCCGTCGCCGAGCAGTTCGGGCGAAGCACCGACTTCAAGACCCCGGTGGTGGAGAGCACCGGCTCCGGCGGCGGTCTGAAGCTCTTCTGCTCGGGGATCGGCCTCGACACCCCCGACATCACGAACTCTTCCCGACGCATCAAGGCCAGCGAGGTCAAGCTCTGCCACCAGAACGGCGTCAAGGAGATCATCGAGATCAAGCTGGGTTACGACGGAATCGTGCTGGCCAGCTCGAAGCGATCCGGACAGATGGATCTGACCACCAAGGAGGTCTTCCTCGCCCTCGCGCGCGACATCCCAGTGGGCGACAAGCTGGTTCCGAACCCGAACCGCAAGTGGACGGACATCAATCCGGCGCTGCCGGACGTGAAGATCGAGGTGCTCGGTCCGCCCCCGACCTCGGGCACGCGGGACGCCTTCGTCGAGCTCGCCATGGAGGGCGGGGCCCGGCAGTTTCCCATGCTGGCGGAGCTCGACGAGAAGGATGGTCAGGCCTTCAGGGCGATCGCCCACGCGGTCCGCGAGGACGGTGCCTACGTGGAGGCGGGCGAGAACGACAACTTGATCGTCCAGAAGCTCGAGGCCAACCCGACGGCGCTGGGCATCTTCGGATTCTCGTTCCTCGATCAGAACGAGGACCGGATCCAGGGCAGCAAGATCGGCGGCGTCGACCCCTCGTTCGAGGCGATCGGCAATGGAAGCTACCCGATCTCGCGCTCCCTCTTCTTCTATGTGAAGACCGCGCATGTGGGCAAGGTCCCAGGAATCCAGGAGTTCATCTACGAGTTCACGAGCGAGCGGGCCGCGGGCGAGGAGGGCTATCTCGCCGACAAGGGCCTGATTCCGCTCTCGGATGCCGAGCGCGAGAGCTTCCGCGAGGCGGGCGAGACCCTGGCGAACCTCGACTTCTGATCGAACACCGCGCCGATCCGGGCGCGCCGACTTGGACGAGCACCGCCCGCCCATCCAGCACGCCGTGATTCGAGGATGCGAGGCCGACTGACATGACCATGATGTTCGTGGTGGCGCTCGCCGCCATCGTCCTGCTGGGGTTCGGGCTCGGCCGCGCCCGCGCCCGCGCCCTCGCCTCCGATGGGCCGAGGCTCAACTCGCTGCCCGGGCACTACGGCACCTACGTGGCGCTCTGGGCGGGCCTGCCCGCAGCGGCGCTCGCCCTGCTCTGGCTGGTCCTGGGACGGGCCCTGATGGGCGTGCACGACCCCGCCGCCGGCTTCGGTCTGGTGATGCTCGGGGGCAGCCTCGCGATCGGCTGCGCGCTGCTCGCGCGGGCCCAGCGCATGGTGGCGCCCGACCTGCCCGCGCGCGAGTTCGTGGAGGGCGTGATCAAGGTGGCTCTGGCGCTCTGCTCGATGCTCGCGATCGCGGTGACGGCGGGCATCGTGCTCTCGCTGATCTTCGAGGCCGCTCGCTTCTTCAGCCTCGTCTCGCCATTGGAGTTCTTCTTCGGCCTCGAGTGGAGCCCGCAGACCGCGCTGCGCGCCGACCAGGTGGGCGCGTCGGGGGCCTTCGGCGCGATCCCCGTCTTCGCGGGCACCCTGCTCATCACCTTCATCGCGATGGCGGTGGCTGTCCCGGTGGGGCTGCTCTCGGCGGTCTACCTCACCGAGTACGCTTCGAATCGGGTGCGTACTGTCGTCAAGCCGCTGCTCGAGATCCTGGCGGGTGTACCGACCGTGGTCTACGGCTTCTTCGCGGCGCTCTCGCTGGCGCCCTGGATCCGGCGCGGCGGCTCCGGGATCGGGCTGGACGTCTCCTCCGAGAGCGCGCTGGCGGCGGGCGTCGTGATGGGCGTCATGATCATTCCCTTCGTCTCCTCGCTCTCGGACGACGCCATGGCCGCCGTGCCGCGTTCGCTGCGCGAAGGCTCGCTCGCGCTGGGCTCCACACGATCGGAGACGGTGCGTCAAGTGATCCTGCCCGCAGCCCTGCCGGGCATCGTGGGCGCCATCCTGCTCGCCGCCTCGCGCGCCATCGGCGAGACCATGATCGTCGTGATGGCCGCGGGGCTCGCGGCCAACCTCACCGTCAATCCCTTCGAGGCCGTCACGACCGTGACCGCGCAGATCGTGACGCTGCTGGTGGGCGACCAGGAGTTCGACAGCGCCAAGACCCTGGCGGCCTTCGCGCTCGGCCTGACGCTCTTCATCGTCACGCTCTGCCTGAACCTCGCCGCCCTGGCCACGGTTCGGCGCTATCGGGAGCAATATGACTGAGCGCGACTCGATCGCATCGCCGAAGCCGCGCAACGTTCGCGACCCGGCCGCGCAGGCCCGCCTGCGCCTGCGCCATCGCGCGGAGCGCCGCTTCCGCGCGATGGGCGTCGCGGCCATCGGCGTCGCGATTTTGGCACTCGTGCTGCTGATGGTCAGCATCGTCACCCAGGGCGCGGGGGCCTTCTGGACGAGTGTCGTGTACCTGGACGTGCACTTCGATCCGGAGGAGATCGATCCCTCGGGCAGCCGCCAGCCCGACGTCCTGCGGCAGGCCAACTACGCGAAGCTCGCACGCAACGGCCTTCGCGAGGTCTTTCCGGAGGTGAAGCGGCGGCGGGAGAAGAAGCGGCTCTACGCCCTGCTGAGTCAGGGCGCGGCCTACGACCTGCAGGACATGGTGCTCGAGAACCCGTCATTGATCGGAAGCACGCAGACGGTCGCCCTTCCGCTCTCCGACGATGCCGACATCTTCCTCAAGGGCCTGGTCTCGCGAGACGTGCGGGAGGCCGACCGGAGGCTGCGAGACGATCAGATCGCGTGGCTCGATACCCTCGACGAGCAGGGGCGCGTCGAGCGCGTCTTCAACGCACGCTTCCTCACCACCGGCGACAGCCGCGAGCCGGAGCTCGCCGGCATCGGGGGCGCGATCGTCGGCACGATCCTGACGCTGGCGGTGACCTTCATCTTCTCGTTCCCGATCGGTGTGGCGACGGCTGTCTATCTCGAGGAGTTCGCTCCGCAGAATCGGATGAGCGACTTCATCGAGGTCACCATCAACAACCACGCCGCCGTCCCCTCGCTCGTCTTCGGCCTGCTCGGCCTCGCGATCTTACAGGG
>CAZQMY010000466.1:0-4733 GCA_964594405.1 uncultured Spirochaetaceae bacterium | reverse complement strand
GCACGCGGTCGCGGACGATCTCCGGTGTGCGCCGTACCATTCGCGTGCTCAGCCTCTTTGGCACGCGCCCGGAGATCATCAAGATGGCGCCCGTCGTGCGGGCCCTGGAGGAGCGGCCCCGCGACTTCGAAGCCATCAACGTCGCCTCGGGTCAGCACCGTGAGCTGCTGCCGCCCTTCGCAGCTCAGCTCGGTGTCCGCCTGGATGCCGATCTCGAGGTGGGGCGGCCCGAGCAGCGTCCGCTCGAGGTCTGCCATCGCCTCCTCGAGGCGTTCGCTCCGATGCTGCGGAGCGCAAGACCCGACGTGGTGCTCGTCCAGGGGGACACCATCACGGCCTTCGCGGGCGCCCTCGCAGCGTTCCACGAGGGCGTGAGGGTGGCGCACGTGGAGGCCGGCCTGCGGAGCGACGATCGCATGAGCCCCTTTCCCGAGGAGATGAATCGCAGGCTGCTCTCCCAGCTCGCCGATCTCCACTTCGCCGCCACCGAGCGGAATCGAGAGCGGCTCGAGCGGGAGGGCATCGACCCCGCGAGCATCGTGCTCACCGGAAATCCCGTGGTGGACGCAGTCGGCTGGGCGACGCGGAACGTGAGACCCTCCGCGCGGGTCAGTGCGTGGACCGACGACGTGAGGCAACGGCTGATGCTCCTCACCACACATCGGCGGGAGAGCTTCGGCGTCGTGATGGAGGAGCGCCTGGCGGCCATCCGCGACTTCGTGCGCGGCCATCCGGACGTCCGCGTGATCTTCTCGGTGCATCCGAATCCCGAGGTGCGCGCCCGCGCGTTGCGGATCCTGGGCGACGTACCGGGGGTCCTGCTCGCACCGCCGCTGGACTACTTCGACTTCGTTCACCTGATGGCGCGCAGCTGGCTGGTGGTCTCCGACTCGGGCGGTGTTCAGGAGGAGGCGTGCTCGCTCGGGCGACCGCTGCTGGTGATTCGCGAGAACACCGAGCGCCCCGAGGCCATCGAGTCGGGGGTCGCGCAGCTGGTGGGAAACGACGCCGGGCGGCTGCGGATGCTGCTCGAGGAGGCCGCGTCGGGGGCGGCGTGGATGGACGTCCCGCGCAGCGCCACCAACCCATTCGGACGCGGCGACGCGGGCGTCCGGATCGTCTCGGCGCTGGAGGCGCGCTACGCGGATCGGATGAGCAGAGCCGCCTCCGGCTGAGCGAAGCTCAGAAGGGGAAGGGCTCGTCGTCCTCGTCCGGTGGCGGCGGTGGGGGCGGATCCGGGGCCGCCGCCGCGGCGCGCACCAGCATCCAGGCGCCTGCGGCGACGGAGGCCGCACAGGGGATCAGCACGACCGCCGGCGTGTGGTCGCCCTCGGCGTTGAAGCCCGGGATCTGCACGAACTCGGCCTCGAAGAGCGCCACCATGTTGATGATCGCGAGACCGGCGGCGAGCAGGATCGGCGCCAGCAGCGAGCCGGTGGCGAGCCGCGCAATGCAGAGCAGTGCGCCGGTGGCCAGCACGTAGACCGAGTACGAGATCATCTCGCCCACCGAGCTGGCGGCGGGCGGGTTCATGACCCAGTAGATCAACGTCGTGAACGCGATGCCCCAGAGGCGGCCCACGTGCGCGATGACGCCCTGCTGCACGACCCCCATGATGAGGAAGCTGTTCACCACCGGCTGGATCCCGACGCCGATCAGCGTCAGCAGGATCCGCTCGTAGGTCTTCGAGAGCTCGCTCGGTGGAGGGATCGGCTCGTCGGCCTCCGGGATCAGCTCGCCGGGAAAGAGCGGGCGGACGTAGTTGTCGATCTCGCTGACCAGGATGACGATGGGAATCACCATGAGCAGCGGCAGCAGGAAGCGCAGGTCGAAGCCGCGCAGCCCGAGCCGCTCGACCTGGGGCTCCGCGACGAAGCGTGCGGCCAGGGTCGCCACGCCGCCGATGCCCAGCGCCTGCCCGACCGCGACGGCCGCGTAGTCGAAATCGCCGCCGGAGACCAGCACGGCGATGAAGAGCTGCGCGGAGAAGGCGGCCATCACGAGCACCATCGCCATGGCGACGTTCGGGAAGATGCCGAAGGGCATCGGCGGACGCGGGCCGGGGGCGCTCATGGCGTGCCTCCCGATTCGATGGGGATGCCGCGCGCCTGCAGGAGTGCGCGCAGGGCCCGGCCCGTATGGCTCTCGCCGTTGCCCGCCACCCGCTCGGGCGTTCCCGTCGCGACGATCCGGCCGCCGCCGGCTCCGCCTTCGGGGCCGAGATCGACCACGTGGTCTGCGTTGGCCACGACGTCGAGATGATGCTCGATCACGAGCACCGTGTTGCCGAGGTCCACCAGTCGATGGAGGAGCTCGAGGAGCTTCTCGACGTCGGCGAAGTGGAGTCCGGTGGTGGGCTCGTCCAGGATGTAGAGCGTGCGGCCACTGCTGCGGCGCGCGAGCTCCTTGGCGAGCTTGATGCGCTGTGCCTCCCCCCCCGAGAGCGTCGTGGCGGATTGACCGAGGCGGATGTAGTCGAGGCCCACGTCGTGCAGGGCCTGCAGGGGACGGCGCACGCTCGGGACGTTCTCCATGAAGCCGAGGGCCTCCTCGACGGTCATCTCGAGCACATCGGCGATGTTCCGCCCGCGGTACTCGATCTCGAGCGTCTCCCGGGAGTAGCGCCTGCCCCGGCAGCTCGCGCAGGGGACGAAGTGATCGGGCAGGAAGTGCATCTCGACGCGGATCTGCCCGTCTCCCTCGCAGTCCTCGCATCGCCCGCCCCGGGTGTTGAACGAGAAGCGCCCGCTCTCGTACCCGCGCACCCGCGATTCCGTGACCTGGCTGAAGGCCAGGCGGATGCCGCCGAAGGCGCCGCTGTAGGTGGCGGGGTTCGAGCGCGGCGATCGGCCGATGGGCGCCTGATCGACGTCGATCACCTTCTCGAACTGATCGGCGCCGCGCAGCGCGTCGAAGGCGCCGGGCCGGCGCTCGGCCCCGTGCAGGAGCGCGGCCATGGCGGGATGGAGCGTATCACCGATCAGTGTCGACTTGCCAGAGCCCGAGACGCCCGTCACCACCGTGAAGGCGCCCGCCGGGATGGCGAGATCGACGTTCTGCAGGTTGTTCGCGCGCGCGCCGAGGAGCTCGAGGCGCTGGCCGCTGCCGGGCCTGCGCGCGTGCGGAATGGGGATGGCCTTGCGGCCGGCGAGGTAGTCGCCGGTGGGCGAGTGCTCGGCGCGCGCGAGGGCCGCCGGATGCCCCTCGGCGACCACCCGCCCGCCGTGGATCCCGGCGCCGGGTCCCATGTCGATCACGTGATCGGCAGCCCGGATCGTGGCCTCGTCGTGCTCGACCACGATCAGGCTGTTGCCCGCGTTGCGCAGCCGGGTCAGCGCGTCGAGGAGCCGGTCGTTGTCCCGCGGATGCAGGCCGATGGACGGCTCGTCCAGGATATAGAGCACGCCCATCATCGACGCGCCGATCTGCGTGGCCAGCCGGATGCGCTGCGCCTCGCCGCCTGAGAGCGTCGCGCTCGGGCGGTCCAGGGAGAGATAGCCGAGGCCCACGTCGCAGAGGAAGCCCAGGCGCTCCCGGATCTCCTTGACGACCCGCGCGGCCACCTCCCGCTGTGCGGCCTCGCCGGGCTCGTAATCGCAGAGGAAGGCATCGAGATCGGCGATCGACATCGCGCTGAGCGCGTGGATGCCCCGGCCGCCGACGGTCACCGAGCGCGAGATGGCGCGCAGCCTCGTGCCGCCGCACTCCGAGCACGGCAGCGCCTTCTGGAAGCGCTCGAGCCGCGCGTCGCCGCGGCGCTGCAGCTCGTCGAGCACGCCTGCGAAGGGGCGGCCGGCCTTCGTCTTGCGCGCCTTGCCCCCGCGCGTGGGCCGAAGCCCCACGCTGAACGCCACCTCCTCCCTGGTTCCGAAGAGCAGCGCGCGCTGCACCTTCTTCGGCAGCTCGCCGAAGGGGGTCTGCTCGTCGACGCCGAAGTGCTCGGCGAGGTCTCGCACCAGCTGGGCGTAGTAGCGCGCGTTCTTCTTGCGTTGCCAGGGCTCGATGGCGCTGATGAGCGGAAGCGAGGGATCGGGAACCACGAGCTCGGGATCGAAGGCGCGCCGCTCGCCGAGCCCGGAGCAGGCCTCGCAGGCGCCGGTCGGATTGTTGAACGAGAAGAGGCGCGGCGAGATCTCGGGCATGGAGACGTTGCAGTCCAGGCAGGCGTTGTCGCTGGAGAGCAGCCACTCCTCGCCTCGATCCACCAGATCGATCTTCACCAGCCCATCGCCCAGGGAGAGCGCGGTCTCGATGGAGGCCCTGACCCGGGCCTCGCTCTTCTCGCGCACGACGATGCGGTCGATCACCAGATCGATGTCGTGTCGGGCCTGGCGGTTGATCTTGATGTCGTCGGCCAGATCGTGCATCACGCCGTCGATGCGGACGCGCACGTAGCCCTTGCGTCTGAAGGTGTCGAGCTCCTTCTTGTACGCGCCCTTACGTCCGCGCACCACCGGCGCCATCACCTGCAGGCGCGCGCCCTCGCCCAGCCCCATGACGCGCTCTGTCATGGTGCCGAGCCCCTGGCTGCTGATGGCCTGGCCGCAGCTCGGGCAGTGGGGCGTTCCGGCGCGCGCGAAGAGCAGGCGCAGGTAGTCGGCCACCTCGGTGGCAGTGCCCACCGTGCTGCGCGGGCTGCGGCCGATGCTCTTCTGCTCGATGGCGAGCGATGGGGAGAGGCCCTCGATCTCGTCCACATCGGGCTTGCGCAGCTGCTCCAGGAACTGGCGCGC
>CAZQMY010000465.1:0-4742 GCA_964594405.1 uncultured Spirochaetaceae bacterium | reverse complement strand
GGAGCGCTGCGGGATCGAGGTCGGGCGCCGCTGGGTCGGGGTGACGCTGGGCGAGCGCCACCAGGAAGCCCTGGGCCATCCCCGCCGCCATACCGTAGAGATGCGCGCCGAGGTCGACCCGGGCACCGCCGGTGCCGAGCATGGCGAGTACGCCGAGGGCGGCCGCCAGCGGCAGCCAGCAGCGCGCGTGCAGATAGCGGCCCTTCTCGCGCCGGGCGGCGGCCAGCCCGGAGAGCAGGCCGAGCGCGCCGAAGATCGCGGTCGAAGCGCCGACCGATCGATGGAAGGCGCCGTGATGAAAGGCGTTGGCGAGATTGCCGAGGGTGCCGGCGAGCAGCACGAGCAGGAACGCGACACCCGGACCGAGGCTGCGCCCGACGAAGCCGATGAAGAGCGTGCCCGACAGAGCGTTGGCGAGCACGTGTCCCCAGTCCGAGTGCAGGCTGAGCGCCGTCACGGCGCGCCATGGCTCGCCCTGCACGATGCGAAAGGCGTCCGCGTTGCCCGCTTCGAAGAGGGGAGACCCGGACGCCCAGTCCCCCGTGTATCGATGCATGGCCACCAGAGCGAAGCCGATGGCGAGGCCGAGTGCGCTGGGTGGCGCGCCCGGTCTCGACAGCCTTGCGATGCGCTTCTCCTGCTCCGCCTGGACGCGGTCCTCGGTCCGCTCGTCGACGTAGCTGCGCACGAGCTCGGTCGCGCGAGGCTCGTCTTCGGCGGCCACCTCGAGCCCGAAGCCGTTCGCCACGGGGCGCAGCCGCACCTCGATCTCCTGCGAGGCGAGCACCAGCGCCAGCTCGTCCGCGCTCGCCCGTCGCATCGGGGGCAGCGCGATCACGCTGCGGATCGGGCGCGTGGGCTCGCCATCCGACGCCCCCCGCTCCGGCCGATCGCCGCTCATGGCCCCATCCCAGGCATGCGATCAGCGTAGCAATCGGCACCCGAGCGCGACGCATGGCTGGGGTATCGTGTGCGGCCGATCCAGCCCGGGTGAGCCCAACCGAGGAGCCGGAAGTCCGTGTCAGCCCCGCCCGTGATGCAGCCCGAGCGCGACGATCTCTCGCGCTACCTCGAGGACACCATCGTGATCGACTGGCAGACCCCCGCCGTCTGCGAGAAGGCGCGCGAGCTGGTCCAGGGGCTGGCGGACGAAGAGGCGCGGGCCCGCGCCCTCTTCGAGTGGGTGCGCGACGAGGTCACCCACTCCCTGGATCTGGCCTCGGACGAAACGCGCGATTCCGTGCCCTGCAACGCCAGCCACGTGCTGCGCGAGGGCACCGGCCTCTGCTACGCGAAGAGCCACCTGCTGGCGGCGCTGCTGCGGGCCTGCGGGATCCCGGCGGGCTTCTGCTACCAGCGCCTACGGGCAACGCCGCCGGCGCGAGGCCACGCGCTGCACGGCTTCGTCGCCGCCTATCTCCACGGGCCGGGGCGCTGGGTGCTACTCGATCCGCGGGGCGACAACGACCAGGTCCGCACCGTCTTCAGCACCGCCGAGCCCAGCCTCGCCTACCTGGTGGACCCGGACGAGGGCGAGCGCTTCTACGACACCATCTTCACGCGTCCGGCGCGGCGGGTGATCGAGGTGCTCGATCACGCCGAGCGCCTCAGTGCCATCCGGAATCATCTTCCGGACGAGCTCTGAGCGGCCCGGCTAGGCGCCCGGCGCCAGGTGCATCCGATTCAAGCCGCCCACGTGCTCCACGCGGCCGATCCTGCCGATGGCCTCATGGGCCGCGAGGTCTTCGAGTGCGGCGGGGTCATCGGTGGTGTTGGCGATGAAGCGCTCGCCGCTCGCGTTCAGGCGACCGAGCACGATGCCGCGCTCGGGTCGGCCGTCACGACCGTAGAGCACGGTATATCCCTCCACCACGGCCTCGCCGTTGGCCTCCGTCGCCACGGGCTCTGGATCGGTGCCCACCTCGGCGGGCTCGGGCCAGCTGCCCTTCGGCTCATCGGGGTTCGGCTCGGTGGAGAAGACGCTGGACGAGTGCTTGGTCACGTACCAGCCGTTGCCCGTCACCATGCCCTTGTCGCCGACGTTCGCGCGCAGCCGCTCGATCATCGTCACCAGCGAGTGCATCGGATAGTTGTTGCCCGGGCCGCCCGCGTAGGGGAGGCCGCCGGTCACGGTGAGGCCGCGCGGGTCGTCCTCCGCCACACCGTAGGCCTCGCAGCCCAGCTCCACCGCGACGGGGAAGCAGCTGTAGAAGTCGATGTGCTGGATGTCGTCGATGGAGAGGCCCGTGTTCGCGAAGGTGCGCCGCGCGCACTCGTCGAGCGCATGCGAGCGGCCGATGTCCGTCCGCTCGGAGACGAACCAGCTCTTCTCGGCGGTATTCGCACCGCCCCACCAGTACACCCACTTCTCGCGCGGGACGCCCAGGGCCTGCGCGGTCTCCTCGCTGCAGATCAGCGCCCCGGCGGCCTGATCGGTGTAGAGCACGGCGTTCATGTACTTGGGGTAGGGAAAGGCGATCATGCGGTTCTGATCGGTGACCGTCCTGATCTCCTCGGCGCTCCGCGCGACCGGGAACCACGCATAGGGGTTGGCGGCGGCGACCCTGGTGAAGGGCTCCATCAGGTCGCTCAGTGCCCTGCTGTGGCTCTCGAGGTCGCGCCCGCGGCGCGCGCGCAGGGCGTTCTCGATGATCGGATAGACGTTGGTCGGCGCGTCGATGCCGTAGGCCTCTTCGAGCTCGCTGTTGCCCGGCTTCGTGGCGCCCATCAGCTCGGGCTCGCCTTCGCCCCCGGTCTCCCAGCCCGGATCGACGCCTGCGGCGCGCGCCTTCATGCCTGTGGCGAGGTTGTTGGTGCCGAGGATCAGGCCGGCGCGGACTTCGCCCCGGGCGATGGACTCGGCGATCCGGTTGACGAGCGTGAGCGAGAGCTCGCCCCCAACGCGCGTCTGCAGTCGGGTCTTCGGGGCGATGCCCAGCTTCTCGCAGATCAGGCCGGTGGCGCTCTGCGGATACCAGCCCGCGACCTCCACGAGGCCCAGGGCGTCGACGACCTCCAATGCCGATTCACCCGCACCCGAGTCCTGGGCGGCGCCGCGCGCGATCTCGATCAGCATGTCGAGGGGACCGGGTGCCTTGGCGGGGTCCTTCTCGCGGTTGATCAGCTGATGGACGCCGATGACGACGGGGCGATTCCTCGGGTCTTGGCTCATGGAGCGCTCCTGCTCGGTTCTGGATCGAAGGCCGCGGCTGCACAGAGGGGCGGCCACGCAAGCTAGCTCGCCGTGGCGCTCGCGCCCATTCTGCTTCCCGCCGCAGGTTCAACGTCCCGGGAAGCGAGCGTCCCCGTCTGCCGCCGCCGGTCCGCCGGAAGCCGCCGATCGCATCAGCCGCTCGTAGACCGCGATGCCCCGCTGTAGGCCCTCGATGGAGATGCGTTCGTTGGTTCCGTGGAAGCCGGAGAGGTCGCGGCTGTGCAGGCGCATGGGGTTGAAGCGGTAGGCATCCTTCGCGATCTGCCCGTAGTGCGCCGAGTCGGTGCCACCCACCGAGAGGCCGGGCGCGATGACGGCGGAGCCGTAGACGGATCGAACGGCTTCGGCGAGATGCTGCCATCCCTCGCTCGAGGTGCTCGAGACCGGCGAGGCCTCGCTGCCCGGTGCGCGCGGGCGCACACTCACGTCCTCGTGGTCTGCGAGCACGCGCTCGACGTGCGCTACGACGTCCGAGACGCGATCCCGGGGATGCACGCGGAAGTTCACCGCGGCCACGGCCTCGATGGGCAGCACGTTCTCCTTCACGCTGGCCGAGAGCATCGTCGGCGCCGTAGTGGTACGCATCATCGCGTTGGCGGTGGCCATGTTGCCCAGTAGGGCCTCGATGGCCGGCCCGAAGAGCCATTGGTTGGCGAGGGCCAGGCGCATGGCGAAGGGGGCGTGGGGCGCGATGGCGTCCATCAGCTCGGCGGTGTTGCCCTCGAGGCCGCCGGGCAGGGGATGGGCCTCGAGCGCGAGGAGCGCGGCCGCCAGGCGACCGACGGCGGTCTCCCTGGGCGGCATGGAGCTGTGCCCGCCCGCCCCGCGCGCCACGAGCTCGAGCGTCACGTACCCCTTCTCGGCGACGTTCACGATGGCCATCGGCACCTCGACGCCCGGGAAGGCCCCCTCCATCACGTAGGAGCCTTCGTCGAGGGACCACTCCAGCGTCACCCCGCGATCGCGCAGCAGGGCCGTGACGGCTCCGGCGCCCAGCTCGCCGCCCACCTCCTCGTCGTGGCCGAAGCTGAAGTAGACGCTGCGCGCCGGCTCGAAGCCGGAGGCCATCAGCCGCGTGGCGGCCTCGAGGATCGCGACCACGCCGCACTTGTCGTCGATGGCGCCCCGGCCCCAGACGAAGCCGTCGGCGACGACTCCCTCGAAGGGCGGATGCTCCCAATCCCCTTCGCTGCCGGGGATGACGGGGACCACGTCGTAGTGGGCGGTGAGCAGGATCGGCGCCAGATCGCTGCGCGTGCCCGGCCAGGTCAGCAGCACCGTATGGTCGTTGATCAGCTCGCGCGTCGTCCGTGCGTGCACGAGCGGATAGCTGCGCGCCAGCCAGGCCACGAAGTCGCGGAACGCCTGGGGATCGTCGCCCACGCCGGCCTCCGTCGAGATGGTCGGGTAGCGGATCGCCTCGGCGAGGCGTGTCGTGCCGGGCCCCATGTCGATGTCGCGCGCCGGGGGCGGCGGGGGAGGGCCCACGGGGGGAGGCGCGGGGAGCGGGGGGGAGAGCGCGCCGGGG
>CAZQMY010000464.1:0-4748 GCA_964594405.1 uncultured Spirochaetaceae bacterium | reverse complement strand
TCCCAGCCTCAGCCCTACTACTTTCTGAACCTCTCGGAGCCCGTTCTGCCCTTCCACCCGATGTAGGGACCGATTACGACGCAGTCCCTGCGCGGCATGAGCACCCACGGTGCGCTGCACTGGCGCGGTGATCGTGTCAACGGGTTCTTCGGGATCGATCCCTGCAACGAGCCGGGCTACGCGGAGGCCAACTCCACCAACGCGCCCTGCGACGAGGTCCACTCCTTCCAGAACTTCATCGTGGCCTTCGAGGGATTGATCGGCCACGAGGGGGTCATCTCGGGGGCGGACATGGACCGGTTCACGAACTTCATCCTCGAGGTGCAGCTGCCTCCGAATCCCGTCCGCAACCTGGACAACTCGCTCACCGCGGATCAGCAGGACGGTGAGGACACGTGGTTCAGCTGCGGCCCGGGGACCACGGAGTGCGCGCCCCTCGACGCTGCTGCCACGGATACCGTCGAGGACTGCGACGGCTGCCATTCGCTCGATCCGCTCAACGGCTTCTTCGGGACCGGCGGCGAGGAGAGCTTCGAGGGCGAGCCGCAGCACTTCAAGGTGCCGCACATCCGCAACGTCTATCAGAAGGTCGGCATGTTCAGCGTCTCGGGGGACCAGGTGCGCGGTACCGGGATCCTGCACGATGGCTCGGTGGACACGGTGTTCAACTTCCTGGGGGCCGGTGTGTTCAACGTGAACAACGCCGAACGACGTGATCTCGAGCAGTTCGTCCTCGCTTCGCCCACCGATCTGGCCCCCATCGTGGGGCAGCAGGTGACGATCACGCCGGGCAACTTCGGCGTGGGCGACATCAACTCGCGCATCACCTTGATCCACGATCGCGGCGCCGCGGCCTTCCTGTCCGCGATCCTCGGTGGCAACACCACCGAGTGCGACGTGATCGCGAAGACGGTCGAGGGCGGTGTCGAGAAGGGCTACCTGCGGCAGTCCAACGGCACCTCCCTGCCCGACGACGGCGGTGCGGCCATCAGCGAAGCCGCGCTCCGCAACAAGGCCAACCCCGCCGGTGCCGCCCAGACCATCACCTATACGGCGGTGCCGCCGGGCTCTGGCTACCGCACGGGCATCGATCGGGACGAGGATTCGCTGCTGAACGGTGTCGAGACCGGCACGGGCGTCTACGTCAACCCGAGCGACACGGGCACAAGCCCCTTCCTGGCGGACACCGACAACGACGGCTTCGATGACGACGAAGAGGTCGCGCAGGGGACCAATCCCAACGATCCCTTCGACTACCCGGGTGCCCCGCCGAACCCGGTGCCAATGCTGCCCGGCGTCGCGGGTGTGGTGGTGCTCGGTGGCGCACTGGCGATGGCCGCCCGTCGGTCCATCCGGCGGTAGCGGGCTGCTGGGACGCGTAGCGATCCCATCAAGGGCCTGGCGTGATGGAGCCCAATCCACCCTCGAGATCAGGGTGGGCGGGGCTCGGCCCTTCTGGGGGCTGCTCCGGCGCTTCGCAGCCGGGCGCGCGAATCACGAGTCCTGGATCTCGAGGACGTAGCGGCGCAGGGCGAGCGGCTTCTTCTCGACGGTCTTGAGCTGGATCATGTAGCGCCCCGGCTGCAGCCACTCCGGATCGATCTCGAGCCGCAGCCCACCGTTGCTTCCCCTGACCGGCATGCCCTCGACCTCGATGACCCGGCCGCGCGGATCGACCACCTTCACCGGCAGGCCCGCAAAGCCGCGCGCGTCGTCCGGGAGCGCGAGGCCGAGGACGAGCACGTCACCCTCACGGAGTGCGTCGGTGGTGGTGGTGAGCTGCCCGTTCTCTTCGATCCGGACCTTCGGCGCCGCCGCCTTCCCGCCCGCCGGGATCGCGGGCTCGGCAGCGGTCGCCATGGGCTCGGCGACTGGCGTGGGGGTGCGCTCGGCCTGCGCCTCGGGGCCATCGGAAGCGGGCTCGGCGGAGTCCTGGCTCATGTTCCAGTAGGCCGCCGCGAGCGCCAGCAGCGCAACGACGGCGGCGACGGGGACGATCCTCGGGCGGTTGGGCGAAGCGTTGGTCGTCATGCTCTCCTCGTGTGTGGCGTCACCGCTCGCGGGCGGGCCGGATCGCGCTGGGTCGGCGGGCGCACGCGCGGGCCGCCGGCGGCTCGGGCGCAAGTCTCGCACCGAACGGGGATCGGGCCAATCCGGCCTGACTTCCCGGCGGGAGCAGCGTCTCGGCCCGGGGCTGTGCGGGCGGGGCGCAAGAGCGGCCTCATTCGGCACGTGATTCGGACTCATGTGTGCGCCCGCGCTCGCGCCGCCCGTCGGGCCTCTTCTCGTGCCCCAACGCGCCGATTGTAGGGCTACTCTGAGCGACGCCCCGAAGACGAGGTTCCCGATGGACGAGCCCGCCGATTACGAAGCGTGGAAGGCCTGGGCAAGGGCCCAGGACGAGCGCAGTGGTGCAGACGAGTGGAAGCGAAGGGAGTCCTGCAGCCTCTACGACTACTCGGTCATCCGCCTGCGATACGACGAGCTGGTCGACATCCGCGCTTCGGGAAACCTCACCCGCCTCCTCTACTACCTGAACGAGGGCGTGCACGGAAACATGGGTGGAATGGGGACACCGGCGCTCTACACCCGTGCGCTCTTCGGCACCAAGGAGCTGATCACCAACTACGTGAGTGAGCTCGTGCAGGCGCTGCGCGACCTCGAGCACGCGGACGAGGACCGGATCGGCTTCCGCGACAAGATCGCCTACTTCAACCGTGCGAGCGATTGCTTCGGGCGATCGGCGATGATGCTGAGTGGCGCGGGGACGCTCGGTGCCTTCCATGTGGGAGTGGCGAAGGCGCTGGCCGAGCAGGACCTCATCCCCACCGTCGTATCCGGAGCGAGCGCCGGATCGATGGTGGCTGGCATCATCGGGACCCATCGCACCGAGGAGCTGCCGGCCCTCTTCGATCCGAAGAGCATCGCCGCTCACTTCGACGCGCTTCGCGACCCGGGCGAGGTCTCGGGCCGCCGCCGCCGACTCCGAGTGGACGATATCCGGGGGCTCATCGAGGCCACCATCCCCGACATGACCTTCATCGAGGCCTTCGAGGAGACCGGCCGAAACATCAACGTGTCGGTGGCGCCGGCGAAGCACCACCAGCGTTCGCGCCTGCTCAACGCCTCGACGGCCCCCAACGCCTTCATTCGCGAAGCCGTGGAGGCCTCCTGCGCGATCCCCGGCATGTTTCCGCCGGTCACGCTGGCTGCGCGGGGGCCGTCGGGGACTCGCCAACCCTACGTGCCGTCTCGGCAGTGGATCGATGGCTCCATCACGGATGATCTCCCGGCCCGGCGGCTGGCGCGACTCTACGGCGTCAATCACTTCATCACCAGCCAGGCCAACCCCATCTCCCTCTTCGCGGTGCGCGACCCGCATGCGCCCGACAACATGCTCACGCGTCTGACCTCCATCTACTGGTCGGCTTCACGGGACTTCGTGCGCACTGTCTACCCCTTCGTGATGGGCCTGGTGCGAGACATCCACCCGGTGAGCACCTACACGCGCTTCCTCTTCAGCGTGATGAGCCAGGACTACGATGCCGACATCAACATCATGCTCCGACATCGATTCCTGGACCCGACCATGCTCCTCGATCGCCTGACCCCCAAGGAGGCGGAGGAGCTGGCTCGGGAGGGAGAGCAGGCAGCGTGGCCCCGGATCGAGATGATCCGCAACTGCACCGAGGTCAGTCGCTATATCGAAGGCGCGCGCCGGCGTCTGCAGGAACGCGCCACCTCGGCGGAGGTCGCGGCCCACGACGCCGCCGGCGCCGCTTGATCGCCCGCTCGGCCGGAGGTGCCCGTGCGGCCTAGGCGCAGAGCACCCGGCCGGCGACCGCGTCGAGCTTCGCAGCCAGCTCGGGATCACGCGCTTCCTCGGCCGTGATGATGGCGGTCTCGAGCGCCCGATCACAGCCATGGGGACAGGCTTCCGGCCGGCTGGCCAACCGAGTCGAGAGGGCAGGGAGCAGGCTGGCTGCGCGGTCCGCGTTCTCGGTCAGCACGCGAACGATGTCCTCGACGCTCACCCTGTCGTGGTCCGGGTGCCAGCAATCGTAGTCGGTGACCATGGCAATGGTCGCGTAGCAGAGCTCGGCCTCGCGGGCGAGCTTCGCCTCGGGCATGTTCGTCATCCCGATCACCGAGCAGTCCCACGTCCGGTAGAGTCTGGACTCTGCCAGGCTCGAGAACTGGGGCCCTTCCATCGCGAGATAGGTGCCGCCCCGGGACGCGGCGATACCAGCGTCCCCAGCCGCGGCTTCGCGCGCGTCTCCCGGCCGGGGGCAGAGCGGGTGGGCGATCGGGGGCGAGTGCAATCAGTGCGGGGTCTGCTGCAAGTACATTCGGCTGGGGGTGCCGGTGGGCGGCGGGCCGGGTCGTTTGGTGGCCCGGTGGATGAGGGCGTGGGTGCAGGTGACGAGGCCGTATTTGCGGTATCGGGGCCGCTTGGACGACGGGGATCTGATCTACGGGTGCACCTATCTGCAGCCGGACAACCGCTGCGGGATCTACGACAAGCGTCCGGAGATCTGCCGGCTGTATCCCCATCATCGGCGGTGGCTACGAGCACCGCGCTTGTTCGAGGAGTGCAGCTACGAGGTGCGTCCGGTTCGGGAGCCTCTGGCGGAGCTGCCGATCCTTCGGCTTCCGGAGCCCCCGCTGGCGGGGCTGGAGGCTGAGGGACAAAGCCACGGGCCAGCGAGTGCGAGCGATACGAGCGGCCGCGAGTAGCGCGAGCGGAC
>CAZQMY010000463.1:0-4766 GCA_964594405.1 uncultured Spirochaetaceae bacterium | reverse complement strand
TGAGCTGGTGCTCGAAGAGGTGGAGGGGGGAGTGGTGCACCTGCAGGTCGTGTGCGAGCGCCTCGCCCATCACGTCCACCTCGTCCTGGTCCGTGAACAGGCCGTGGTCGCGCTGAGGTCCGGGCAGGAAGGGAACGACCACGGCGAGCGCCAGGGCCGGGTGGAGGTGGGCGAGCATCAGCCCCGACCACGCGAGCGGGCCACAGAGGAGCACGTAGACGGGCCACTGCGAGACACCGGCCCGTCGGAAGACGTAGGCGATCAACATGGCGGCGGCGACCAGACCCAGCCATATCGGATTGGCGGGGTTGGCCGGATCACCGTAGAAGACGGCGATGATCACGAGGCCGATCGCGTCGTCGGCGACCGCGAGCAGCAGCAGGAAGGCGATGGCGGGGTGGCCCTTGCCGAAGACCGCGCGCGCCACCAGCCACGCGAGCGCGATGTCGGTGGCGGTCGGAATGCCCCAGCCCCGCGAGAGCTGCGAGAAGGACTCCTCGCCGCCGTAGATGCCCAGCTGGAAGCACGCCCAGAGGCCGACGAAGAAGGCCCCCACGGGTCCGAGAACGCCACCCAGGGTGGCGATCAGGGGCGTGATCGCCTTGCGCGGCGGGTTGAGGCTACCGCCTGGGAGGCAGGATTCGGTGATCTCCTTGGCCGCGATGCCAAAGAAGAAGACCATGAAGATGTCGTTGACGATGAAGTGCAGGTCCAGCGAATGGCCAAAGACATGCAGGCCGACGATCGGCTCCCAATGGAGCGCGTGCTCGTACCACTCGTGGGCGACGTTGGCGGCAATCAGCGCCACGAGCACCCCACCCAGGAGCGGGATCGAGAATTCCTGGAGGATGTCGACGAAACCTCGGGTCTTCGGACTGCTCAAGCGGGCACCCTGGGGATGGACGGAGTGGAAGGGGATCCGCGGTGCGGACCCGGAGGATGGAGGGGACCTGGCGACCGTGCAACGGGGGTTGCGGGAGCGCGTGGGTGCGTCGCCGACCGGAACGGGCGCGGCAACGGACCGAGGCATCGGATCGTCTACAGGCCCACTTTACAGATTCGAGAATCGCGTCATCGAGATGCCGCGCTGGCTTCGGACGGCCTCCGGGCGACCGGGCCGCGAGCGGAGCCTCGCTCCCCTTGGGAAGGAAGAGGCAGGGCGCCCGGACATCGAATCAGGCGTCGGCTCGATTGAAGCGATCCATGGCCACCTCGATGCCCTCGTCGAGCCAGGCGAGCAACGCATCCACGGCCACCTCGATTCGCGGACCGAGCACCTCGCACTCGGCCCCCGTGAAGACCTCCAGGCCGAAGCCCACGACGGTGAGGCCCGCTGGCGGCCGGTCGATTCCGAAGCGCAGTCGCGCGAAGTCCTTGCCCTGGAGGTGCTGAGCGATGCTGGCCACGCCGCGATGGCCGCCGCTCCCGCCGCGCGGTCGTAGGCGGATGCGTCCGAGCGGCAGGTCGAGGTCGTCGTAGACGACGATCAGCGCTCGGCTCGCATCGAGCCCGGGCGCCTCGCTGAGGGCCGCAGCCAGGGAGCGCCCCGATTCGTTCATGTAGGTCTGTGGAAGCAGCAGACCGACGGTCTGCGCCCGCCCGGCCGCCTCGCGATGGCGCACCAGGAGCCGCCCGCCGCAGGCCTCGCGCCAATCGGTCCAGCCCACGCGATCGGCCAGCGCCTCGACCACGAGGAAGCCGGCAGTGTGGCGCGTGGCTTCGTAGCGCAGCCCGTGATTGCCGAGACCGACGATCAGCCGGTCGATCGACGCCAGGGCGAGCCGTTCGGGTGTCGTCGCGAGACGATCGTCCGCAGTCGTCGGATCCACTGGCCCCTGCCCAAGCCCGAACGCGCGGCGCAGGCGGGCGAGCAGACCACTCAGCTCTCGTCGCCGCCTTCGGCTTCGCCCTCGGGCGCCGCCTCGGCCGACTCCTGCTCAGCGAGCGCGGCCTGTGCGGCGCGCGGCACGACGATGGAGACGACCGTGAGGGCGGAGTCGGTCAGGATCTCGGTCCCCTCGGGCGCCGTCAGGTCACTGACGTGGAGGGCTTCGCCCAGCTTGAGCGGCGAGATGTCCACCTGCACCTCGTCGGGGATCGACGAAGGCAGGCATGAGAGCTCGACCTCGCGAAGAGCCTGCTCGACGAGGCCGCCCATCTCGACGCCGGCCGCCTTGCCCACTGGATGGACCGGCACGGTCACCTCGAGGCGCTCGGTCATGTCGATCTCGAAGAAGTCCGCGTGCACGATCGATCCCTTCACGGGCTCGCGCTGCAGCTCCTTCACGAGCACCGTGCGGCCCGCGACCTCGCTCGGCCCCTCCAGATCGATCAGGGTATTGATGCCCGCGTGGCTGGCCTTGAGCTTGCGCTCGAGTGCGACCGGGTCGATCGACACGGCGACGCTGTCCATGCCCTTGCCATAGACGACGCCGGGCGCGCGGCCTTGCGCGCGCAGACGGCGAGCGGGCCCCTAGCCTCGCAACTCCCGGATCTCGACTGCGATGGAAACCTCTCCCACGGTACTTCTCCTTGCAGAGGGTTGGCACGAGGCACGGGCTCAGAACAGCGAGCTCACGCTCTCCTCGTTGTTGATGCGGCGGATGGCCTCGCCGATCTGCTTGGCCACGCTGACGACGTAGAGCTTCTCGTTGTCCACCGCGTCCTGACGAAGCGGGATCGTGTCCGTCACGATCAGCTCCCGGATCGCGGACTCGGAGATGCGCTTGAGCGCGGGTCCGGAGAGCACGGGATGTGTGATCGCGCCGTAGACCGACTCCGCCCCTTCCTTCACGAGGCTGGCCGCCGCCTGGCAGAGCGTGCCCGCCGTATCGACCATGTCGTCGACGATCACGCAGGTCTTGCCCTTCACCTCACCGATGATGTGCATGACCTCGGAGACATTCGCCATCTCGCGCCGCTTGTCGATGATCGCGAGAGAGCAGCCGAGGCGCTTGGCGTACGCGCGCGCACGCTCCACGCCGCCGGCATCCGGAGAGATGATCGCGATGTCGCCTCGGACGCGCTCGCGGATGGCCTGGAGGAGCAGCGGTGTCGCGAAGAGATTGTCGACTGGTATGTTGAAGAAGCCCTGCACCTGGCCGGCGTGCAGGTCGGTGCAGAGCACGCGATCGGCCCCGGCCGTGGTGATGAGATCTGCCACGAGCTTCGCCGTGATCGGCACCCTCGGCTTCACCTTGCGATCCTGACGCGCGTAGCCGTAATAGGGAATGACGGCGGTGATGCGCCGGGCCGATGCGCGCTTGAGCGCGTCCATCATGACCAGCAGCTCCATCAGGTGGACGTTGGCAGGCGCACACGTGCTCTGCAGGACGAAGGTATCCCGGCCGCGCACGTTCTCGCCGATCTCGACCGCACATTCGCCGTCGCTGAACGTGCCCACCTCGGCCTTGCCGAGCGGAACGTCGAGGTAGTCCGCCACCGCACGGGCGAGCGCCACGTTCGCGTTCCCACTGAAGAGCTTCAAGTCCTGCATGTTTGCCGTCTGCTCGCGCCGAGGCGCGCACTCATCCCCGTTCTCGCCCGGTCCTGGCGTGCTCTGTCCCAAACCGCCCTCATCTCATCACGCCCCGGCCCGTGATCCCCGCCCCCACGCGGGAACCGAAGCCGAGGTGCCTGGATGGCTGGGGCGGTAGGACTCGAACCTACAAATGGCGGCTCCAAAGGCCGCTGCCTTACCAATTTGGCGACGCCCCACTGGGCCGGTGCGGATCGAGGCTATCCCCATTCCCGGGTCGAGGCGACCCGCCACCAGCCCGGCGCGGGCAGGGCGAGGCGCGCCGCGGCGATCCCGGCGCTCGAGCGGTCCGGGAAGATCCCGAAGCAGGTGGCGCCGCTGCCCGAGAGGCCCGTCGCGATCGCGCCGGCCTCGAGCAGGGCGCGACGCACGCGGCCGATGGCCGGACACAGGCGCAGCGCGGCCGACTCGAGGTCGTTGTGCAGCAGCGCCGCCAGCGCCTCGTCGTCGGCCAGCACCGCGTCCCAGTCCCCGGGCCGCCGCGCCGGCTCCGAGGGTCCGCTCCCCAGCGCGTCCCAGGCCCGGTACACCTCCCGCGTGGCGAGGGCGTCGCCGGGGTTGGCGAGCAGCAGCGTCAGCGCGGGCAGCGCGCGCTCGGCCTCCACGCGCTCGCCCACCCCGCTCACCCAGGCCGGGCCTCCGGCCAGGAAGAACGGGACGTCGGCGCCCAGCTCCAGCGCCAGGGCCGCGAGCGCGGGATCCGCCAGCGCGTCGGGCAGGGCCCGCTGGAGGCCGCGCAGCACGGCCGCGGCGTCGCTCGAGCCGCCGCCCAGACCCGCCGCGGCGGGCGTGCGCTTGACCAGCCCGATCTCCACGCGCGCCGCCTGCCCCGAGCGCTCGAGGAAGCCCTGCGCCGCGCGCCAGGCCAGGTTCTCCGGACCGGGCGGTGTCGGCACCTCGCCCTCGACCCGGAGCGCCACCTCCGGCACCGGCGCCGGCTCCACCCGCAGCGACAGCGTGTCCGCGAGGTCGAGGGGCGCGAAGAGGCTCTCCAGCAGGTGGTAGCCGTCGCTGCGCAGCCCGAGGATGCGCAGCCCGAGGTTCACCTTGGCCGGGGCGTCCAGATGGAAGGCGGGACTCACGGCTGCGCGCGATCAGCTCCCCGGCTCCGACCCGCCGCCCTCGCGCGCCTTGACGAACTCCATGCGCAGCTCGTACAGCACGCTCTGGATCAGCTGCGCCTCCTCCGCGCTCAACGTCTCGCTCAAAAGCAAGATCTCCCCGGCCC
>CAZQMY010000462.1:0-4769 GCA_964594405.1 uncultured Spirochaetaceae bacterium | reverse complement strand
GGACTTCTCGCATCAGGATACAGGCGCCCTGAAGCTCGCCGACGTCAATGCCTGAGTGGACTCCACGGCGAACATCGTGTGGACCATGATGAAGCACTCCGTGGTCCTCGAGAAGGAGTTCGACGACCTGCCCCAGCTCCGCTGCCACCCCATGCAGCTCAAGCAGGTCTTCATGAACCTGCTCGTCAACGCCTACCAGGCCATCGAAGAGGTCCTGGTCGCCGAGGGGGCCCGCGAGCGCTCGGAGGCATCCGGCGCCTTGCGGCTCGAGGCCGGTCGGCGAGGCGTGATCCGTGTGGTGACGCGCGTCCGGGACGGCGGGATCACCGTGATGATCAGCGATACGGGGGCCGGGATCGCCAAAGAGCACCTTCCGCGCATGTTCGACCCCTTCTTCACCACCAAGGAGGTGGGCGCCGGAACGGGTCTGGGATTGTCGACCTCCTTCGGCATCGTGCAGCGCCATGGCGGGCAGATGACGGTGGAGAGCACGCCGGGTGAGGGCACCTCCTTCGAAGTATGGCTGCCGCTGCATCCGCCCGATCTCGAGGCCCCGGCGTGACCGCCGACCATGCCGCGACGAGGACGCCGCGCGTGCTGATCGTCGACGACGAGGTGAGGATCCTCGGCGCGCTGCGGCGCAGCCTGCGGCGCGAGGGGTGGCGGATCCACACAGCGGACTGCGCCCACGCGGCGCAGAAGATCCTCAGGGAGGAGCCCATCGATCTCGTCCTGAGCGACCAGCAGATGCCCGGCATGACCGGGATCGAGCTGCTCTCCGCCGTGGCCCGCGAGCGGCCGGGGATCGTACGCCTGCTCATCACCGGATGGGCGGATGCCGTCACGGAGGATCAGCTGAGGGCTGCGGGGGTCGCCCGCGTCATCCTCAAGCCCTGGGACGATGCCGACCTCAAGCAGACCCTGCGCGAGGTCCTGCTCTGCTGAGGGGCGAGCCTGCCGGACCCCATTCATCCGGTCTCACCATGGGGTCTAGACCGTCTCATCCTTCCCCAGGCGCCGCAGGTACTCCATGTCCGCGTCCTGGGAGTTCTTTGCGCCGATGACGAGCACCCGGAAGCGCCCCTGGCGGCCGCGGGTGTAGTAGATGCGGCCCTTGCCCGCGAAGCCCAGCTCGAAGATGGAGAGGTGCTCAGGGAGGCCCCCGACCTTGCGCCGCACGGAGACGTTTTCGGCCTCTTCAGAGAGTCGTTTGATCTTCTCTTCAGCCTTGAGCTTCATGCCTTCGTCGCGCAGCGCCACGAGGTCGTCGATGGCGCGGTCATCGAACTCGATGGTCTTGTAGAGCGTGCGGAGGCGACGGGCCATCTGCTCGGACCCTCGGCTCCGTCCCTTGCCGGTGGTCTTGCTGGCGCGCTTGAGGTTCCGTTCGAGGTCGCGGATCTCCTCGTCCTTGCTCGCGAGGTCGGAGCCCGCCTCCTCGAGCAGATCCTCCAGCGCGCTGACCTCCTGGGCGAGCTCCACGGCCTGGTCGGCCTTGCCGCGGAGCTCCTCTTCACGCCGGGCGAGGGCGCCGAGCTTCTCCTGGAGCGCGTGCCGCTCGCTCTGCAATGACGCGATCTCTTCGCCGAACTCCCTCTGGGCGGGCTCGACCTCGGCGAGCCTGCGCCGGGTCTGCTCGAGCTCATCCTCGATCTGCCGGGCCCGGTCGGCCACCGCGTCTCGACCCGCCATGACCAGCGCGATGCGCTCCGACTCCGCGCGGGCGTGGCGGCGGCTGTGCAGGTAGAGGATCTGCACGACGACGGCCGCATAGGTGATCAGGATGGCGTTGCTGAGCAGCGCGTTGTGGGGGAGGGTGACGTTGACCTCCGCCGAAGCGGGCAGCAGCGTCACGGCCTCCCGCAGCACGTCCGTCGGCAACAGCCCGTCGGGCTGGGGGTTCACATGGCCGTCGACATAGATCCAGGTGATGCCGTCGCTGGCCAGGACGAGCGTCGTCACGCGGAGTCCGCCGAGTCGGACCCAGCCCGAGTCGCGGATCTGACTGTTCAACCGGTCCTCGATCTGGGAGACGATCGGCCGGTCCAGATCCGTCACCAGGACGGCGGCGTCCGCCAGCCGCTGGAAATGAGCGTCGAGGAGCCCCTCCGCCAGCCGCACACTCAAGAGATAGAGCGTGATGAAGACGAAGAGCACCACGAAGGTGTAGGTGCGCTCGCGGGCGAGCCTGCCCGCGGCGACCAGGGAGCGCGCGATCGACTCGCCTTCCTTCGCCCCCTTGCCCGCCGGGCCGGTGGAGTGGGCTTGATCAGTGGGCATTGCACTCAAGCATACCGCCCTCTCGCAGGCTGCCAATCGCGGCACTCTGATGACGTTTCGCGCTCTTGGAAGGATTGCTGCGAGTATGGAGCCCGCCCCGGGGCGGTCCCGTGACGCTTCCTGCTAACGTCGGGCGCCATGCGGGTGGTGGATCTCGACCGGGACATGAGCGACGTCATACCCACCGGAATGACGCCGGATAGCGAGTACTTGTTCGAGCAGATGACGAACGTGACCCTGGCGCGGACGCGGCCCGGGCAGGGCCGGCGCATCCTCGATGTCGCCAGCGGCGTGGGCCAGGACAGCATCGCCCTCGCGGCGCGTGGCGCCCATGTGGTGGGCGTCGAGCCCTCACAGCGGATGACCGGCATGGCCCAGCTCTTCGCCGCGGACAGGGCGGGGCCGATGCCCGAGTGGGTGCGCGGCTGGTCCAGTGTGCTGCCCTTCGCGACGGGAAGCTTCGATGCCGCGTTCTGCAAAGGGGCGATGGACCACTTCGATCGACCGGGCGAAGCGATCGCCGAGATGGCGCGCGTCACCCGGACCGATGGCTACGTCGTGCTCGCGATCGCGAACTTCGAATCCCTCGCCTGTCGCATGGGTCGCGCTCTCGACGATCTCCGCGAGGACTGGCTCGGGCTTCCTCCCCTTCGCGTGCGTCGCGGCTACGACGCACCGAGCGACCACTTCACTCGCTACGAGATGGACCTGGTGCGCGAGCAGGCCGAGCCCCACCTCGAGGTCCTCGGAATCGAGGGCGTCTCCATGGGTTGGGGCATGCCGGGCTGGTCGAAGCTGATGGCGCGCCTGCCACGCGCCGTGGCATTCAAGGCGGTCGGGGCGATGGATCGGCTGGCCCATCAGTTCCCGACGCTCTCCGACGTGCTCGTCCTGACGGGCCGCCCGCGCCGTTCCGAGAGGACCTCGGCGTAGCCCTCTGCCGTGACCGCAGCAACGCGGCGCCACGAGTAGTGGGCCACGACCCGCTCCCGGGCCCGCTCGCCCATCCGGGCGCGCTCTTCGGGATGGTTCATCAGCACGTCGATGCCTCGGGCCAATGCCCCGGGGTCGTCGCGGTCCACGAGCAGGCCGCCTCCCGAAAGCTGCATCACCTCGGGAAGCGCGCCGGCGCGGCATGCGACCACGGGTGTTCCGCAGGCCATCGCTTCCACAGCGGGCAGGCCGAAGCCCTCATAGCGCGAGGGCACCACCACCAGCTCGGCCCGGCGATAGAGATGCACGAGCTCGTCGGTCTCCACGCGGCCTGTCACGCGCAAGCGCTCCGATACGCCCGCGGCTCGCGCCCACTTGAAGACTTCGCCCTGCGGATGATCGTTGTCCACGAGCGTCAGGTGGAGGTGGTCCGGCAGCTGCGCCAGCGCGTCGATCAGCATGCGGATCCCCTTGTTGGGATCCGAGGCGCGGCCCACGCAGAGCAGCTCGCCCTTGCGCTTCTCGCCGGCGGGATCCGGGCTGAAGAGGTCGGTGTCGAGCCCATTGAGGACGTTGCGCACCCGCTCGGGCGGCACGCCGAAGTCCGCCACAAGTGTGCGGGCGCTCTCCTCGGAGGAGGTGAAGACGCGGTCGATGTTCCGCGCCACGAACGACTGCATGCCGATCGGGTAGAAGCACATGGTGCCCAGCGCGTCGCGGAAGGTCTCGTCACGGATGAAGGAGGCGCGCCGATCGACGGTCAGCGGATGGTGCACCGTGGTCACTACGGGGACGCCGAGGGCGCGCAGCCCGAGGAGCCCGTAGCCCAGGCATTGGACGTCGTGCACGAGGTCGAAGCGCTCGCCCTGCCGGATCCGCCCCGCCAGCGCGCGCAGCGCGCGCAGGCTGAAGGCGAAGGGCTCCGGCAGGAAGCCCAGCCTGCTCGCGCCCAGCTCCCAGAGGTTCAGCGGCGCGAGCGCACGCAGGGGGGCGCCCGGCGGCAGCATGCCTCCGTAGTCCCGCGTGAACCACCTCGCCCAGTGCTCGCGATTCGGCAGCGGCTGCACGCTGCGCGCGAAGGGCATCGCGTCGGGGTAGGGCGGACCGACCACCACGTCCACCTCGATGCCCTGCCGAGCGAGCTCGCGCGCCAGAAACCAGAGATAGACCCCCTGCCCACCGCATTTCATGTTGCCGCGGTAGGCCACGAAGCAGACGCGAAGCGGGCGCCCCGAGGCCCCACGAGCGGCGCTCATGCCCGGGCTGCCTCCTCCGGATCCGGCTTGGTGGCGTACAGGATGAGGCTCTTCGGGCAGATGTAGTTGAGGACGCGCTTCTCGAGTCCGTCCATCACGGGATCACCCACGATGTGCACGAGGAACTTGCGGTAGAGCTGGACCAGTCGACTCTCGTCAGCGGTGGGCAGGTTCATGATGGATCGGAGCACCCAGTAGGGCGTGTGGAAGCCGTGCGCGAAGCCCACCCCCTCGGTGGCGAGGCCCGCGGAGGCGAGTCCCTCCGCCAGCGCCCGCGGCTTGAAGATGCGGATGTGCCCG
>CAZQMY010000461.1:440-4775 GCA_964594405.1 uncultured Spirochaetaceae bacterium | reverse complement strand
GGCACGGGCGGGATTGAACCGCCGACCCCCACCGTGTCAAGGTGGTGCTCTAGCCCCTGAGCTACGTGCCTCCGCCCAGCCGGAGCGTCTCCGGTCGGGAGGGTCCAGCTAAGGAGGCGGAACGGTTACCGATTTCCGCGATGCGTGTCAATTGCGACGCGCTCTTTCCCACCGATGCCCCCAAAGGGGACCGGCGAGCGCGCGGCGGCATCGCCGGCCGGATCGCTCGGGAAGTGCTCAGCCCGCCTGGTCGGCCAGCGCCGGATCGTCGCCGTCCTCGGGCGGCGGCGGCGTCCAGTCGACGCGAACCACCACCCGCTCGGTGGCGAGCGGTGTACTCCCCGCGTCGGGCTCGTCCGAGGCCGGCTGGGTCGGCCGGCCGATGTAGAGCGCCGTCACGCCGAGCTCGGACGGGGCCGCCGCTTTCAGCCGCCGGATCAGCTCGGCGGCCTCGAGCTCGACCTGCACGTCGAGCACGATCCGTCCCCGCTCGAACTCGAGCGGCACCACGCGCCCCGCGCCGATCCCGGGCGCTCGCAACGCCTCCACGAGCCGCGCGTAGCCGGGATAGCGCGTGAGTCCCTGCACCTCCATCACGATGCGCCGACCTGGGGCGCCCTCTTCGATGGAGAGCAGCCCCGCGCCGATCAGGCGCTGGCGGACGCGCTCGACGTCCACTCGAACATCGACGACCACGACGTACTCGGTGGCGGCGCCATCGTCGCTGTCGGCGAAGAGAGCGGGCCGTTCGCCCCGGTCCTCGACGATCCGGAAGCGTTGGGTGTAGGGCAGCATATCGCTGCCGAGAGCGGCGCGGATCGGGTCGGAGCCATCCTCCGGCTCCTCGATCACCGAGTCGATGAGCAGCTCTTCGGCCACCCGTGACACGCCCTCCCAGAGCGCCGCGGCGATGGCCTCGTCCTTCGGGATCCCGCCCTTGCGGGCCTGCTCGTCCATGGGCAGGACGCCGAGCACCTCGAGGCTACGGATCTCGGCCCCGGCGGGCGCCGCCCATACGAGCACGAGCAGCGCGATCAGACCGGCCCAGCGTCCCCCTCGAGCGCCGCGCGGTCGGCGCAGCGCGCGCTCTCCCAATGACCTCCTGCGGCCCAAACCACCCCCCAGCGCTGTGAGACGAAGACCCATCGTCCGTGACCCGCCCTAGACGCCCCGCTCGCAGACCGGGCGCCCGAAGAGCGCGTCCACATCCTCGCAAAGCGCATCGGATGCATCCACTCCCCTCACGCCGCCCACCGAGAGCACCGTCTCGCTCTCCCCCGAGATGGTGAGGTGGAGGAAGACCGAGCAGTCGCCCTGGTGCTTCTTCAGCACCCCGAGCAGGCCCACCAGCCGGTCGCGGCTGCAGTCGGACTCCAGCACCTTGACGCGCAGGCTCGAGGTGAGCCGCTGCTCGGCCTGGTCCAGCCGGATGATGTCGCGCGCCAGCACCTTGGGCGGGTCGCCCTCCTCCAGGGTGCCGCTGACCAGCAGCGGGATCGGGCCCGACTGCGCCTCGCCCCCGTCCTTCGCGACGCGAAGCGTCTCGTAGTGCGCCTCGAAGGGCTCGCTGAAGATCACGAGCTCGAACGCGCCCTCGAGATCCTCGAGCGTCGCGAAGGCCATGCGTGCGCCGCGCTTGGTTCGGATCTCGCGCATGGCCGTGAGCATGCCGCCGATGCGCACCTCCCGCCCCGCACGCTCGGCTGCCTGGGTCGCGGTGGTGTCGACGTAGCGTCGCAGCAGGGGCGCGACCTCGCCGAGCGGATGCCCGGTCAGGTAGAACCCGAGCAGCTCCTTCTCATGGGCGAGGCGCTCGCGCTCACCCCAGGGCGGCACCTCGAGCAGCCGGGGCTCGGCGACGCTCCGATCGTCGGAGAGCCCCCCGAAGAGACTCTCCTGTCCGACCGCACGATCGCGCTGCTCGCTGGCCGCCCGCTCGAGCGCGGTGTCGAGCGAGGCCCAGACCGAGGCGCGGTTCTCGTGCAGTGTGTCGAAGGCGCCGCATTTGACCAGCGCCTCGAGGACGCGGCGGTTGACCTTGCGGCTGTCCACCCGGCGCGTGAAGTCGAAGAGGCTCGTGAAGGGGCCCTCCTCCTCGCGGGCCTCGATGATCGTTTCGATGGCCCCCCCGCCCACGTTCTTGATGCCCGCGAAGCCGAAGCGGATGGCGCCGTTCACCACGGCGAAGTCGCGCTCGGACTCGTTGACGTCGGGGGCCAGGATCTCGATGCCGCTCTCCCGGACGTGCGCGATGTAGCGCGACATGCGGTCGTGGTTGGCGGAGTCGATGGTGAGCACGGCCGCCAGGTACTCGGCGCGGTGGTTGGCCTTGAGATAGGCGGTCTGGTAGGTGACGTACGCGTAGGCGGTGGAGTGGGCCTTCGGGAAGCCGTAGCCCGCGAACTCCACGATCAGGTCGAAGACGTCCCCCGCCTCCTTCTTGTCGATTCCGCCCTTCACGCAGCCGTCGACGAAGCGCGCCCGCTGCTCCTGCATCACCTCGGGCTTCTTCTTGCCCATGGCGCGCCGCAGCAGGTCGGCCTCGCCCAGGCTGTAGCCCGCCATCCGCTGCGCGATCTGCAGCACCTGATCCTGATAGACGATCACGCCGAGGGTCTCCTCGGTGAGATCGACGATGGTGGGATGCAGATACTCGATCTTCGTCGTCCCCTTCTTGCGATTGACGAAGTCGTCGACCATGCCCGACTGCAGCGGTCCGGGACGATAGAGCGCGACCAGGGGGATCACCTCGCGGAAGGAGCGGGGCTTGAGCTTCACCACCAGCTCCGTCATGCCCGACGACTCCACCTGGAACACGCCCTCGGTATCGCCCGCGCAGAGCATGTCGTAGGTGGCCGCGTCGTCCATCGGGATGGCGTTGACGTCGAATGCCTCGAAGCCCGGCTTCCTGCGGATCATCCGCTCGGCGTCGCTCATCAGCGTGAGCGTCTTCAGCCCGAGGAAGTCGAACTTGATGAGGCCGACCTGCTCGACGCAGACCATGTTGTACTGGCTCATCACGTCGCCGCTCTTCGGATCCTTGTAGAGCGGCACCATCTCGATCAGCGGCCTGGTCCCGATCACCACGCCCGCCGCGTGCTTCGAGGCGTGGCGGGTGAGCCCTTCCAGGGCCAGGGCCGTGTCGATGAGCTGGCGTACCTGGCCATCCGCCTCCATGCGCGCGCGGAGGTCGGGCGACTGCGCGATGGCCTCTCTGAGGTTGATGACGAGCACTTCCGGGACGAGCTTCGCGACGCGGTCGACGTCGCCGAAGGGCATCCCGAGCACGCGCCCGACGTCGCGAATGGCGGCCTTGGCCTGCAGCGTTCCGAAGGTGACGATCTGCGCCACCTTCATCTGGTCGTAGCGCCCCTCGAGCGAGTCGCCCTCCGGCCTCGACCCGTCGTACTTGTCAGCCACGTAGCGGATCACCTGCTCGCGGCCGCGCATGCAGAAGTCGACGTCGATGTCCGGCATGCTGATGCGCTCGGGGTTGAGAAAGCGCTCGAAGATGATGTCGTACTCGATGGGGTCGACGTTGGTGATGTTCATCCCGTACGCCACCAGGCTCCCCGCGGAGCTGCCGCGCCCCGGGCCCACCGGGATGCGGTGATCCTTGGCGTAGTTGATGAAGTCGGCCACGATCAGGAAGTAGCCCGGGAAGCCCATCCGCTCGATGACGCCGAGCTCGTGCTCCATGCGCTCGACGTAGAGCTTCCGGTCTTCGCCCTCGAAGGGCGCATCCGGCGCCATGCCGAGCTTCCGACGCAGCCCCGCCCAGGCCTGCTCGGCCATCACCGTGTCGAGGTCCTTGCCGTCGGGCACCTGGTACTCGGGCATGTGGTAGGTGCCCATCGGGATCTCGAGATCACATCGCTCGGCGATCACCAGGGTGTTCTCGATGGCCTCCGGGTGGTCGCTGAAGACCTCCCGCATCTCGTCACCATCCTTCACGTAGAAGCCGTGTCCGTCGAAGCGGAAGCGCTTCTCGTCCTTGAGGTTGGCGGCGGTGCCGATACAGAGCAGCGCATCGTGGTGCTCGTGGTCGTGGTGCGAGAGGTAGTGGGCGTCATTGGTGGCGACCAGGGGGATGCCCATGTCCCGGTTCATCTTGAAAAGCTCTTCGTTCACCACATCCTGATCGTGGATGCCGTGCCGCTGGACCTCGAGGTAGTAGCGATCCCCGAAGAGGCGAGAGAAGCGCTCGGCGATGCCCCAGCCCCGGTCGACCTCACCCTGGGTGATGGCCCGAGGGACCGGCGCCGAGAGGCAGCCGGAGGTGCAGATCAGCCCCTGGTGCCGCTCTTCCAGCAGCTCCCAGTCGATGCGCGGCTT
>CAZQMY010000461.1:0-430 GCA_964594405.1 uncultured Spirochaetaceae bacterium | reverse complement strand
GATGAGGAGCTCGCGGAAGTGCTTGTGCTCCTCGTGGTTCTGGTAGCCCTGCTCGTTCATGGCGAGGAGCAGCAGGTGGTTCATGGCGTCGAAGCCGTCTTCGGTGCGCTGTCGCCGCTCGCGCTCGAAGCGCGAGCCCCCGGCGAAGTAGACCTCGCAGCCGATGATCGGCTTGACGTCGTTGGCGCGCGCCTTCTCGTAGAACTCGACGGCGCCGAAGAGGTTGCCGTGGTCCGTCTGGGCGACGGCCGGCATGTTCAGCTCACGGGCGCGCGTGAAGAGCGGGTTGTGCTTGATCGCGCCGTCGAGCAGCGAATACTGGGTGTGCAGGTGCAGATGGACGAAGGGCTTGGGCACGGCTCGGCTCCCCCCTCATTCCCACACGATGGTGGCCGGCGGCTTGGAGGAGATGTCGTAGACAACCCGAATG
>CAZQMY010000460.1:0-4780 GCA_964594405.1 uncultured Spirochaetaceae bacterium | reverse complement strand
GGAATGTTCGTCGGTGAGTCATCGGATGCGATCGTTGCGGACCTGATTGGCTCGAGTGTCCCCGACGTGCGCCAGCGCCACGCGCTGCTCGGAGTCCAGCATGGCCACCAGCGTGGTCCCCATGCCCGCCAGCTCGGGCTTCTGGCCGGCCAGACCATGGATCTCGCGATTCGCACAGGTCACCGCATGCCGAAGCTTCTCCGCCAGGCTGACCTCGGCGCCGCGCAGCGCGTCCACCGCGCGGATGGCGGCCGCGGCGGCCATCTCGCTGGCCACCTGCCCCGCGCGATGCCCGCCCATCCCATCCGCCACGAGATAGAGCCCCAGCTCCGGCGCCATCGCGTAGCGATCCTCGTTGGCACGTCTGCGCAAGCCCACGTCGGTGCTGGCGGCGGCGCGCAGGATCATCGGGGCGTGTCTCCAATCACGGCTTTGCGGAACGTTCGGGGTGGAGCGAGCGGCCGCCGGCGACGGGGCGGATCCGGGCCCGCAGCGGCACTCCACCAGAGTTATATCGGAGCCTTGCCTGCCTGGCTTGACCTTTGGGGCGCGGGTGGCCGCCCGGGTCGAGAATCCGTAAAACCATTCAATTTCGGGATCTAAGGCGACGATGGTACGCGCGAGAGGTACGCTCGGAAGGCGGTCCGCCCTGGCTCCGGCTCGGGCTCAACGGGGGAACTGATGTCGAAGACCCTTCTGCTCGCAGATGACAGTGTCGTGATCCAGAAACTGGTGGGGCTCTCGTTCGCCAACGAGGACGTCCAACTCATCACCACCGACAATGGCGACGACGCACTCGCCAAGGCCCGCGAAGCAAGACCGGACGCGGTGCTCGCAGACGTCGTCATGCCGGGCATGAGCGGATACGAGGTCTGCGAGGCCATCAAGAAGGATCCCGCGCTCGCGCACATTCCGGTGCTGCTGCTGACGGGTACCTTCGAGGCCTTCGACGAGGCCCGCTCCCGGCAGGTCGGCTCGAACGGTCACATCACCAAGCCCTTCGAGGCGCAGGCCCTCGTGGCCCGCGTGGCCGAGCTCTTCGAAGAGGCCGCCGCCCGGGCGACGACCAGCCCCACGCCCGCGGCCTCGGAGGCGCTCAGCACCACGGCACCGAACGCAGACGACATGGGCGCGGACTTCTTCGATGACGGCGTAACCGACCTCGCGGGCGCCGACGACGTGGCCCTCGACGTCACCAACACCGCGGCGCCCGGCGCCCTCGCAGACTCGGGCTTCGCCTTCGGCGGCGGTGGCGATCTGGCAGATGATGACGCCATCGGCCTCGGCGAGGCGCCCGAGCTCGAGCCTGCGCAGACGCCGGTCGCCGATCTGCTGGACGACGCGCTGGAGGTCGAGGTCGACGCGGGCGGCGATCAGACCATCGCCCTGATCCCGGACGATCCGATCAACCCGCCCGCCGGCGCCGATCCCTCGCTCACGACACTCGCCCTCGACGACGCGCCGGATCTCGACGAGATCGCCGATTCGACGAGCGTCGACGACGAGGGCATCACCGTGCTGGCGGAGGACGGCTTCCCGAGCGAGCTCGCGGATGCCGCGCCGAGCCCGCTCACCACCGTGATCGTGAGCGACGGCGAGACCTCGAGCGACGGCCTGTCCATCGACGCCACGTCCCCGGAAGTCGCCGATCTGGACGATCTGGCGGACTCGGCCCCCGAGCCCATCCGAGGCCTGACGGACCCGGCGCGCCCGCCCTCGGTGCCTCGGCCGACGAGCGGCGCCGAGACCGTGCTCGCCGACGACCTCTTCGAGGAGGCATCACCCGTGCTGGAACCGCCCGCGGTCGATCCGGTCGCAGCCGCTTCCGCCTCCGAGGACTCCTTCGCCTTCGGCCTCGACGAAGGGCCGACCGCCGCGCCCACCGCCTCCGAGCCAGACCTCGGCGCGAGTCGGCCCCCCTTACCGCCGCCGATCCCCGACCCCGAAGCGACTGTGATCGGAGATCTCGCAGACACGCCCGCGCGCGAGATCGGCGATCGCTTCGCCGACCCTGCCACGCCGCCTCCAGTGAGCGCCGACGATCTCTTCCAGGCCGAGCCCGTGCCGTCCGCGCCGGAGCCGAGCACCGCAGAGCCCGTGGACGACGAGATGCTCGCCGAGTCCATGCCTCATCTCGAGCCCTTCCGCGCCGAAGAGCCCGCCCGGGCCGCCAGCGGCGAGATCCGGCCCGACATCTCGCCGATGATGCGCGATCGCATCCACGAGACGCTGGAGCGCGTGGCCTGGGAGGCCTTCGCCGACCTCTCCGAGACCCTCGTGAAGCAGGTCCTCGAGCGCGTGGAGTCCATCGCCTGGGAGGTGATCCCCCAGATGGCCGAGGCCCTCGTCAAGGAGGAGATCCGCCGCATGAAGGGCGAGGACGAGGAGTAGATCCGCCCGGGTTGCTATCGTCGCCACTCTCGTGGAAGCGTGACCGCATCCGATGGGAGGCAGACCATGGCACCGCCCAGCCTACCCCCGCGCCATGCCTGGCAGGGACTGGTGGACCTCGCCCTCGTCGAGGACATCGGGCCCGGCGACCTGACGAGCAACGTCGTCATCCCGGCGAGCGCCGTGGCGCAGGCGCGCGTTGAGGCCCGGCAGCCACTCACGGTGGCCGGGCTCTTCGTGGCGGAGGCCGTCTTCGCGCAGATCGACCCGCGGCTACGGATCCAATCCGAGGTCGTCGAGGGTGAGCACGTCGGTGCGGGCGCCGTGCTGATGCGCGTCTCGGGATCGCTGCGGTCGCTCCTCACCGCCGAGCGCACGGCGCTCAACTTCCTCCAGCGTATGTGCGGCGTTGCCACACAGACCGCGCGCTTCGTAGGCGAGGTCGAAGGGACGCGAGCCCGCGTGGTCGACACGCGCAAGACCCTGCCCGGCTGGCGCGCCCTGGACAAGTTCGCGGTGGCGGCCGGCGGCGGCACGAATCACCGCCACGCGCTCTTCGACGGCATCCTGCTCAAGGACAACCACCTCGCCGGTGTCGGCGGCGTGTCGGCCGCCCTGGAGACCGCCCTGCGCGAAGCCCCCGCCAGCATCCGCGTCCAGGTGGAGGTGGAGTCGCTCGCTGACGCAGAGCTCGCCGTCAAGGCCGGTGCCGACTTTCTGCTGCTGGACAACTGCACGCCGGACGAAGTGCGCGAGATCGTCGAGCGACTCGGTGAGCGCGCCACCCTCGAGGCGAGCGGCGGCATCCATCTCGGCAACCTCCGCGCCTACGCGGAGACGGGTGTCCACCGCATCAGCATGGGCGCCCTCACCCACTCGGTGCCCGCCGCCGACATCGCCCTCGAGCTCGAGCAGCGGGCGGGATGATGCGCGCTGCGGATCGCGTGCTGGAGGCGCTACGCGACGCCGACGGCGGACTCCTCTCGGGCGAAGAGCTCTCCGACCAGCTCGGCGTCTCCCGAGCGCAGGTCTGGAAGCACGTCGCGAGTCTGCGCGATCGAGGCTACGGCATCGAAGGGGAGCCGGGCGGCGGCTACCGGCTAACGAGCACGCCGGATCGCCTCTATCCCGCCGAGATCCGGGCGGGCCTCACGACGCGGTGGCTCGGACGCACGATCGAGTACCTGCAGGAGACCGACTCCACCAATCGCGTCGCGGCCGAGCTCGCGCGCGAGGGCGCGGCCCACGGCACCCTCGTGGTCGCCGAGGCCCAGACCGCCGGACGCGGACGCCTCGGCCGCAGCTTCTACTCTCCGCCCTACCAGAACCTCTACGCGAGCTTCGTCCTGCGCCCGACGCTCAGCCTCTCCGGATGCGCCACGCTGATCCTCGTGGCGGGATGCGCGGTGGCGGAGGCGGTCGCCGAGGTGCTCGGCGGGGCAGCGGACGTCGAGCTGAAGTGGCCCAACGACGTCCTGCTGGGCGGGCTCAAGACCTCCGGTATCCTGATGGAGATGAGCGCCGAGGAGACGCGCGTGGCGCATCTCGTGCTGGGCATCGGGGTCAATCTGAACGTCGAGCGCGCCGAGTTCCCCGAGGCGTTCCGGGCCACCGCCACCAGCCTGCGCAGCTACTCAGGGGCTCGCGTGGACCGGGTCGTCTTCGTACGCACGCTCCTCTCCCACCTCGAGGACTGCCTCGAGCGACACGCGCGGGGCGGGTTCGCGGCGCTCCGCCCCGAGTTCGAGGCCCGCTTTCGCATGGCCGGTGAGCCTGTCACAGTATCGGAGATGGATGGGCGGCAGCGCTGCGGCATCGCCCGAGGCGTGGCTGCGGACGGTGCGTTGGAGATCGAGGCCGAAGACGGCACCTTCTTCCGGGTGATCGCCGGCGACGTGACGGTCTCCGGCAGCCGATACCGACACGCCGACCAGGATCCTGCGCGGAAGACGGAGAACCCAACGACGTGAGCCAACCCGTACTGCTGGTCGTGGACATCGGCAACACCAACGTTTCCCTAGGCATCTTCGACTACGAGGGAGGCGAGGGGAAGCTCGCCCAACACTGGCGCCTCTCCACCCACCGCGAGCAGACCAGCGATGAGCTGGCCATCGCGATCCACGCCCTCTTCGACCACGAGGACCGAGACGTCTCCGAGGTGAGCGACGTGATCCTCTCGAGCGTCGTGCCACCAGTGGTGCCCATCTGGGAGCGCGTGTCGAGCAAGCTCTTCGATCGACCGCCCTACGTCGTGGGTCCTGGCATGCGGACCGGCATGCGGCTCGGCATCCTGCTCGGCATTCCCCGGCGCTTTCCGGTGCGGGGGCGCGGCTTCGTTGTTACCGTCCGCCATGGCGGCGCTCGGCATCGCGGGCAGCTCGAGCCAGCC
>CAZQMY010000459.1:0-4792 GCA_964594405.1 uncultured Spirochaetaceae bacterium | reverse complement strand
ATCGGCGTAGGCGAGCAGCTCCGTCGGCTCCGGGGACTCGCAGTAGCGGGTACAGTCTCCGTCCGGCGCCGGGGCGCTCATGAGTGTCGCCGCCGCTACGGCGAGGCACAGTCCGCGCAGTCCGATGGTCACGCTGGACTCCTTTCGGCAGCCGTTCGACCCTTCCAGCGGATCGGGCTCCGGCGGGTAGGGCACTGGCTTTGCGTCCCCATGTCACCACGGGTTTGCCTGTTCGCTGGTTGTCGACGTGAGCTTCGCCCGGGACGTTGGCCGAGCGGAATTCAGCCTCCTCGAGCCGGAGGACCACACCGCGGATCGACGCTGGTGCGCCAGCTGACACTCAAGGATCGGTGTGAAGCGCCCGGAGCTTTACGGTGCCATGCGAATGGAGCGCGGTGGCGAGACCCCCGGGTCGTCGCAACATACTCGCAGCCTGTCGGCAGCAAACGAGAGGCGCGCTCAGTCCTGGAAGACCACCGTGCGCCGGCCGTGGGCGATGATGCGGTCGTCGATATGCGCGCGCACGGCGCGCCCCAACGTCACGCGCTCGACGTCGCGCCCCTTGCGCACGAGGTCCTCCACCGTGTCCGCGTGCGAGCAGGCGGCGACCTCCTGCGCGATGATCGGCCCTTCGTCGAGGTCGGCCGTGGCATAGTGCGCCGTCGCTCCGATCAGCTTCACGCCGCGCTCGTAGGCCTGATGGTAGGGCCGCGCGCCGATGAAGGCAGGCAGCGTGCTGTGGTGGATGTTGATGATCCGCCCCGGGAATCGCTCGGTGAACCCGGCGGACAGGATCTGCATGTATCGCGCGAGCACGATCAGGTCGATGCCTTCGCGCTCGAGCAGCTCGATCTCCCGGGCTTCCTGCTCGGCCTTGTTCTGCTTGTCGATGGGGAAGACGTGGTACGCGATTCCTCGGGACTGGACGTCGTCGCGCAGATCGGGGTGGTTCGAGATCACCAGTGGAATCTCGCAGGGCAGCTCGCCGAGTCGATGGCGTAGGAGCAGGTCGAAGAGGCAGTGCTCGAACTTCGAGACGAAGATCGCCACGCGCTTCGGCGAGTCGGCATGGCTGAGTCGCCATTGCATGCCGTAGCGCTTGCACTCGATGCGGAGCAGGGATTCGAGCTCGTCGCGATCGATGTCCATCTGCTTCGTGTCGAAGTGGATGCGTTGGAAGAAGGTGCCGTCGGAGTCGTCGGTATGCTGGCTCGCGTCGAGGATGTTGATGCCGTGCTCGCTGAGGAGCGCGGCCAATGCGGCCACCAGTCCGGGCCGGTCGGGGCAGGTGACGAGCAGTGTTGCGGTCTGATCTTGCGCCATCGTGACGATTCCGGTTGTTCGAGCGGGATGCGCCCGGCGTGATCGTGGCCCACGCGGGCTGATCGGGGGCGGCCGAGTCTAGCAGCCCGAGGACCCCGGCTACCGCTCGAGTCGTCGTCAGCGCGTCGTGATGGGCGGCGAGGACCCGGGCGCCGGCGTAGCATCGACGGCCGCCACGTGCTCGTGGCAGCTCGCGCCCTCGTCGCCGTCGGGTGACATCGCCGGGAGCATGCGCACGCCGGCGATCACGGTCCAGAGGCCCATCGCAACCAGCAGTCCCCCCGCCACGTGCCGGCTGTGGGCCCAGCGGAAGATCAGGGTCGACAGGGATCCGGCCGCGAGGAGCGCCGGGAGCGTCCCCAGACCGAATGCCAGCATCGCTTGCATGCCCTCGGATGCTCCGCCCGCGGCGGCGGAGTTCGCCAGCGCGGCGTAGACCAGCCCGCAAGGCAGGAGCCCCCAGATGGCGCCGGCGAGCAGATGCTTCCATGCCCGATCGAGCGGTAGGAGCCGGCGCTGGAGCGGCGCGACCCGCCGCCACAGGCGCGCGCCCGCGCGCTCGAGGTGCGCGAGGCCCATCCACCAGCGTGCCAGATAGAGGCCCGCCACGACGAAGATCGCGCCGGCAATCACGCGCAGCCAGGGCATGGCGCCGGAACCGAGCCTGTCGATGATCGGCGACCCGAGGCCACCGACCAGCGCACCGAGCGCCGCATAGCTGGCGACGCGCCCGGCCGACTGGAAGAGCTGCCGCGCCAGGGCGCTGCCTCCTCGCGCCGTCCCCGCCAGCGCGGAGGCGATGCCGCCGCACATGCCCACGCAGTGCAGCCCGCCGAAGAGTCCGAGCAGAAAGCTCGCGGCGAGCGGGACCTCGTGACCCGTCGTCATGCGCGATCTCCGTCCTGCTCGTCGTCTCGCGCAGACGCGCCGGGCTCGCCTTGCGGCAGATCGTCGTCGAATAGGATGCTGTGCGCCGCGCGATCGAGGTCCTCGAACTGGTCGTTGTTCACGGCCCAGAAGAACGCCCAGATCGCGATGGCGAGGAGCAGCAGGCCGAGCGGAATCAGGACGTAGAGGATGCCCATCGTTTCTCCTCCCACCGGGGCTTCCATCGCGAGAGCCGCATCGAGTTTGCCACCACGCCGAGCGAGCTGAGCGACATCCCGATCGCCGCCAGATGAGGGGCGATCATGCCCGTCACGGCGAGGGGCAGCGCCACGCCGTTGTAGATCACCGCCCAGGCGAGGTTCTGGGCAATCACCCTTCGACTCTTGCGCGCGATCTCGAGGGCGTCCGCCACACTTCGCAGGTCGTCGCGCTGGAGCACGACGTCTGCCCCGACGCGGGCGAGATCGGCGCCGCCCCCCATCGCCATCGAGACGTCCGCCTGGGCGAGCACGGGGGCGTCGTTGATGCCATCGCCGACCATCAAGGTGCGCGCTCCGCCCTCCTGCAGCGAGCGCACCCGCTCCTGCTTTCGCGCGGGACTCGCGCCCAGCTCCGCGTCTCGGATGCCGATGGCATGCAGCGAGGGCAGCGCCGCGGCGGACGGATCTCCGCTCTGCACGGAAGACCTGATGCCCATCTCAGCGAGGCGTGCGAGGGCCGCCTCGGCCTCCGGTCTGATCTCGTCTCGAAGCACGAACCAGGCCAGCGGGCGGTGGCCGACCGCGAGCAGGAGCGCACCCTCCGCATCGGCGGGTGGGTCCGGCGCGGCGACGCATTCCGGCGTCGCCCAGGCCGCTCGCCCCAGTCGACACTCCGCGCCCGACCAGCGGGCCGAGACGCCGGCGCCAGGCCACGAGCGCAGCGAGTCGAGCTCGTTGCGAAGGCGCAATCGGCTGGCTCGCTCCGTCTCGCTCGGCTCGCGCTCGCAGAAGGCGCGCGCCAGCGGATGCTCGGAGATCTCCTCCATGACGCTCGCGAGGGCGAGGAGCTGGGCCTCGGGAACGTCGGCGATGGCATGCACCGCCACCACCTTCGGCCGCCCCAGGGTGAGCGTGCCCGTCTTGTCGAAGACCGCGTGGGTGATTCGCGAGAGCCCCTCGAGCGCCTCGCCGCTCACGACGAGGACACCGCGCTCGGAGAGTGCGTTCGTCGCCGCCGCCAGCGCCGCGGGCGTCGCCAGGGAGAGCGCGCAGGGGCAGGTCACGACCAGGGTGGCCAGCACGATGTCGAACGCGCGCGTCGGGTCGATGAGCCACCAGGCCGCGAAGACCATCGCCGCGATCACGAGCACCGCGACGACGAAGCGGCTCGCTACGCGATCGGCAAGCCGGGCGATTCGAGGTCGCTCCGCCTGTGCGCGATCCAGCAGATCGAGGATCGAGGCCAGCGCAGTCTGGCTGCCGGCGCGCGTGACCTCGATGACCAGCGCACTCTCGGAGTTGATGCTTCCGCCGAGCACCTCGTCCCCGGGGCCGCACGGAATCGGCAGCGGCTCACCGGTGAGGATCGCGCGATCGACACTGCTCACGCCCTCGACGACGCGCCCATCGGCCGCGATGGTCTCGCCGACGCGCACGCGCAGTCGATCCCCTGGCTCGATGGAGCGTGCCGCCACCACCTCGTCGGGGCCTCCATCGTCGCTGACCCGACGCGCGACGGCCGGCATCCGCGAGAGCAGCTGCCGCGCTCGCGTATCCGAAGCCATGCGCATGCGCTGCTCGAGGAAGCGGCCGAGGGTGAGGAAGAAGACGAACATCACGACGGAGTCGAAGTAGACGGCCCCGCGCCCGACCCCGGTGGCGTACGCACTGGCGGAGAACGCCGCGGCGATGGCCAGCGCCACCGGCACGTCCATCCCGAGCGCCCGGGCGCGCAGGTCGCGAAGGGCGCCGGCGAAGAAGGGCGCGCCGGCGTAGGACACCACTGGGATGCAGACCAGCAGACTCGCCCAGTGCAGCAGGGTCCGGTAGTCGGACTCCATCCCCGAGAAGGCGCCGGCGTAGAGGCCCACGGAGAACATCATCACCTGCATCATGCCGAGCCCGGCCACGCCGAGCCGACGCAGGGCCGCGCGGGACTCGCTGCGCAGCAGCGCCTCGTGGTCGTCTGGCTCGAAGGGGCGGACGCCGTATCCGACCGCCTCGACGCGTCCGATCAGCGCGCTGAGCGGCGTCCTGGAGCGATCCCAGTCGAGGCGGGCGCGATGGCTGGCGAGATTGACGTGGACGTCGCGAACCGCCGGATCCCGGCGTAGCTGCCGCTCGATCAGCCACGCGCAGGCCGCGCAGCTCATCCCCTCCACGCTCAAGAGGGCAACCGCATGCGCCCCCGACTCGGCCTCGCGAACGAAGCCCTCCTGGAAGGTGGGGTCGTCATAGAGAGCTGGATCGAATCCGAGCTCGGCGGGGACCACCTGTGCGGTGGGCGCGGGGCCCTCTCGATGGCGGTAGTAGTCCCCGAGCCCCTGCGCCATGATGGTCTCGGCCACGGCGGCGCAGCCCGGCCAGCACATCGACCCCGC
>CAZQMY010000458.1:0-4795 GCA_964594405.1 uncultured Spirochaetaceae bacterium | reverse complement strand
GCCTGGGTCGGGGTGAGGCCATGGGGATGCGCGTCGGAGTCCGCGAGGGGCACCTTGGGTCCATAGGCATTCAAGTGTGCGCCATACGATATCTCTTGACCGACATGATTTCGGAGCCCGGTCTTCGAGAGCGCACGCGCCATCTTCTTCTCGGCCACGAAGAGCGCCTGCCCAACCCTGCGCCGCTCGATCCGCAGGGCGTCGACGTCCACATCGACTCCACCGGCGCCGCGCGTCTCGACGCCGATCACGAGATGCACGGCGGCGTTGTCGATCCCGCCGAGCCCGTGGGTCTCCGCGTCCGCCGCGAGGTCGAAGACGAGGTCGTTCCACTCTCCCAACCGCACGGGCATCTCGATGTGGGCCACGCGCGTCGCCAGCTTGTCCGCGCGCCCGGCGCGGCGCCGAACGCGCTCGACGCGCTCGATGGCGCCGATGCCTCCAGGCGCGAGCCGATAGTCGATCCGGCCGCGGAACTCCGGATCATGGGTGGAGAGCACGAAGCTGACGCTGAAGGCCGCCGTGCCCTCGAGCTGTTGCGGAAAGATCGAGAGCGAGACGCGAGGCAGCGAGGCCAGGGCGATGACGTGTCGTCTGCGGCTGGCGCCGAAGGCCAGCGCCGCCTGCCGAGCGCGCCCGTCGCCGACGAGGGCGAGCCGCAAGCTGCGCTCGCCTTCTCGCGCGCGACGGTCGTGGACTTCGATCCGAGCGCTCGACGCGGACTGCGGATCGACGCGACGAAACCCGACCTCCATCGTCTCGAGGGCGTCCTCGGCGAAGGACCCATCCGCCGATCGACTGGCCCAATCGGGCAATCGATCGGGATCGCCGCTGACGTAGTCGCCGAGGGTGAGCGGCCTCGGGACCGCGCGCTCCTCGAGGAGGCCGTCCTCGAAGCCGAAGTCGACGACGTGCGTGTGGGCGGCGATGCGCCAATCGTGGTCTGTCCACCAGATCACGTCGACCGCCCCCCCCAGCTCGCGCGCCCGGTAGTTGTGCCCCGCCATCGAGGCCGATCCCTCGCTCAGCGATCCGTGAAGATGCAGCTGAACGCCGTAGACGTGCTCGGGATGCCCCGCTTCGGGCTCGGCACGAGCGGGCGCCACGGCCCCGGTCAGCAGGAGCAGCCACGCCATCACGCGCGGCGTCGCGCGGCGTCGCACACGGGCCCGAGGGCGCGACTGGAAGCCGATCGCGGTGCTCATGCGACGTTGGACGCCGGTGCCCGGCCGATCGTTTCCTCGCTTGCCGTTCGCCGAGACCATCAGCCTTCCGTGGCCACGAGCGCCGACTCGTAGCCCATCGAGACCAGGAGGAGGAGGGTCGCCACCGTGCCCAGCGCGAAGCCTCGACGCTGCGGCGAGGCGACCCGCCAATCCGAGCGGCCCATACTGACGAGCGAGGCCGCGCCCACGATGAAGAAGACCATGCTGGGCAATCTGAAGCGGCACATCGAGAAGGGCAGGATCGAAGGCAGGATCTGGATCACGATGAAGAGCGCGAATAGCCCCGAGAGCTCCGTCTTGCGCGAGAGGACGAGCCCCGCCGCACCCGGCAGGAGCACGGCGAGATACGCGAGCACCACGACGACGACGAGGCCGATCCGGACCGCCGGGCGCTCGAGCCACGACCACCGAAAGCCATAGCCCCACCGTCCCGGATCGCCGTGCGGCGTGTGCAGCCGGCGCACGGCGAAGGAGCCGGGCTTGAAGAAGCGAGGCAGCTGGCGCGCAGCCTTCTCGAAGGGCCAGGCCGGCATGCGCGCCGATATGTCACGCACCGCGATCTCGCGGGCTCGTCTTTCGGCGGCGACGCGGTCGTCACCGAGCTGCGTGTAGTGACGCATGGCGAGCCCCTCGCCATGCGGCGAGTTGCCGACATAGAGGTTCATGTAGCTCGTCCGGGTGATCAGGGCGAGAGGAGCACCGCGCTCGTTGATGGCGATCACGCGGGGTGCGATGACGAGGCCGAAGGCGCAGAGGAGCAGCGCGGCCCCCAGCATCGGCGACCTCGCGCGGCCCACTTGCTGCCGACGGCACCTCAGTGCGTAGTAGACGGCCATCGCGAAGGGGAGTAGCAGCGCGGACTCCTTGGCGAGCGCGCCCAATCCGAAGAGCGCGCCCGCGAACGCGAGCCAGGCGCCGGCGTGCCCGGCGGACGCTGCCGCCAGCGCCTGCACCAATGCGAGCATGGCGGTTGTGACGAGCAGCATGAAGACCGGCTCGCTCCAGAGTGCGATCGAGAAGGCGATGAAGCCCGGATAGAGGGCGACCATCGATGCCGCCAGCCACCCTGCGCGATCACCGGCATAGGCGCGGGCGAGCCCGTGCACCGGGAGGACCAGGAGCGCGCCGAAGACGGCGTTGGTGGCCTTGGCGAGCTGCCCCCATGGATGGAAGAGCTTGAACACGGTGCCGTAGACTGCGATGGCCAGCGGCGCCCTTCCGGCCGGATCGGGATGCGGCTCGCCGCGCGCGAAGGCCACCGCCCGCTTGAAGTAGTCGAACTCGTCGCCCGCCAACGAGGTGGGCTCCGCGAGCCAGAGCGCGAAGAGGCGCAGGGCCAGGGCTCCGGCGCAGATCAGCAGGAGCGTCGCATTCGGACGTTGAGCGAGGACGCGCACCGCCAGAGTAAACACCCCCTGCGGCCGGCTTTCCAGCCGAGCGCCTGCCGACCTCAGGGCATCGCGCTGCGCAGTCGGTGGGGCCGGGTGACCGTGGTGATGATCTCCTCGCTGTTCGCGTCGAGTCCGACGAGCCGCAGCGTGAGGGTCGTATGCGCCGGCCAGTGCGGGGGGATCGTCCAGTCGTGCGCGCCATCCCGGTCGAACGCACCGATCGGGAGCCACTCGGGATCCTGCGCGGCCTCACCGGCATCGGACCAGCTCCGGCGATACTCCACCCGCACACTCTCGACGCCGCCCGATGCGACCCAGCGGAGCGGAAGCTCCTGGCCGAGGCGCAGCGTGGCCTTGCGCTCCGGGGACTGCCATCCGAGCGAGGGCGGCGGAGGAATCGCCGCCCCTTCTCCGTAGGCCGCGAATTGATGGCGGGTCATCTGGAGGCTGCGCGCAGCGTCGGCGCTTCGACCGGGATGGCGTCCGCCCACCGGCACGCCGCAGGGCGCGCTGCCGCAGAGGCGATCGGGATTCGAGAACTTCATGATCCTACGGCCGCCGAAGGGGCGCCGATAGGCCATCATCGTCACGAAGCGATCCTCGACGCCATGGCCGAGCGCGTACTCGAAGGTGCCTCCCCGCCCGTCCTGCAGACGCGAATGGTGCAGCCCCATGTTGTGGCCGAGCTCGTGGGCCATCACGTAGTCGGAGCAGTCGATGACCACCAGGCTGAACGCGTAGTCGCGATCGAAGCTCCCGAACACGCCCTCCGTACCGATCCCACCGATCCACGCGAGGCCACAGATTCCATCGTTCGCGTGGCCGCGCATCAGTACCACCATGTCGGCGGCAAACTCGCTCCGCAGCTCGGCGGCCAGCTGCCCGAGCGGCGAGTAGAGCGGGTCGCTGACCTGCGAGAGCGCGGCATACGAAGAGAGCGCGTCGCCCCACTCCACGGGCTCCACGTGGACGACCTGCAGCTGCATCTCGATCCCGCTCTGGGCGTAGGCCTGGTTCGACACGTTGACCAGGTGGTTGATGCGGAGATCGACGTCGGCGTAGGCCTCGGCGGCGCTCTCGGTGTACAGGACCAGCAGGTCCACCGTGACCATCTCGGCGCGCGAGGGCGCAGGTCCGCTCGAGAAGAAGGCGCCGACGATCCCCAGCAAGAGGAGGTTCTGGCGGATCAGCCTTCGCATCAGTGCAGCCTCCAGGGCGGGATGAGACCGTCGTCGATGTCGGGATCCAGGAGTGCGTCTTCGAGATCGTCGAGGATCAGCACCGCCCGCCCGTCGCTCCCGTCCTCCAGGATGTAGCGGCCCTCGGGCGCCGTGATGCTCGCCATGGCCGAGTCGGGGCCGAGGGTGATGGTGACCGGCCATTGCTCGAGCCGTGCGCTCCCGCCCTCGACGCGCAGGCTGCCTTGGAGGAATCGATCGCCGTTGGCGTTGTAGGCCATCTTCTCGATGTAGACGGAGCGCTCGCGAGGCGGCTCTCCGGGCAAGGCCCCGGGGCGGAAGAGCGACACGCCCAGGTGATCGCCAGGCATGGTCGTGTCGAGCAGGTCCTCGTCCACGGTGACGGCGCGCTGCTCGGGCACGTGCCCGCCGATGCGCCGCCGCCGCCCATCCGGAGCCGGGTCATCCAGCTTCCAGAGCGCGCGTCTTCGAACCACGACGGCGTCGTCGGGCAAGCTCCGCGTCGGTCGCTGGCCGGAGCTCTCCGTACGGACGCCCGGCCTCGCCTGTCCCTGGACCGCCCCCTGGACCGCCGGCCCCGCATCGGCGGTGGCCCGTGCGGTAGGCACCGCGAGACGCGGCGGCGGCGTCTCCTGGGAGCCATCGGGACCGCCTACCAGTGAGCCGGCCAGCACGCCCAGCGACGCGGCGATCAGCGCTGCGCCGAAGCCGAGGCGCTCAGGCGCCCCGGACCTGCGATCCTGTCGTTGGGGCCTTCGCGGGGGGGCCAAAGGCGGACCTCGATTCGCTGTCTGCAGCGCACCCTGTTGGGATCGCCCCACCGAGCCCTCGGCGGAGGCCAACGGGCGACATCGCCCGAGCCGGCTGCAGGATCCGTCCCCCTCTTCGCCGGAGCGGATCCTCCGCTTGAGCTTCAATCGTCGCCCGCCACCGCAATCGGCCGGAACGCCGGAATCCCCCGCGCAAGCCCCCTATCGGC
>CAZQMY010000457.1:0-4810 GCA_964594405.1 uncultured Spirochaetaceae bacterium | reverse complement strand
GACGTTGTAGCCGCGGATCACCACCTCGCCGGGCTCGCCCCGCGGCACCTCCTTCACCGCCTCCCCCGCTTCGCCCCCGCTCACGCAGAGCACCTCCACGCCCTCCACGGCGCGGCCGCTGGTGGTTGCGATGGTCTCCGGGTCGTCGTCGAAGCGGCACATGGTGGCCATGCCGCAGCTCTCGGTCAGGCCGTAGCCCGTGATCACCGTCTCGAAGCCCAGCCTGTCGCGCATCCGGTGGATCAGCTCGACGGGGATCGAGGCGGCGCCCGTCACGGCGAGGCGCAGCGTCGAGAGATCGGCGCCCTGCAGGGCCGGGCAGGCGAGGATGGCTTGATACATGCTGGGTGCGCCCGGCATCACCGAGACGCGATCCCGGGAGATGCGCGCGAGGACGGCCGCCGGCTCGAAGACCAGCTGGGGCAGGATGGTCGCGCCCTTGATCAGGCAGGCGAGCCAGCCCGCCGTGTAGCCGAAGGAGTGGAAGAAGGGCGGCACGATCAGATAGCGATCACCCGCTCGCAGACCGGTCACCTCGCTCCAGGCCAGGAAGCCTCGGATGTTCTGGCCGTGCGCCGTCATCACGCCCTTGGGCCTGCCGGTCGTGCCGGATGTGAAGATGAGGTCGGAGAGGTCGTTCGGCTCCACCGCCTCCAGCCGCGCCTGCGCCTCGCCCTCCGTCACGGCATCGGCGCCGGCGAGGAAGTCGGCCCAGGATGTCGTGCCCGGATGCGCCTCTCCCGCCAGCAGGATCGTTCGCTCGAGCTCGGGCAGGGCGTGCCCTTCCAGCTCCGCCGCGAAATCCTCACCGTGGAAGGCACCCAGGGTGCAGAGCATGCGCGCCCGGCTGCTCTCCAGGATGTACGCGGACTCGGCCCCCTTGTTGCGGGTGTTCAGGGTGACGATGGCACCGCCCGCCGACTGGATGCCGAGCGCCGCGACGATCCACTGATGGATGTTCGGGGCCCAGATGCCGACGCGATCGCCGGGCTCGATGCCGGCCGCCATGAAGGCGCGTGCGGCGCGCAGCGCCGCCTGCGCGAGGTCGTCGAAGCTCAACCGGACATCCCCGTCCTCGAGCGCCAGCGCATCTCCGAAGCGCGCTGCGGCGCCCTGAACCAGTCGCGGAATGGTCTCTTCCATGGGGCTCTCTCTGGGGCGCCTTCGTAGGGGCAGGGGCGACCGATGGCCTGCGCGATGCGAATCGCTTCTCTTGACCACACGACCACACGACCACACGACCACACGACCACACGACCACACGGCCACACGGCCACGGTGCACGGAGCGATGGCGCCCATTCCGATCCCGGACCGGCTCGCCCTTGCATACAAGACGCGTCGTATCGTAATGTACTCGGGCGAGCGTATCGCAGCGATTCTGCCCCCACCAGCGCGCCCGCCCGCGAGGCCCCATGAACACACGATTCAGCGCCGAGGACGAAGCCTTCCGCAAGGAGATCGCGGGGTGGCTCGACGCCAACCTCTCGGGCGAGTTCGCCGAGCTGCGGGGACGCGGCGGACCGGGGGACGAGCACGCACTGGTCGAGGAACGCAAGGCCTGGGAGCGCAAGCTCGGCCAGGACGGATGGATCGGCATCGCCCTTCCCGAACGAGTGGGCGGCCGGGACCTGCCCCTCAACCAGCAGGTGATCTTCTACGAGGAGTACGCCCGCGCCAGGGCGCCCGGCCGCATGGGGCACATCGGCGAGGGCTTGCTCGCGCCCACCGTCGTTCACTTCGGCAGCGACGCACAGAAGGAGCGCTTCCTCCCCGGCATCCTCTCGGGCGAGGAGATCTGGTGCCAGGGCTACTCGGAGCCCGCCGCCGGCTCGGATCTCGCCAACGTGCAGACCCGCGCGGAGATCGACGGCGATCAGTGGATACTGAACGGACAGAAGGTCTGGACCAGCGGCGCCGCCTGGTCGGATTGGTGCTTCGTGGTCTGCCGCACCGACCCCGACGCAAGGCCCAAGCATCGCGGTCTCTCGTACATCCTCTGTCCGATGAGGCAGCCGGGCGTGGAGGTGCGCCCCATCGTGCAGATGACCGGCGATGCCGAGTTCAGCGAGGTCTTCTACAACGACGCGAAGACCGACCTCGACAATGTCGTGGGCGAGGTGAACGGCGGCTGGAAGGTGGCCATGGGCACGCTCGAGTTCGAGCGCGGGGCCTCCACCCTCGGTCAGCAGATGAACTTCCAGAACGAGCTCGACGCCATCATCGACATCGCCAGGCGCAACGGAAAAGCCGAGGATCCACTGATCCGGCAGCGCATCGCCGACGCGTGGATCGGTCTCCGACTGCAGCGCTACAACGCGCTCCGCACGCTCTCGGTGGCGCCGGGGGAGCAGCCCGGCCCGGAGTCGATGATCACCAAGATCTTCTGGGCCACCTGGCCTCGCACCCTCGGCAAGCTCGCCATGGACGTGATGGGGCCGGAGAGCGAGATTGCCGAGAGCGCCCCCTACGGCCTCTCGGCGCTGCAGCGCATGTACCTCTTCACGCGCTCCGACACCATCTACGCCGGCTCCAATGAGATTCAGCGCAACATCATCAGCGAGCGCGCCCTCGGCCTTCCCAAGGAGCCGCGCCCGGTCGCCTAGCCCGCCTCGCCCCCAAGCCGGTCGCCGGCCGCCATCGGAGCCATCATGAGCAAGACGCCGCCTGCCTATCCCGAGAGCCACGGCCTGCTGCGCGGCAAGAACGTCCTGATCACCGCCGCGGCCGGGGCAGGCATCGGCTTCGCGGCCGCGAAGCGCTGCGCCGAGGAGGGCGCGAACGTCTTCATCAGCGACATCCACGACAAGCGCGTGGCCGGCGCTGCAGAGGCCCTGGCCGACATCACCGGCAAGCCCGTTCCGGCCCGCCTGTGCAACGTCACGGTGGAGGAGGAGGTACAGGCGCTGGTGCAGGCCGCCATCGCTGAGCTCGGACACGTGGACGTGCTGATCAACAACGCGGGGCTCGGCGGCACCTGCGACGTCGTCGACATGAAGGACGAGGACTGGTTCCGGGTCATCGACGTCACCCTGCACAGCGTCTTCCGCACGACCCGGGCGATCCTGCCGCACATGATCGAGCGCGCCTCGGGCGTGATCGTGAACAACGCCTCGGTGCTGGGCTGGCGCGCGCAGAAGGGGCAGTCCCACTACGCGGCGGCCAAGGCCGGCGTGATGGCGCTCACGCGCTGCGCGGCCCTCGAGGTGGCCGAGCACGGCGTGCGCATCAACGCCGTCTCGCCGAGCTTCGCCACACATCCCTTTCTCGTGAAGACCACCCCCGCCGATCAGCTCGCTGCCCTCGAGGCCGCCGAGGCCTTCGGGCGGGGCGCGGAGCCCTTCGAGGTGGCGAACGTGATGGTCTTCCTGGCGAGCGAGTACTCGACGTACATGACGGGCGAGGTGGTGTCCGTCTCGAGTCAGCGCGCCTGAGCGGCGGCGGGCGACTCGCCGGCCGGCCGCGAGAGTCTGAGGAAGTAGAAGGCCGCGAAGACCAGGCAGGCGGTGCCCAGGGCCGACATGCCCCAGGTGAAGCCTTTGAAGAAGGCGAGCCGGGAGATCTCGCTGTGGGCGAAGTCCCGGTAGATCATCATGCCGACCGAGCCGGTGTAGCCGACGGCGTCGGCGACGTAGATCGCGAAGACCGCAGTGCCCACGGCGCGCGTGTTGGCGATCAGCCGATCGAAGAGCACCGATCCGTAGGGCACGTATGCGAGGTACGAGCCGAGGCCGACCAGCGTGATCCACCAGAAGCCGTCGATGGCGCCCGCCTCGAGGAGGATCGTGCTCACGGCCAGCATCGCGGTGCCCATCGCCATCAAGCCGAGCGCCGCGAGCAGCCCTCGGCGGTTGTCCTGCACCAGGTTCAGCAGGGCGAGGCTGATCAGCACGCCGACGGCGATCAGCGTCTCGGCCTGGCTGATGATCGCCTTGTTCTCGGCGTAGACGAAGCCCAGGCCATCGAGGATCTCGACGATGTAGTTGTCGCGGAAGTCGCGGTAGGCGGTCAGGAAGAAGTAGGCGACGAAGAGCACGACCATGCCGACGAGGAACTGCCGGACGAACGCCAGCCTCAGATCGCCGTCCATGGTGACCCGCTCGGCGCGCGCCTCGACGTCCTCGATGTCCGGCTGCGGGAGCTGGTCGAGCAGGTAGACCGAGACGAAGAAGAGGGGCAGGAAGTGGAGCCCCGTCACGGCCGGCATCCACGCCTCGCTCACCTCGCCGAGCATGGAGGCGAGCACCCCGCCAATCAGGGGGACGGCGCTCCACCACTCGGCGGCAGTGCCGCTCATCAGCGCGCGGCCGACGTCCTTGACGATGCCGCTCGACACGATGAACGAGCAGGAGAGCCCTGCGAGCAGGAGCTCCGAGCTGCGGCGCCCCTCGAGGTAGCGGACCACCAGGCCCCAGACCATGCCGAGCGGGAGCCCGTTCAGGAAGATCGCCGCGACCTTCCAGTCGCCGGGCGCGAGGCCGAAGAGGACGAGCGCGAAGAGCGCGAAGCCGATCAGTCCGAGCAGGGCCGCCGCGCGTTGGGCGCCATCAAGCTCCGAGCACACCTTGATGCCGAGATACTTGGAGATCGCGTAGCCGATGATCTGGCTGATGACGATCGCGCTCTTGAGCTCGAGGAAGCCATCGAGGAAGAGCTGATCCTCGAAGCGCGCCGCCGCGAAGGGCTTGCGGAACGCGTACATGCAGAAGTACGTGCCGAAGGCGGCGAACACCGCGTACGCCACGAACGCGACGGTGGGCGCCCTGGCGAGTCGGCGGGTCACTGCACCGGAACGTCCGGCTCCGCCGCGT
>CAZQMY010000456.1:0-4816 GCA_964594405.1 uncultured Spirochaetaceae bacterium | reverse complement strand
GGCAGCCGGGCGTCTCGTCCCCCATCCCGGGAGGGCCCGGCGTTGACCCGGGCGGCCCGCTCGTCCATCGTCTTCGATATCGGCTGGACTGCCCGGGCCTGGCGTCACATGAGGAGAGGCGAGATGGCGTTTCGCGACTTCATGAAGAGCAGGATTCAAGACCGCGTCATGCAGATCATGGATCCGCTTCGGGCCGAAGCCCTGGAAGGGGCGGAAGGCGACGTGCTCGAGGTCGGCTTCGGCACCGGGCTGAACCTTCCCCACTACGGCGATCGGGTGGAGCGGCTGACCGGGCTCGATCCGCTGGCGGCGCAGGGCTTCGCCGCGCTCGACGAACGCATCGCCGGTGCCCACTTCCCGGTGGAGCGGTGCGTGCTCGATGCCGACGGCGAGCTGCCCTTCGACGCCGGGCGCTTCGACACCCTCGTGACCACCTGGACCCTCTGCTCGATCCCCGACGCGGCGCGTGCACTCACGGAGATGAAGCGCGTCCTCAAGCCGGGCGGCCGTTACGTCTTCATCGAGCACGGACGTGCGCCGCATGCCAACCTGGTCAGGTGGCAGGATCGGATCAATCCCGTCTGGCGCTTCATCTGTGATGGCTGCAACCTCAACCGGAAGATCGATCAGCTGGTGGAGGAGGCCGGATTCGAGGTCAGCAAGCTCGATCGATTCCGCGCGGATGGCCCCGCCATCGCGGCGCATATGTATCGCGGCGTCGCCATCCGTCACTGACGCGGGTCACACTGCGCGCTCGGCCTCGACAGCGCTGCGCCCGATGTGCGATGGTGGGACGTGCCCGCCTGCGAGGCACCTGTGCTCATGGCGGGTGCGACCGTGCCCCGCGCGGCGCGTCAGCGTCCGCACGGGGCGGCGCCGATTGGCACGTCCCTTGCTCTGATCGCGGTGCGAGCTGCGCGTCTGAATCGAACCTCCGACCACGCAAGGATCCTCGCGTATCGGGGCCGGCCCGGATCCCGATCGACCTCCGGTGCGTCAGGAGAACGAGAAGTGGCCCAGTACATGTACGAGCGCCTCTCCGCGCAGGACAACAGCTTCCTGGTCGCCGAGGAAGAGAACGTCCCGCTCCACATCGCGGCCGTGGGCATTCTCGAGTTGGGGGATCTCGCTACACCGGATGGGGGCGTCGACATCCGCAAATTCAAGAGGGCTACCGAGGCCCAGCTCCACCGGATCCCGCGCTATCGCCAGCGGCTCGCCTACGTGCCCTTCGAGAATCGGCCCGTCTGGATCGACGACCAGCACTTCAACATCGACTATCACATCCGACACACCGCGCTGCCCAGGCCCGGCGGCGTCGAGGAGCTGAAGAAGCTCGTGGCGCGCATCCTCACGCGTCAGCTCGACCGCGCCCGGCCGCTCTGGGAGATCTGGGTGGTGGAAGGGCTGCAGGACGATCGGTTCGCCATGGTGAGCAAGATCCACCACTGCATGGTCGACGGAAGCAGCGGGGCGGACGTTGCCCAGATCCTGCTGTCACCCACGCCCGAGCACCAGGTGGAAGAGCCGCCTCCCTACTATCCGCGCCCGGCTCCAACGCGGGCGGAGCTGGTGCGGGACGCGGTGGAGCGTCAGCTCTCGCTGCCCTTCCGGCTGCTTCGCGGCCTGCGGAACTTCGGAGAGGAGACCGCGGACCTGCGCGCGGAGATCGGCACCCGGGCGAAGGCCCTCACGGATCTCGTGGGGAGCATCATCATGCCCTCCTCCGAGACGCCGATCAACGGTCCGCTCAGCCCTCATCGGCGGATCGACTGGCTGACGCTTCCCCTCGACGACGTGAGAGGCGTGCGGCGCTCGCTCGGCTGCACGGGCAACGACATCGTGCTCGCCACGGTGAGCGGGGCCATCCGGCACTACCTCATGCGACATGGTGTGGATCCGGCCGAGATCGACTTCCGCGTGTCGGCGCCGGTGGATGTCCGTCGAGACGAGGACAAGGGCAAGATGGGCAATCGCGTCTCGTCGTGGATCGTACGTCTTCCCATCGATGAGGAGCGGCCCCTCGGTTGGGTCGAGCGCATCAGCGAGGAGACGCGCAAGCTCAAGGAGAGCCGGCAGGCGCTCGGCATCGACATGATGATGAAGGCCGCCGAGTACTTCCCGCCCAGCATCCTGGCGTGGGGAGCCAAGGCTGCGTCGGGGCCGATCAACATGATCGTCACCAATGTCCCGGGGCCTCAGTTTCCCCTCTACATCCTCGGAGCGCGGCTCCTGGAGATGCATCCGATCGTCCCGCTCCTCGATGGAACGGGTCTCGGGATCGCGCTCTTCAGCTACGATGGGAAGCTCGGGATCGGATTGAACGCCGACTACGAAAGGGTCCCGGACGTCGGCACCCTCACCGCGCTGCTCGCACAGTCCTTCATGGCACTGAAGGACGCCGTCGAGCGCCAGGTCGTGGCGAAGGAGCACCCGGCCGGCGAGTCGGCGCAGGACGAGGCGGGAGAGGCTTCCGAGCAGGGCGACGAGCGCGAACGTGTCCCCCTCCGCCTGGCCGGCAATGACGAGGGCGATACGGCTATCGCGGGCGGATGAACTCGAGGATGCGATCGCGCACGAGATCGTAGAAGGGATTCCAGCGCTGCCGGGAGAGCTCGGCCGGGGACACGGCAAGCACGTTGCGCTCGCCGCGGACCTTGACGTCGCCCAGCGAGAGCGGGCTCTGCTCGCCCCAGGGGTCCGGTGTCCGCCCGTCGCCGTAGAGAGGATCGCTCGGCGGCATCGCGATGGCGACGTGCGAGAGCGAGTAGATGTCCGGCGGCCAGCGCATCGCCAGCGGCGTCTCGCTCACGGCTGCCTCCCCGGCCTCGCGTCGGCGCAGCCAGACCTGCTCGCTGCCCTCGCGACCGCCGATGGCGGCATTACTGATCACGTTGACCGCGTAGCTCCGCGTCGGGCCTCCGAGCGCCGTCTCCATGAGGGGCGCCGGATCACTGGTGAGCAGCTCGTCGACGCCGGCTGCTCGATTGATGTCGAAGAGGAAGACCTCGTGCCCGCCCTCGGGCAGGCGATCGAGCAGGCCGCCGAAGACGGCCGGGCTCGAGACCGTCGCGTCCACGATGGAGACGAAGACACGCAGAGGCGGAAGGCGGTCGAGGGTGCCCTCCCGCTCGCGAGCAGTGATCCGGGCAGAGAGCCGGCTCGCCAGACGATGCACCTGATCCCCTGCGTGGACGGCGAAGGACATGTACTTGAAGGGGTCGTACTCGGGGATCACCGAGGTCCACTTCAGCTTGTCCAGTCCGAGGATCCAGCCGATGCGTTCCTGCCAGACCGCGAAGGCCGCGGCCGGCGTGACGGAGATGGCCGGGGAGATCAGCGTGATGCCCGCGGGTTGGGGACGATCAGGCTCGCCCAACGCGTCGAGGGCATAGTTGACCGCCAGCGCGCCGCCGTTCGAATAGCCGATGACGTGGAGCGGCGCGCCGCCCGATCGCTCCTCCAGCTCGGTCATGGCGAGCACGACGGCGGCGGCCATGTCCTGCCACCTCGCCATGGTCAGTCCCACCGGCGCCGTGCCGTGACCGGGCAGCCGGAGCCCGATCACGTATGCGCCCCAGGCGTGAAGCTCGAGCCCGATGTTGCGAAGGCTGTAGGGTGAGTCGGACATGCCATGGAGGAGCAGGACCGCGGCCTTCGGCCGCTCCTGCTGGAGCACGAAGGTGCGATTCCAGTCGCGCGCGAAGCGGGCCGGGTCCGAGAGGCTGCCCTCCCTGAAGCGATTGAGCCTCTGATGCCCTTCGGAAGGAAGCTTCTCGATGATCGATTCCCGAAGCTCGCTGTAGACGCTCTCCTCGACTTCGAGATAGCCCGCGAAGTCCTCGACGCCGGAGTCGGCGGTGAACTCCTCCCATAGCTCCGTGGAGTGCCAGATCTGGAGGTCGGGTTGGCTGTTGACGACGAGCACGAAGACCACCAGCCCCATGAGGATGGCGCCGACCAGCCCGTACCCGATCGTTCGCGAAGCGTGCCGAAGGGTGGCGATTGCGAGTCTTCCCATCGACTGCGTCGATAGCAGATCGAGCAGGGACCCGCCCCGAAGCCCCGCGAACGCGGCAGGGCATGGACATCGGGGCTAAGATCCGCGGGACATGAGCGCCCTTCCCCTCGACCTCACCCGGGTCTTCGACCTCGAGCCCCATGGTCCGGACACGTATGTGGGTGAGAGCCCGCCCTACTCGTGGGGGCGCATCTATGGAGGGCTGGTGGTCGCCCAGGCGCTCTGGGCCGCCACCCAGACCGTCGACTCTCGTTACCCGGTCCACTCCCTCCACGCCTACTTCATCCTCGGAGGCGATCTCCGCGAGCCGGTTCGCTACGAAGTCGCTCGGCTGCGCAACGGGCGATCGTTCTCCACGAGGAGCGTGACGGCCAGGCAGAGCGGGGGCGCGATCCTCACGCTCTCCTGCTCGTTCCAGGTGGACGAAGAGGGACCCCTCACCCAGGACACCAAGATGCCCGAGGATGCCTGCGATCCCGATGAGCTGGAGGAGCAGTGGGATGCCGGAGCCCAGAGGCGCGGCATCGAGCTCCCTCAATCACCGCCGCGCTCGATGGCATGGGTCCGCTATCCCATCGCGCTCGGAGACGACCCTCGCCTGCAGGCCTGCGGCCTCGCCTACCTCTCGGACCTGAATGCGATGGGGGCCATCCATGCCTCGTACCCCGCGCCCCGGGAAGCGCAAGAGGGCTTCATGGGCGCGAGCCTCGATCATGCGGTCTGGTTCCACCGACCCGCCCGCGCCGATGATTGGGTGCTGATCCATCAGGAGGGCAAGAGGATGATCCGCTCCCG
>CAZQMY010000455.1:0-4821 GCA_964594405.1 uncultured Spirochaetaceae bacterium | reverse complement strand
GGGCGCCCGCGGGGCGTCCGCCCAGCTGGAGGGCCGTCAGGGTGTTGATCACCTGCTGCCGATCGACGCGACTCGGATCCTCCGCCCACCAGGCGAGCACCCGCGACCACATGCCGACGACCGCCTGCGAGAGCACCGCCGGATGGATGCTCTCGGGCATCTCGCCGCGCTCGATCGATTGCGCGCGGCCCGCCGACAGGCGCTCGGCGAGCGCTCCGAGCACCTCGGCCTGCGCGACTGCGGCGTCGCCCTGGCGGCTGAAGAGGATCTGCAGCAGATCCCGGTGGTCCTCGGCGAAGCCCACCAGCGCTTCTGCGACCGGGCGCACGCCCTCGCGGAGGCTGTGACGGCTGAGCGAGGCGGCATCGAGGCGCGAGTAGAGCTCTTCGATGGCCTCGTCTGTGATGACCCGGAACAGGGCCTCCTTGTCGCGGAAGTGGTTGTAGAACGTGCCCGCGGCGACCCCCGCGTGCGCGGCGATGTCGTGGGTGGTGACCTTGTGCAGCCCGCTCTGCGCGAAGAGCACCTTCCCGCTGGCCAGCAGCTGCGCGCGGGTGAGTGCTCGAGCCCGCTCTCCGGCCGTCCGGCGGGGCGAGGGCGTCGTTGAGGAGTCGTCGGTGACGGACATGTCAGTCTCTGACACTAACGTCAGTCTGGCTGAGCCGCAAGCCACGCTCTCCTTCGGCGCCCGTGGCCGCCGTTGCCGAGCCGATGGTCAGTCGCGATCCTCGGCGCCGCTCGAGCGGCAGGTGGCCCGCAGTCGGGCGCAGACGTCCGCGAGGAGGGGGCGCCAGTGCGTTGGATCAGGACGGCCGCGAAGGCCGTGATCGTGCGAGAGGGCCGGATCCTCCTGCTGCGCTGCCGTGACGAGAGCGGCGAGTGGCATGCCCTGCCCGGGGGTGGGCAGGAGCCGGAGGAGCGCCTCGAGCAGACCGTCGTGCGAGAGTGTCTCGAAGAGATCGGCGCGCGGGTGCGCGTGGGACGCCTGCTCTTCGTGCGCGACTTCATCGTTCGCAATCATGACTTCAGCTACGTCCACGAGGCTCCGCACCAGATCGAGCACGGCTTCGAGTGCTTTCTCGAGCCGGGCGAGGAGCCCAGGGTCGGGCACACGCCCGACGACGCCCAGGAGGACGTCGTCTGGCTGCACCCCGCCGAGCTTCGGCGGGTCCGCGTCTATCCCGAGCGCTTGCGCGAGCTCCTCGATCCTATGCGGCGCTCGCCGCTCCCGGTCTACTGGGGCGACGCAGGGTAGGGCAACGGCAAGCTCAGTCTGCCATCGGCGCGCAGGCGCCGTGACAGGTCGGGTCCTCGTCCGATGCGCCGGCGGGCTCGATCTGGATGGTGGTATGCGTGATCGCGTGGCGCTCGCGGAGGACCTCGCGCACTCGGTGCAGGAGCTTGTCGCGGTCGGCTTCGTGCTCCCCCACCACATGCGCCGAGAGGCAGACTTCGCCACTGCCGATCGTCCAGACGTGCAGGTCGTGCACGGTCCCCGCGCCGTCGAGCGCGAGCAGGTCCCCACGGATTCCCGCCACGTCGACGTGCGCCGGGGCTGCCTCCATCAGGATGTCCACCGCGTCGCGCATCAGGTTCCAGGCGCCGAAGAGAATCAGGCCACTGATCAGCAGGGAGGCCACAGGGTCGGCCCATGTGAGTCCGAAGCGCCAGATCAGGAAGCCGGATGCGATGGCCCCCAGGCTGCCCAGGGCGTCGCCGGCGACGTGGAGCCAGGCCCCGCGGACATTGAGGTTGTGACCCTTGTCGTCGCTGAGCAGCCACAGGCTGAAGAGCTCGTAGCCGAGGGCGCCGGTGGCGAAGAGCATGACACCGGGACCGTGTACGTCCGCCGGCGCGCCGAAGCGCTGCAGCGCGTTCCAGCTGATCACGCCCGCCACCACCGCCAGCGCTGCGCCGTTCGCGAGCGCGGCGAGGATCTCGGCGCGGCTGTGTCCGAAGGTGCGCTGCAGGCTCGCCGGCCTGCGACTCATGTAGAAGGCAAAGAGGGAGAGTCCGAGTGCACCTACGTCGGAGATCAGGTGGAAGGCATCGGCGAGCAACGCCAGCGAAGATGTCCACAAACCGCCGAAGAGCTCGATCAGCGAGTAGGCGAGGGCGAGTCCGAAGACGATGGTCAGGCGGCGTCGCTGGCGGACGTCTCGCGTGTCGGCCGCGTGCGCGTGGCGGGGGTGGTCGCGATCCGGGGCGTCGCCGTGTCTCTCTCGCGCCATGATGCTGGGCTCTCAGGGTGGGGGTTGGGTCGGGGCGGACCTTCCGATGATCAAAGGGATCGACGCCGAGATCAAGTCCCCGCCTCCACCGGCCGTCGCTCGTGCTCCGAGCGATCCGAACTAGACGGCCGGATCGGCTGATTCCACGGCGGTCCGCATGCGCCCGAGCACCTGATCCAGAATCGCCGGCGAGGTGGCGAAGTTCAAGCGCACATAGCTGTCGAAGCCTCCACCGAAGGCCGATCCCGCGTTCACCGCGACCCGGCCGTGCCGTAGGAAGTGCCGCGCCGGCGGTGCGGGCAGCCCGAGCCCGGCGCAGTCCATGAAGGCCAGATATGTGCCCTCGACGGGGAAGGTGCGAATGCCGGGCAGATGCTGTGCGAGCCAGGCGAGCATGTGATCGCGATTGCGCCGGAGCAGCGCGCGGACGGCGTCCAGCCAGGGCTGGCCCTCCTGCCAAGCGGCAATGGAGGCATAGAGCCCGAGGATGCCCAGACCGCCACGCACGTGGCGGTCGTAGCGCGCGACGAAGCGATGATGAAGCGCTTCGCTCCCGAAGTGCGCCACCGCGCAGCGCAGCCCCGGGATGTTGAACGACTTGCTCGCGGAGTTCAGCGTGATGGTGCGGCTGGCCACCTCTTCGGACAGCGTCGCGAAGGGGATGTGCGCTCGCCCGTCGTGGACCAGATCGCAGTGGATCTCGTCCATCACGACCACCTGATCGAATTCCAGCGCCAGATCGGCGATGCGTTCGAGCTCATCGCGGCGCAGCACGCGTCCGCTCGGATTGTGCGGGTTGCAGAGCAGCAGCATGCGCGGTCGCTCCACCTCGATGGATCGGCGGAGCCCGTCGAAGTCGATCTCGAATCCGCCGGGGCCCGGCACCAGGCGGTTCTCGACGAGGCGCCGGCCGCTGCGCTCCACGCATCCGAGAAAGGGGGGGTAGATCGGCGTCTGCACCACCGCGCCCCCACCGGGCTCGCTGAAGGTCTCGAGTGCGATGTAGAGACCCTGGACCACGTCGCTCAGGACCTCGACGCGCTCTGGCTCGATGGGCCACTCGAAGCGATCCGTCATCCGCTGGGCGAAGGCCTCGACGATGCCCGTCGCCCGCGCGGCGAGCGGGTAGCCCACGTCCCAGTGGTCGACGGCCGTTTGCAGGGCGCGGGTGATGGGCTCGGCGAGGGGGTAGTCCATCTCGGCCACCCAGGCGGGCAGCACGTCCCTGGCGTGAGTGCTCCACTTCTCGCTCTTCCGCTGGCGGAGCAGGTCGAGGTCGAGATCCTCGAGGCGCTCTCGGATCGATTCGTTCAAGAGCGGCTCCTCGGGCAGCTCGCGTCGAGATCGGCGAGGATCGAGGCGCGGTCGCCGTCCAGATCGGGCACGGGGCCCCGCGTCGCCGGGTCGTCGAAGCCCGAGAGCTTGATCGGATTGCCCGCCATCTTCAGCAGTCCAGCCTCGGCGTCGTCGACCGACACGACCATGTTTCGTGCATTGACCTGCTCGTCGCCGAGCACCTGGGCCACGTCGTTGATCGGACCGCAGGGCACGCCAGCCTCCTCGAGCACGTCGAGCCAGTGCGCCACGTCCCGGTGGGCGAGGGCCGCCTCGAGCGCCTCGCCGAGCGCGACGTGATGAGTGGTCCGGTCGGCGTTGCTGGCGAACTCCGGGCGCGAGGCGAGCGCAGGGACGCCGAGGCAATCGCAGAGGCGGCGGAAGAGCCCATCGTTGCCCGCCGCGATCACCACGTGGCCGTCGCGTGCGCGAAAGGCGCCGAAGGGCGTGATCGAGGGGTGGCGCGCACCGATCGGACCCGGCACCTCACCGGTGGCCTGATGGCGGGCGATCGCGTTCTCGAGCAGGGCCACCTGGCAGTCGAGCATCGCGACATCGATCTTCTGCCCCTGACCTGTCCGCTCGCGATGGAAGAGCGCGGTGCCGATGCCCAGCGCCGTGAAGAGCCCCGCCGAGAGGTCCCCGATGGAGGTGCCCACGCGGGTGGGCTCGCCGCCGGGCTGACCGGTCAGACTCATGATCCCGCCCATGGCCTGTACGACCATGTCGTAGGCGGGCCGGGGGCTGCGCGGCCCGCTGTGGCCGAAGCCGGAGGCCGCCGCATAGATGAGTCGCGGATGTCGCGCGTGCAGGTCGGTCCATCCGTAGCCGAGCTTCTCCATCGTCCCCGGGCGATAGTTCTCGACGAGAACATCCGACCGCGTGAGCAGCGCGTCGAAGTGGTCGCGATCGGCGTCGGCCTTCAGGTCCAGGGCGATCGACCGCTTGCCCCTGTTCAGGCTCATGAAGTACGCCGATTTGCCACCGACGAAGGGGCCGATATGCCGCGCGTCGTCGCCGGTCCCGGGCTTCTCCACCTTGATCACGTCGGCGCCGAGGTCGCAGAGCACCATCGTGCAGAAGGGGCCGGCGAGCACGCGTGTCAGATCGAGCACGCGCACACCGCTCAGCGGTCCGGGGCTGGTCATGCGAGAACCTCCGTGAGGTCGGTGCGGGCCAACGGTACCGTATGGCTCGAAATCGGGTCGTGACCCGTAGAATGGGCCTGGCACGAAGCGTGCGATGGCCTGGGGGA
>CAZQMY010000454.1:0-4822 GCA_964594405.1 uncultured Spirochaetaceae bacterium | reverse complement strand
GGCGCTCCTCGACGATGGTCCTCGCGAGGCGCTCCGAGCCGGGCAGCTCGCCGTACTCCTGGAAGTAGTGCTGGAGCTGGTCCGCGCTGGCGCGTGCCAGCAGCTCTGCGGCGGTCTCGCCCTCTGAGGTGGGATCCATGCGCATGTCGAGGGGCGTGTCGTCTCCGTTGCCGCCGGCGAAGCGGAAGCCGCGCTCGGGGCGGTCGAGCTGCGGAGAGGAGACGCCCAGGTCGAGCAGCACGCCATCGACGCACTCGATCCCGAGTTGCTGGAGCGCGCTCTCCATGTCGCGGAACGAGCCGTGGACCAGCTTCACCCGATCGCCGTAGGCCGCCAGGCGAGCGCCCGCTGCCGCCAGCGCGTCGGGGTCGACGTCGAAGCCCACGAGCACGCCATCCGGCGCCGTCGCCTCGAGGATGGAGGCGGCATGGCCGGCGCCGCCCAGGGTCCCGTCGACGATCAGTGCGCCGGGGTGGAGCGCGAGATGCGCCAGGGTCTCGTCCCGCAGGACCGGAAGATGAAGGAAGTCGCTACTCACGAGAACGGGGCGCCTCCCGTCGCTGCCCCATTGCGGGGGAACGCGGGGGGAGCCGGCGGGAGAGACGTTGGGGTGCCCCGAGTCACCTCGATGCCAGCGGGTACCCCCCAGTAACCCCTCTGGCATCTGAAGCGGTGTCTCGGGGACACCCCACCCTCTCTGCTGGAAGCAAGGCTTCCAGCTCCCCCCAAAAACTAGGCTCCTTCCACCTTCCGGCTCTCATCCACGGTGCGCTGGATGCTGTCGAGCTGGAGGAGCGTCATCTTCTGGCTCTCGGCGAAGCGCTCGGGATTCCAGATCTCGATCTTGTCCAGAACGCCTGCGATGACCACCTTCGTGTCCAGGTCCGCGTGCTCGCGCAGGTACCCGGGAATCAGGATCCGACCTTGATTGTCGATGGGGCACTCGGTGGCTCCGGAGACGACGAAGCGGCGATAGGCCTGCACTTCGGGCTGCAGATCCGACATCTGCATCAGCTCCTGCTCCTTGGCTTCCCATTCGTCTGCGGGATGGAGCGCCAGGTGGTCCTGATAGTTCGTGAGGACCGGTGCGTTTTCGCTACGGCGCTGGATCTCCACCCTGAACCCCGAAGGAATGCTCACGCGTCCCTTCTTATCCATCGTGTGCTCGAAGCGACCCCGAAACATGGCCCGAACGCTCCGCTTTCAGCCGTCTTCTGGGTTCGCCCTGAATCTCTCGAACGGGGCCGCGCTCGCCCTCCCCCCGTCAACCGCGGCCCACCTTATACCACTTCGTGCCACCTGACTACTCTTGTATCCCACATTTCTCCACTCGATCAAGAAAAAAATTGCGAGCACAACAAAACTGCGAGCTTCGTGGATCATCTTGATTCTCGGCGGGTGGGCGGTGCTCGTCGCGGGCGAACCCATCAGGTGATGATTCGTGCAGCAGACGTCGTCTGAGGCCCGAATCCGAAGGGAGGGGTGATCCGGGAGCGGCCCACTGGGGCGGTGTCGGATTCGGTGGGATGAAGAGGGGCGTGGTGGGATGCCGTCCCTGGAGGCTTCCCCGGTCGCTCGGCGAACCGCGCCGCCAACGCGTGCCTTCTCGCCGAACGTCGTTTGATGATTCGGCGCGCGCCGCGGCGAGAGCGGAGCGGCCCGTTCATCCGGTGAAGGGCGCAGTCCGTTCTCGGGGAATGGGCCCAAGCGCATGGGCCGACGCTGATCAGGCGGCGCCGATGTCCGGGTGGAAGCGGCGCTGCGCCTCGACGACCGGCGCCACGATGGCGGCCAGATTGCTCCCGGGCGGCAGATCGGCGACGGGCGGCAGCGCTTCGGGCATGGGCTCGAGCAGCCCGCGCATCACCGCCGTCGTGCCCTCCGCCAGGCCGGAGAGCGCGTAGCCGCCCTCGAGCACGAGGGCGAGCCGGCCCTCGCAGAGCTCGTCCGCCAGCGCGCGGACGAGCCAGGTCATGGCGAGATAGCCTTCGCCCGTCAGCTCCGTCGCAGAGAGCGGATCGTCGCGATGTGCGTCGAAGCCACACGAGATCAGGATCATCTCAGGCGCGAAGTGGCGCGCGACGGGGATCACCAGACGCTGCACGGCGGAGACATACTCCGCGTCGCCGCTGCCGGCGGGCACGGGGATGTTGAGCGTGGCCCCCGCGCCGGCCCCCCGGCCGACCTCGAGGGCGCGACCCGTGCCCGGATAGTGGGGGAATTGATGGGTACTGACGTAGAGGATGGAGGCATCCTCCTCGAAGCTGTGCTGGGTCCCGTTTCCGTGATGAACGTCCCAGTCGAAGATCATCAGCTTGCCCACGCCCTCCTCGGCCTGGAGCGCCCGCGCCGCGATGGCGACGTTGTTGAAGATGCAGAAGCCCATGGCGCGGTCGTGCTCCGCGTGATGACCCGGGGGCCTGACCGCCGCCATCCCGTAGCGCGCCGCCCCCGTCGCCACCGCGCGGGCGACGTCCACGGTGCCGCCGGCCGCCTCCAGCGCCACGCCCAGGCTGGCGGGTGATAGATACGTGTCGGGATCGAGCATGGCCGGCGCTCGCTCGCTCGTGCGGCTCACCTGGGCCAGGTGGGTGCGGTCGTGGATGCGCAGCAGCTCGTCGGTCGTCGCCGCGCGCAGCGGCATTCGCACCAGCGCCGGAGCAAAGGGGGAGAGCGCGGTCGAGACGGCATCGAGGCGAGCGGGCCGCTCGGGGTGACCGTCGGGGCCACGGTGCTCCTGGAAGCGGGTGTCCTCCACGAGATGGAATCGGGCTTCATCGCTCATCGATCAAAGGGCCTCCCATGGCCCAGCATAGGGCTCCGGCACGGCTCGCGCCGATGCGCTTGCTGGCGCACAATCACGTCATGAGCGACGTCGAATGCATCGCCATCACAGGGCTCGATACCCAATTCGGCGAGGCCCTGGCGACACGCCTCCTCGAGCGTCCGGATCCGCCGCGCATCGTCGGCATCGATCTCCATCGTCCGCTGCGTCTGGCCGGTCGAATCGATTTCCACGAGGTGGATCTGACGGATCCCACTGCGGATGGGCAGCTCGCGGCGGTGCTGGCCGACGAGGGCGTCGAGGCCGTCGCCCACATGGCCTTCCGCTCCACGCCCAGCGCCGACCTCGAGTACGACCACGAGCTCGAGACCATCGGATCGCTGCACATGATGAACGCGGCCGGCGCGGCGAAGCTGCGGCGGCTCGTGATCTGCTCATCCACGATGGTCTACGGGCCGCGGCCCGACAATCCGAACTTCCTCTCCGAGGACCGGGTGCTGGCCGGGCATCCGGGCGCGCACTGCGTCGAGAACCTGCGCGAGGTGGAGGAGCTGGCAGCGAAGTGGGCCGAGGCCCATCCGCACGCCGAGCTGACGGTGCTCCGCCGCTGCTGGGTCATGGGACCGAGCGTCGATGATCGGGTGACGCGCTACTTCGATCGGCCCGTGATCCCGACGCTGCTCGGCTACGACCCGCTCCTGCAGTTCGTCCATGAGGACGACTACCTGCGGGTGCTCGAGGCATCGGTCACCGCGTCTCATCCCGGCGTGTTCAACATCGTCGGTCCCGGCGTGCTCCCGCTCTCTGTGCTGCTGGCGATCGCGGGCAAGCGCTCGCTTCCTCTGCCGACGCCGCTGCTCTATCGGCTCTCCGACGTGCCGTTGCAGGGGCAGATCGGCGATCCACCCGCAGGCTTCCTCGACTATCTGCGCCACCTCTGGATCGCCGACGGGCAGCGGGGCTGGGACGAGTTCGGCGAGCCCGACTACACCACGCGAGAAGCGTGGATTTCCTTCGTGGCCTCGCGCAAACTGGCGGGGTACCGCTAGCGGAGCGCGTCCCCCTTGGAGCGGCGCTCCGCTGCCGAACTGCTCGCCGAGAGGGCGCCCATGAGCGATCCCGACGACACCATCCCCGACAACGTCGTGCCGCTCCGGACGAGCGAGCCGCGCGGCGGCGCCGAAGAGCCCGACGCCGAGCTGCTCGAGGATCTGCTGGCGGCCGACGAGAGCGTGGAGGCCTTGCGCGAGGCCCTCGAAGACCTGCGGCGCGAGATCAGATCGAGGTTGCCGGAACATCGCGAGCCCGCACCCGGCGCCCTGGCGGACTTTGACCCCATCGCGGTCTTCGACGAGCTGCGACGCAAGCTCGCCCGCTTCGGCATGGAGGAGCGCCTCTCGGACGTCGACGAGTTCGGGATGGATGCCCAGGTCCTGAGAGGGGCGCGGGGGCTGATGGACTTCCTCCAGGACAGCTACTGGCGGATCGAGGTCGGGGGGCTCGAGCACGTTCCGCGCGGACGACCGTGCCTCTTCGTGGCAAATCGATCCGGGCTGCTGCCCTACGACGGCATGATGCTCAGCCACGTGCTCGAACGGGCGGGGGCTTCGCCCGGTCGGCCGCGCTTCCTGGTCGCGGACTGGCTGATCACACTGCCCTTCATGCAGCCCTACCTCGCCCGGATCGGCGGCGTGCGCGCGTGCCGCGAAAACGCCGACCGGCTGCTGCGGACCGGGCGCTCGGTCGTCGCCTTTCCGGAGGGCGTCAAGGGCGCGGCCAAGCCCTTCCGCGAGCGCTACCGGCTGAAGCGCTTCGGCCGCGGCGGCGTCGTGCGCGCGGCCATCGAGTGTGGCGTTCCGCTCGTGCCCGTGGGAATCGTGGGCGCGGAGGAGGCGCATCCGGTACTCATGAAATCGCATCTGCCCGCGCGGATGCTGGGTCTGCCCTTCGTGCCGATCACCCCGACCTTCCCCGCCTTGGGGCCCCTGGGTCTCCTGCCGCTGCCGACCCGTTGGCGAATGGAGTTCGGTGCACCCA
>CAZQMY010000453.1:0-4835 GCA_964594405.1 uncultured Spirochaetaceae bacterium | reverse complement strand
TCGCCCGGTGAGGATGGAGGAGGCCCTGCGCCGGCCCCCCCATGTCCGGACTGTCTCGGGTGACTGTAGATACAGCTCACGCCCGGTCGACGATACCGCGAGCTGCGCTGCAGTGTCGCGACGAGGATAATCTCCGGTCCAAGCGCGGTCAAGCAGCCGCCCACCCGAGTCGGGCGTAGGAGGCCGCGGTGCTCAGGCGCCCGCGAGCCGATCCAGTCCGAGGCGCAGCAGACCGGCCAGATCGCGGACCAGGGCCTCAGCCAGCCGGCACGCCGTGGCCGGATGATCGCCGACCAGCCGCGGCCAGGATTCACGCGGCAGGACCCAGATCTCGCAGGGCTCTTCGGCGAAGGCCGTCACCTCTCGCGGTCCGACGCTGATCAGGGAGATCGCGCCGAGCGCCGCTCCGGCCGGCAGGAACTCCGGCTCGAGGCCCCGTCTGCTCTCGAGCCGGACCTTGCCGCTGCGCAGCAGGATCAGCCCTTCGGACTCGCTGCCCTCCGAGAAGAGCCGCCGCCCCCTGGCGACGCGCTTCTCCTCGAGCAGCTCGTGGAGGTTCTCTCGATCGCCGTCGCCGAACTCGGCGAGCAGCGCGAACGCCTTGAGTCCGTCGACGCTCACGGCAGGACCCTCGTGAAGAGGCTGCGCAGGAGGATCTCGGGATCCTTGTCGCTCTCGGTGGGGAGCAGGAAGAGCGAGGCCTCGTCGATGAGCGAGAGGTGCTCGCGCAGATCGTCCGGGCCCACGCGCTCGTCCTTGCCGAGCAGCACGACGTGGAAGGTCCTGGCGCGGGGCAGCGCGCCGAGCACGGCGGAGACCTCCTCGACGGCGTGCACCGCGTCGCCGACGGCGCCTCCGAGCAGGAAGAGGGTGCCCAGCGCCCCGTGTCCCGCCACCGGCCAGAATGGCCGCCAGCTCGGATCGGTGGGGAGCTGGACCAGCTCGATGCCCAGCCGATCGTCCACCGCCACGCGTCCGATCACCGACAGCCGATCGGGAGGCAGCTGACCGCGCTCCAGCTCGGGCGAGAGATCCACCACCGGCGAGTCCACCAGCAGCTGCGCGAAGCTGTGGAGGGCCATGCGATCCGAGCTCACCACGAGCAGGCGCGCATCGGGGCAGCGCTCGCCCGAATGGCCGCCCTCGCCCACGAAGTCGCGGAGCCGCCGGCACTGCGTCTCGGCGAAGAGCCCCTGACGGCCGCTGCTCTCGACGAGGGGTGCGGGCGCGCGGCCCACCTGGACGATGCCGCGCTCCGAAAGGGTGTGGAGCGTGCGCAGGGTCTGATAGTCCGGGAAGGCGCAGTGGTCCACCACCTCGCTGACGGTGCCATAGAGCTCCAGCAGGAGCAGCACCTCCTGTGTGAGCGGATGCACGATGTTGGGCAGCTCGGCGTTCTTCACCGTCAGCTTCACCGGAGCGGAGAGCGGCGGCAGCTGCGGGGCCAGCCGATCCCACTCCTCGAGCTGGCGAAGGCCCTCGACGAGTAGACGACGGGTGGGCGCGAGGATCGAGGGGGCACCAGAGGCGTCGCCCGGCTCGAAGCGGAAGCGCCCGCTGCGCCAGGAGAGCAGGCGGAAGAGGGCCTTCTCTCCATCGACGGGCGGCACCTCGGCATCCACCACGTCGCCCTCGCGAATCCGGATCAGCGCCTCGAGTGGGCCGCGCTCGCCCTGGCTCTGCAGCTTCAGCGTGCCGCTGCGGCGCTGGATCAGGAAGGTCTGCAGCAGCTCGGCCAGCGGCACGTCGCCCAGGTCGCCCTCGATGTCACCGCCCTGATCCGAGCCCATCTCGAGGGAGTCCATGCGCCCCTGGCGCGCGAAGAGCGATTGAATGGTCTCCACCACCTCGCAGGGCCGGGTATCGGGCGCGATCAGCTGGTCGCCCACGGCGCCCTGGGTGCCGAGGCTCTCGGCGCGGCCCATGAAGACGAAGCGGGCGCCCCGGGTCCGCGGGTTGGCGCGCAGGATCTCGGCGAGCTTCAGGGCGTCGACGAGGGGCAGGTCGAGCTGGGCCACGATGACGTCGGGCCGAGTCGCCAGCGCCACCTCGATGGCGGCCGCGCCGTGGGGTGCGAGCTTCGCCTCGTAGCCGGCGCCGCTGCACTCGTCGACGATCCGCTGGCCGCGGACCGCATGTCCGTCGGCGACGAGGATCAATCCCGGGCCGTCCCGTCTGCCCGCCTGCTGGCTCGAGGGCTCCGCCCTGCGCTCCGCGCTCCGTCCGGCACCCGCCATCACGCACTCACCGGAATGCCGAGATCGGCCTGCAGCTGGAAGACGAGGTGCTCGACCAGGACCCGATCACTGGTGTGGAACAGCCGGGTTCCGCTGGCGTCGCGCTGGCGCCCGGTGGCCATCGCGTAGGCCGGGCCATCCCCGTAGTAGAGCAGGAAGGGACGATCGCTTCCCAGCGACGCCGGCTGCACCCAGGTGATGCCGGCATTGGACGGGGCTTGGCTCGCTGCCCGCCCCTTGTCGGCCACGACCACCAGCTCGGTCCGGCTGCCGGCACCCAGCATGTCCTCGATGCCCTCGAGCACCGACTCGAGCATCTGATCGGCCGGGGAGACGTAGAGCAGCCCCCGGTCCTTGGGTCGCCGCGCCAGGTCCTCCATGACGAAGCGCGTGATCTCGTCGGGCGCGTGGGCCGGCATCTGCGCCCCGCGCTCGAGCAGCGTCTCGACCAGCTCGCTGAAGCGCTGCCCAGCCCGCCCGAGGGCGACGATCTCGCTGCCGCGGTTGTCTTCGAGACGGCTCTGCAGCACGGCCGAGAGCATGTCGAGCTGAGTGCCATCGGTGGGATAGGTGGCCGAGGCCAGCGTGATCTGCGGCCGCGACTGCCCCTCCCCGCCGCGCAGCAACGCGCCGGACTCCAGCGTATGGCGGATCCGCTGCTTGAGCACCGCGGCGCCCAGGGCATCGGTCTCCGGGAGCAGGACGTGGTAGGTCGACTCGGTCGCGGTGGAGAGCAGGTCCGTGGAGCGCAGCGCGCCGCCCACCTGAGACACGAGGCTCGCCAGCCATTGGTTGTATCGCGTCTCCGAGCGCTCGCGGCGCAGCCCGGCGAGGCCCGCCACCTCCAGCTGGAGCATGCTGAATCGATGCCCGAATCGGCTGGCCTTCTGGATCTCGTTGCGAACGACATCCTCGAAGTAGGCGTGGGTGTAGGCGCGTGTGGTCGGATCGCGGAAGGAACGGCGCTCGAGGGCACGGAAGCGCAACGCGTTGACCAGCGCCGTCGCACCGAAGCCCACGAACTTCTCCGCCGACGCGCGGTCGCGATCGTCGAAGGTCACGCCATCCAGCTTGTCCGAGAGCCGGGCGATGCCGATCAGCCCACCCGCGTGTCGCAGGGGCACGAAGAGCGCCTCGCCGCCGCTGCCGCCCCGCTGCAGCGATCGCACCATCGAGCGTCCTTCCGCCATCAGGGTGCGGAAGTCCTCGCCGAGCCGCGCGAGGTCGAGCTCTTCGGGCTCCTCGTCCACGCGGATGATGCCGCGCGCGCTGACCAGATGCAGTCGGGCATCCTCGAGATCGTCGACCACCCAGAGCACCCCGCCCTGGGCCCGCGTCTCGAGGCAGAGGCCCTCGATCAGGCGCTCGGCCAGCGGCTCCACGCTGAGCGTGCTGAACAGCCCCGTCACCCGCTCGTAGAGCGAGAGCACCCCCATGAACTCCAGGTTCTCGGCCATCAACCGCGCGTGCTCGTCGCGCAGTCGCCTGCGCTGCAGGATCTTCTCGAGCGAGCCGATCAGGATGTTTCGATCGAAGGGCTTCAGGATGTAGTCGGTGGCGCCCTGCTTCATCGCCTCGACGGCGGTCTTGACGTCCACCACGCCGGTGACCATCACGACGTCCTGGTCGGGCAGGCGCTCCTTGATGCGCTGCACCAGCTGGCTGCCGTCGATGCCGGGCATCACGAGATCCGTGATCACGATCTCGAAGTCCTCGCGCTCGAGGATGTGCAGGGCCTCCTCGCCGTTGGAGGCGGTCTTCACCTCGAAGCCCTCGTCGCTGAGCAGCCCTTCGATCAGCTCGCGGAAGTAGCGCTGATCGTCGACGGCTAGGATTCTGGCTTTCGGCATGACACCCCTCGAACCGGCGCGGCCGGCCCGGGACGTGTGCGCCGGGCTAGCCGATGACCCTCAGCGCATCCCCCTCCGATCGCGTGTCGGCGGATGCACCTCGCTCGCTCTCATCGGCGGATCGCTGCCGCAGCTTCAACGCGAATCCAGGGGCGCCATCGGGTTTTACGCCGACGCCGGCGTCGCCTTGCGAGAAGCCCGACCCCCGGCCCGCCGGCAGCCCGATGAGCGAGTGGGGGGTGGCCTCTACGATGGCGACGGGCACCAGGTCGCCGGGCGCCGGGCGTGGCCCGGGCGCGCTCTCGCTCCAGGCGAGGTTCACGAGCCGGTGGTGGAAGTCCCGCCCGCGGAGCTGGCCGCCGCCCTTGCGGCTCTCCCCGTCGATCCGGACGAGGGCGGTCCCCCCGATACGGCGACGGTGATGAGCGATGGTCAGCTCGCGCTGCAGCGATTGCAGTGCCACGAGACGGCGCTGCGACTCCTCGGCGTCGACGGCGCCCGGCATCTCCGCCGCGCCCGTGCCGGGTCGCGGCGAGTACTTGAAGCTGTAGCTGTCGACGAAGTCACTCTGCCGCATCAGCTCGAGGGTCTGCTCGAAGTCGGCCTCGGTCTCGCCCGGGAAGCCGACGATCAGATCGGTGCTGATGTCGATATCCGGACGCGCGGCGCGCAGTCCGTCGACGATGGCCAGGTATTCCTCGCGCCCGTAGCGACGACGCATGGACTCGAGGATCCGGTCGGATTCGCT
>CAZQMY010000452.1:0-4847 GCA_964594405.1 uncultured Spirochaetaceae bacterium | reverse complement strand
GCTTGAGCAGTGCCTTCAGCTTCTCAGCCTCCTCGGTCATCCGGCGCAGTCTCGTGAAGTGCGCCAGCGGGCGGCCGCGCAGCTCACGCGCCAGTAGCCCGAGCACGTGTGCGGTCTCCGCCACCGGGTCGTCCGGAGCCGCCATCGCGAGCACCCGCATGTGGCGCTCGTAGTCGAAGGGACTCGGGAGCGAGACGCGGTCCACGCCGATGGCCGAGCGCTCCTCGATCTCGAGCTCACCCAGGGCCGCGAAGGCATCGCCGCCGACGAAGAGGCTCGCGGAGACGGCGGCGAATGATTCGAGGGGCTCGAGGAAGAGCTGGTGGAAGTCGGAGGCGGGGGAGACCGAGCGGATGATCAGCGTCCAGCGGTCGTAGGGCATGACGAGGCGTTCGAACGCCGAGACCACGTCGTGCGAGTCCGCGGAGAAGGCCATGCGCAGCCCGGAGGCCGCCTCGCGGAGCGCCTGAGCGTTCTTCTGGACGGGGCTGGGACCCTCGCTCCCCGCCTCGGGCGCCTCGTCGAAGGTCCACTCGGCGCGAGCGTCCAGCTCTTCGGCGAGTCGGGCGAGGACCTCGAGTCGACGCGCGCAAGTGTCGGCCAGCTCCGCGACGCCAGGAAAGAGCCGATCGGCGCGCGGCGGCAGCTGCACCTCCCCGTACTCGCTGGCGCGCCCCGAGAGCCCCCGCCCCATGGCCCCGAAGTCCAAGAGCAGCGCGCGGCGCGCATCGCGCACCTGCTGCGCCGCCTCGAGGCGCTGCTTGCGCGGAAGCAGGCCACGCTCCGGCTCGCCGGCGCGGCGCGCAGAGGAAGCCTTCTCGCCCGGCGCGCCGAAGACCTCGTCGATGCGATCGATCAGCTCTTCGGGCCGCACCACCGTCGCGTAGACGTCGTCGGCGACGCCCGCCAGCTCGTGGCCCTCGTCCACCACCACATGACCGAAGGCGGGATAGTCGGGCGGCCAGCGCAGCAGCAGGTCGTGATTGGCCACCACCAGGTGAGCCTTGGCCAGCGCCCTGCGTCGGAGGCCGAAGGGGCAGGACTTGTTGCGCGCGCACTCCTCGCGCGTGCACTGCTCGGCGCGGCGCGCGACGCTGCGCCCGATGAGGTCGCGCAGGATCGGATGCCGGCGCAGGAGCGCCAGCGGCAGCGAGCCGACCTCGCCACCGGGACGCGTCCGCGCACAGGCCTGCAGGACGCAGAAGGCCTGGCGGTCCTCGGCGAGCAGCGAGAGATCGCGTCCGCTCGCCAGAGCATCCCCGAGGCGTCGCTCGCAGACGTAGTTGGCGCGCCCTTTGATCGAGAGCGCCCGGACCCCTGGATGCCCGAGGAAGCGCGCCGCTGCCGCAATGTCGTGACCCAGGAGCTGGTCCTGGAGCAGCTTGGTGCGTGTCGAAATCAAGATCGGCTGTCGATCACCGCGCTCGGCCCGCTCCATGGCAAAGGGGATGGCAGCGGCGAGGTAGGCAAGGGACTTGCCGATCCCGGTGCCGCCCTCCAGCAGGAGCGCCCCACCCCCTGCGAAGTTGCGCTGGAAGGCGCGCGCCAGCCGGATCTGCTCCTCACGAACGCGGTAGCTCCGGAAGTGGCGTCGACCGCGCGCCTCGTCGCGAAGCGCCGCGGCGATCGCCTCCTCGTCGAAAGGCACCGGTGGCTCCTCGCTTGCGCCCACCTCCACGTAGTGCGACGACCCTTCGACCTCGGCGAGCAAGCCCCCCTTGCCGAGCAGCGCCAGCCAGGGCGATTCCTCCGTGAATCGCTCCATCGCCCGCCGGGCGACCTGATGACGCCCCTCGTCCTCCTCGGCGCCCGAGGCCACCGTGAGGAGCATCCGTCCCAGGGTGAGGACGTCGCGATCCGCCCGGTGGTGCTCCGGCTCGCCGAGGATCGCCCGAGCGTAGGCCTTGAAGGTGACGTCCTCGGCATCGGGATGCGTGACCTCGAGGACGTCCTGTGCATCGAGGATGCGCGCGCCGGCAAAGCGCGTGGAGACGAAGCGCGAGAGGAAGTGGCGACAGGGCGCGGCGTCGAAGGTGATCAGGGCGCGCTCGCCGAGCGCGGCGTCCAGCTCGTCGCGGAGCGCGTCGATGGTGGGCGCCCGCTCGAAGTCGCCACGGTGTCGGCCCGACAGCCGCGTGATCAACGCCGGCACCTCGCCCGGCGGCCTGATCAGCGAGTGGCGAAGCACCACGTCCTCGCCGATCCCGCCGAAGAGCAGCAGCGCCACGTCCAGCAGCTGTGCGCTCCGGCGCTCGGGCGGCCCACTGGTCTGCAGACTCAGCAGCGCGATGGGCCCGAGGCGGGCGATCAGCGGGCCGAAGAGGGCGACGGACTCGAAGCGGAGCCACTCGCCCGGATCCGATCGGCCGAGCCGCTCGCTCAACGCCCCTCCCTTCGCGTCAGCGGCGCCCGAGACGGAGGCCGATCAACGGCCTCCGTCTCGACACCTTCAACAGACCTCTGTCAGGCCGCGATCAGACGTAGATGCCGCCCGTCCACTCGCGATCCTGCCGGATCATGACGTTGATGCACGCGGGCTTGCCGGAGGCCGCCGCGCGGTCGAGGGCCGGCCGCAGATCCTCGGGCTTGTCCACGGACTCGCCGTAGCCGCCGAGCGCCTCGACCACCTTGTCGTAGCGCGTGCGTGCGAGCAGGGTGCCGTCGAGGCGGTCCCAGCCCATCATCGCGCCCTGGGGTCGCATCATCTGTCCCCAGGCGGCGTCGTTGCCCACGATGCCGATCACCGGGAGATTGAAGCGCACGGCGGTGTCGAACTCGAAGCCGTTGAGTCCAAAGGAGCCGTCGCCGTAGATGATCACCACCCGGCGGTCGGGATGGGCCATCTGCGCCGCGAGACCGAAGGGCATGCCCACACCGAGCGTTCCGAGCGGTCCGGGGTCCATCCAAGCGCCCTCGCTCTTCACCGGCAGGATCTTCGCCGCGGTGGCCACGATGTCCCCGCCATCGCCGATCACGATCGGATTGGGCTGCGTCTCGAGCCAGTCCCGCACCTCGCGACACATGCGCTGAGGATCGAGCGGGCTGTCGTCGCTATCGAGGCTCGCCTGGACCTTCGCCTCGGCCTCCTCCTCGATGGCGCGCAGCTTGTCGCGCCAGCCCGAGTAGTCGAGCTTGACGCCCTGGTTCTTCAGCTCCTCGCTGAGCAGCTCGAAGCTGCAGGCGAGGTTGCCCACCAGCGGTACGTCGGTGCTGCGATTCTGACCGATCAGCGTCGCATCCATCTCGAGCTGGATGATCTTCGCGCTCGGCGGAATGCTGGCACCGAAGCGCATCCGGAAGTCGAGCAGTGTGCCTGCCAGGATGATGCAATCGGTCTGCTGCATGGCATCGCGGCGCGAACGCACGAGAAACTCGGGCGAGTCGGGCGGGACGGTGCCTCGGCCCATGCCATTGGTATAGGTCGGGATGTGGGTCTCCGCGATGAATTCGTTCATCGCGGCGGCCGCGCCGGACCACTTCACGCTGGTGCCCGACATCAGCATGGGCCGCTCGGAGTTGCGCAGCACCTCGATGGCCTCGCGTACCTCTGCGCGATCGGGGGAGATGCGAGGTGCGGTGGTGCGGATCAGCGGGATGGGCGCCGTCTCCCACTCGCACTGCTCGTTCCACACGTCCATCGGCACCTCGAGGTAGCTCGGACCGGGGACGCCCGAGACCGCGTGGCGGATCGCCAGCTCGATGAACTCGCCGATGCGATGTCCCTGATACACCGCATCAGAGTACTTGGTGATTGGGCGGACCACGCCGAGGTGATCCATCTCCTGGAGCGAGCCCTTGCGCAGATTGCTGAAGGGCCCCTGGCCTCCGAAGACGAGGATGGGCGAGTTCGCGCGCCAGGCGTTCGCGATGCCCGTCACACCGTCGGTGACACCGGGACCAGCGGTGATCGCAGCCACGCCGATCTTGCCCGGATTGCAGCGCGCCCAGGCGTCGGCGGCATGCACGGCCGCCTGCTCGTGGCGTACGTCGAGGATCTTGATGCCCTCGTCGAGGCAGCCATCGTAGAGCGGCATGATGTGGCCGCCGGGCAAGGTGAAGATGACCTCGACGCCAGCCTGCTTGAGCGCGCGGGCGGCGATCTTGCCGGAGTGAACGGGCATGGGGAGCTCCTTGGAGTGTGCTTTCGAGGATGGGTGAGAGTCTGGATGGACCGGTCGGCCCGACACGGAAACAGAGCCGCCGCGAGCCGCGCCGCCGACCCGCCTGCGCTCGGGTGACGCCGGTGGGACTGCGAATTCACTCTGGGCGGTGCAGAGGCCAGGTGGGGGCCTCGCGCAGAGCGTCTCATCGCGCGAGCACACGTTGCTGGGCCGACTGCGACGATATCATCGGGCCTGCACCGGTCAACGCCCACCGCCATCCGTCGGCGGCGCGCCGGGCGAGTCGCGCGTCGCGGCGTGCAGCTTCGTTTCCGAAGCGCCCGAAACGATTGAAGGGGACGGAACCCGATGGATTCCGTCCCCTTCGTTCAACGAGTAGTTGGTTGCGGCTTACTCGTCTTGCATGGCCCGATGGAGGCCAAGGAGAAAACGTTGGGGGGTGCCGCGGCGAAGCGCGCGCTTCGCCCGTGCGCTACTGAGCCACCGAGAATTCGGCGCGGCGGTTGAGCGCCCAGGCCGACTCGGTGTTGCCGTTGGCGGCCGGTCGGATCTCGCCGTAGCTCACGATCGTCATCTGCTGCATGGGCACGCCGAGGTTCGCGAGATAGCGACGCACCGACGCGGCGCGGCGCTCCCCGAGGGCCAGGTTGTACTCTTCGCTTCCGCGGTTGGCGGTGTGCCCGGCGATCACCACGGCCTGCCCGCTGGACGCGAGATCGGAGGCGG
>CAZQMY010000451.1:0-4857 GCA_964594405.1 uncultured Spirochaetaceae bacterium | reverse complement strand
AGGCCGAGGCCGCGCTGGCCGCCGGCCGCGACCTGGTGGCGGAGAGACGCTTCAGCGGGGCCCGCGCGCGCGATCCGCAGGACGTCCGTGCCCTGCATGGCCGCGCGCGGATCGCCGTCGTGGAGCGGCGGCCCGAAGACGCCCTCCACCACTACGGGAAGATCTCGAAGATCGATCGCGAGTACTTCCGGTCTGCCACCCGTGAAGACTACGCCGATGCGCTGCTGGACGCGGGTCAGGGGCGACTGGCGGCGCGCAAGCCCGGCAAGGCGCTCGAGGCGTTGCGTGTCGCGCAGCGCGTGAAGCCGGATCTGCCGGGGCTCGATCGCGCCCTGGCGCGGGCCCTCACGGATCAGGGCGAGCGACTGACCATGCACGGCAAGCGAAGCGCCGCGCTGGCCCACTACGGTGAAGCCATCGAGCTGGCACCGAGCCTGGTGGAGGCCTACGTGGGCGCCGTGGAGGTGAGGCTGGCCGCGGGACAGAAGAAGGAGGCGCTCGCGCTCCTGACAGAGGCTCGCAAGCGCCATCCGAGCGACGCCCGCCTGCGCACGCTCATGGTGCAGGCCATGGGGCTCTACTGATCGCTCCATTGCACGCAGGGGGCCGCGCTTCGGGATCGCAGGCCGGCTCGCGGGGCGGCGAGCGCTCGCCAAGACCCGATCCGCTGACTATGCTGGCGCGCCGAGCGGGCCAGGGGGGCGGTGAGTGCCGAGCGAAGCCCAGACGCGGGTACAACTGGTCTGCCTGGTGATCCTGGCCGGGGCGGCGCTCGGTGCCGCGCTCTACTGGCTGCGCCCCGTCTTGATTCCTTTCATGCTCGCACTCTTCGTGGCGCTGGCCATCTCGCCGCTGGTCGAGTGGCAGACGCGATACCTCCGCTTCCCGCAGCCCCTCGCGCTGCTCAGCACCGGCCTGCTGGTCGTGCTGGTCTTCGCCGGGCTGGCCATGCTGCTCACCGCGTCGGTCAATCAGCTCGCCGCCAGTGCGGAGGCCTACGAGGTGCAGCTCAATCTGCTCTTCGATCGACTCACCGCTGCGCTGCCCGATGCGCTGCAGCGCAGACTGCCGCAAGAAGAGTGGCGCAAGCTGATCTCGCTGCCCGCCAGTACCGTCGGGCCGCTGCTGGCCCTGACGACGAATGCCTTCCTCGGGCTCGTCTCTCAAGGGCTGGGGGCGCGGGCCTTCGTGCTCATCCTGTTGATCTGTGGCGGCGGCTGGAGTCGGCAGGAACAGGGGATGCTCGGCGAGGTGGTGAGCCGGGTGCGCCGCTACCTGGTGGTCACCGTGGCCATCTCTGGCGCGACGGGGGCGCTGGTGGCCGTGATCCTGAGTGCCCTCGGCGTTCCGCTCGCGTTGGTCTTCGGGCTGCTCGCCTTCCTGCTCAACTTCGTGCCCAACGTCGGCTCGGTGATCGCCACGCTGCTGCCCCTCCCGGTGGTGATCATCTCACCCGAGGTCTCGAGCAGCGCGGCGATCCTGGCGATCGCCATTCCGGGCACAGCCCAATTCATCATCGGCTACGGCATCGCGCCCAAGGTGCTGGGAGACTCGCTCGATCTCCACCCGGTCGTGATCCTGCTGGCGCTGATCTTCTGGAGCACGCTCTGGGGGCTGGTCGGCATGCTGCTGGCCACGCCCATCACGGCCTCCATCAAGATCCTCCTCGAGCGCTTCGAGACGACGCGGGTCGTCGCCGAGGTGATGGCCGGACGCTGGGAGGAGCCGCAGCCGGCTAGTCCCGCACGACGACCCGGATCGGAACCCACTTGCGGAGGATCGGCTCGAGACGTCCCTCGTCGCGGAGCCGGCTGAGGGCGCCATCGAGCTCGGCCTTGAGCTCGGCGTCCTCCTTGCGGACGGCCCATGCGAGATGTTCGTCGGTCAGCGCGCGATAGAGGCCCATCAGATCGCGGTTTCCGGGGTCGAGGGTGTAGCGCCAGATGGTGGGCGCGTCGTGGATGAAGAAGTCCACCCGCTCGGACCGCAGGGCGCGGACGCCGTCGTCGGCCGAGTCGAAGGCGAACGACTCCGCGCGCGAAAGTGAAGTCGCCACGTAGGCGGCGCCCGTGGTGTCCCTGACGTAGCCCACGCGCACCTCGGGCTGCCTCAGCTTGTCGGGTGAGCCGAGGCGAGCCAGATCGGCGCTCCGGATCATCGCCAGCTGGCCGACGCGCATATAGGGCTCGGTGAAGAGCACGCGCTCGGCGCGCTGCTCGGTGATCGATACGCCGCTCATGATGACGTCGATCTCGCCGGCCTCCAGGGCTGGGATGAGCGCATCCCATTCGAGGGGCACGAACTCCGGCGAGCGTCCGAGCTCGCGGGCTGCGATCCGGGCGAGCTCGGGCTCGATCCCGCGCAGCTCGTCTCCGTCGCGGAAGACCACAGGGGGATAGTTGGGCGTCAGCCCGATCCGCAGCGCCGGGCCGTCGGGCTCCGCAGCGAAGGGACTGGATCCGTCCGAGAAGCAGGCCAGGGCGTGAAGCGCGAACAGGATCGTCGCCACGATCGGGCGGCGACGCAGGAGGCTCGGGATCCGGTGCTTCGCGTGGCGGCTCATTCGGCTTGCGTTCCCCATCGTATCGTGGCTTGGCCCGCTTCGATCCGGTGCGGCCGAGCGGGGTCGGGCGAGCGCCCGGATTCTCGCACCCATCCAGGGCGATGCAATGTCGGGGGCCGAATCCGGCATTCACCGCGCCTTCGGTGCCGGTGCAAATGGGCCGCATCGCAGCCGGCGTGGCTCAGCTGGGACATTGCTGGCGGCGGGGAGGACGCCAGCGGCGTCCTGGACTCGGACTCGCCTTGGCACGTCCAGTGCAACTCCTCTCGCAGGTCGCGGAGCCGCTGGCCCGACCTTCCTGGAGGACATCGAGATGAAGACGCCCATCCCCTTCGACCGCCCGCGTGAGGCGGGTCCATCCCTCTTCCAGACGCACTTCAGGGATCGCTGCGGCCGGATCAGCTACCTGGTCGCCCACTGCCAATCGCGCGCCGCCGTCTTGATCGACCCCGCCTACGACGTGCTCGCCCGCTACGAGGCGCTCTTCGACGCGATGGCCTTCACGCCGCGCTTCGTCCTGGACACCGGCAGCGGGATCACCGGGGCAGACGTCGCCCGCGTGCTCGCCGAGCGCCATGAGTGTATCTGGGGCGTACCGCAGGACGCCGATCGCGTGGGTGCGGTCACGCGTATCGCGCATGGGGATCGCATCGAAGGCGGTGGCCTCGTGGTGCAGGCCGTCGGCCGGCCCGGTCAGGTCCAGTCGCGGATCAGCTACCGGATCGCCGACCGGCTCTTCGTCGGCAACCAATGCCTTCGCGCCGAGCCCTCGATCCTCGATCTTCCCGTGGACACGATGGTCTATCGGTCGGAGGAGGTCGGCGGCCGCTACTTCGGCCTGCTGGGACTCGAGGCGGCCTCGAGCATGGCGGAGCGCCAGCGATGGGTGCTGAAGGGCGCCGGCGCGGCGATGGAGCGCGAGGAGCGCCAGCGGGATCGGCAGCGCGGCTCGGGACCCGACTCCGAGCCATGGTGGTGGAGGGCGGAGGATGTCGTCGGCTAGTCGGCTCTCTCCGACTGACCGACCCGGCTGCGCGTCTCCGTCTTCGCATCCGGGGGCCGGCGGGGGGGCGATTGGCGTCCGGCATCGGCGACGGCTGACCCTGCTTCCCGTTCGCATCGCGGGCTCGGCGGCGGATGGTCTCGGACGCGTCGTTCGCGTAGGCTTGCTGTGGCGTCGATGCGAGGCGGTCAGGATCGGAGTGCACGGGCCGTCGCCTCGACCCGATGACCGCGGGGGTCATCGGGTGCGAACCGGGAGACGGGATGATCCAGCTGATCTGCTTCGTCCGCCCCAGGCCGGGGATGGACCGGGACGCCTTCCACGGGCACTGGCTCGAGACGCACGGTCCCCTGATTCGTGACACACCCGAAGACTTCCAGGCCCATTGGAGGCGCGTACACGGCCCGCTCTTCCGGGACACGCCGGAGATCGCGCAGCACATGCTGGGCTACGTTCAGCACCACCGGATGGCGTCGGATCGGGCACGAGACGCTAGCCTCTCTGCGGAAGACGAAGGGGGCTGGGAGGGCCTGACGGAGGTCTGGCTCCGCGACCGGGCCGGTTTCCGCGATCTCTATCGCGAACCCGCCTATCGCCGTTCCGTCGTGCCCGACGAGGACGGGCTTCTGGATCGCTCGGCGATGCGCTGGATCGTCTGTCGCGACGCCGACATCATCATCGAGGGCTCGCGCCCGGCCTTCTCGGCCTAGGCGCGAGCCGACGAACTCGGGGGCATCATGAGCAGCGCGAAGCCGCAGGCCGTCTACCGGAAGGACTATCGGCCGCCGGACTACTGGATCGATACCGTCGACCTCGATTTCGACCTGGGCGAAGACGCGACCCGGGTGCGGGCGAGGCTGGCCATGCATCGCAATCCCGACCTCTCCGGCGACCCGCCGCCCCTGCTGCTGGTCGGCGACGAGCTCGAGCTCGAGGAGGTGATGCTGGACGGCGTGCGCCTGGGCGCCGGCGCCTATCACGCCACTCCGGACGAGCTGCGCATCGAGCGCGTGCCCGAGCGCTTCGAGCTCGAGACGGTGGTGCTCCTGCGGCCCCAGGAGAACACGGCACTCTCGGGCCTCTATCGGACCAGCGGCAACTTCTGCACGCAGTGCGAGGCCATGGGCTTCCGTCGCATCACCTACTTCCTCGACCGCCCGGACGTGATGGCGACGTACACCACCACCATCACGGGAGACAAGGCGAGCCTCCCCGTGATGCTCAGCAACGGCAATCGCGTACTCGCCGAGGACCTCGACGGGGGCCGGCATCGGGTGCGCTGGGTCGACCC
>CAZQMY010000450.1:729-4868 GCA_964594405.1 uncultured Spirochaetaceae bacterium | reverse complement strand
AGACGAACGCATCCGGAGAGAAGACCGGACAGCGCTGCAGGATCCGGATGAAGCGCAGTCCGCGGTGTCGCCAGCCCGCCTCGATCGTCGCGCGCAGGTGTGCGGGGAGCCAGCTCGCCGTCTGGGCCAGGAAGGAGACCTGCGGCATCGCCATGACCACCGACAGGGGCGCGAGCGGCGAGAGCACCGCTCCGCGCGGTGTCGTATGGGTGGGCGTGCCCCTCGCCGTGGTTGGCGACGCCTGCTGCTTCGTCAGCGCGTAGACCTCGTTGTCGAAGACGAGCACGACCAGATCGGGGTTGTACCGGAGAGCGTGGAGCCAGTGCCCGGCACCGATGCTGAAGCAGTCCCCATCCCCCATGACGGTCAGCACCTTGAGGTCGGGGCGAGCCAGGCTGATGCCCGTCGCGATCGGCAGCGCGCGGCCGTGGATCCCATGGATCCCGTAGGTCTTCAGGTAATAGGGAAAGCGGCTGGAGCATCCGATGCCCGAGACGCAGACGACGCTCTCGGGCGGCGTCTGCGTCTCGGTCAACAGGTCCTGGACCGCGTTCAGGATGGCTCGATCCCCGCAACCGGTGCACCAGCGCGGCAGGCCCCCCTCGTAGTCGCCGTGAGCGTAGCGAGGGTGGTCGAGCAGGCAGGGATAGTCGTCGAGGGTCTTCGCGACCTGATCCATCACCACGGCTGATCGATCTCCTCGAGCGTGCGCTCGATCGCCTCGCGGATCTCGCGCGGCATCAGCGGGCGACCGTAGACCTTTGAGTAGCAATCGACGTCGGTCACTGTATGCGCCCGCAGGAGCTGCGCCAGCTGCCCCAGCCGTCGGCTCGTCTCGTCGATCGGCTCGGCATCCGGATCATCACTGTAGTTGAGCTCGACCGTCATGACGCGCTCGAAGCGCTCGAAGAGATCGCGCAGCCCCGGCGGAAGCGGATTCAGGAAGAGGAGATGCAGGGAAGAGACCTCGAATCCCTCTTCGGCCAGCCCGGACACCGCCTCCTCGATCGCGCCCCGCGTCGATCCCCAACCGACCACCAGGAGACGGCCGGAGGGGTTGCCGTGCGCGACGGGGAGCTTGAGAGTCTTCTGCAGGCTCGCCAGCTTGCGGCTCCGCATCGCGTGGCCCCGCTGGTTCGACGCGGCGTCGTACTGGACGACGCCCCGGGCGGAGTGGTTGAGCGACGAGGTCGTCGCGGCCCCGCCCATTCGGCCCGGGATCAGGCGGTGTGAGAGCCCCGTCTTCTCGTCCCAGTCGTAGAGGGGGGTGTCCGGGGGCACGGGTGAGAGGTCGAGGGGCAGCGGTAGGGTCGCGCTGCTGATCTCGGGACGCGGAAAGAGCTGGTTGCCGGTGGCCAGATTCGCGTCGGAGAGCACGATCACGAGCATCCGGAAGTCGTCGGCGATCTTGCGCGCCAGCGAGAGACAGTGGAAGCACTCCTCGATGCTGCTCGGTGCGATCACGACCTTGGGCGCATCTCCCGGCGCGCCGTGGATCGCCGCCAGCAGATCACTCTGCTCCACCTTGGTCGGCATTCCCGTGCTGGGACCGGCGCGCTGCACGTCGATGATCACCAGGGGGATCTCCGCCATCACCGCGAGCCCCTGGAACTCCGTCATCAGCGCCAGGCCCGGGCCCGATGTGATGGTCAGGGCAGGCTTGCCTGCATACGATGCGCCGACGGCTACACCGATCGCGGCGAGCTCGTCCTCCGCCTGGTGCAGGATCCCGCCGTACTCGCCGAAGATCTCGGCGAGATCGTGCGAGACGGAGGTCGCGGGCGTGATCGGGTACATCGCGCACACCTCGAAGCCCGCGTTGATGGCGCCGAGGGCGAGCGCCTGATTGCCGTTCATGTAGACGTGAGGCCCGTCTCGGGGCGCCGGTGGGACGGCGTAGCGAAGGGGCAGGTGCGCCTCGGCCCAGTGCATCCCCTGTCTCAGCCACTCGATGTTCCGGGCCACCACGTCTGCGCCGGCGCCCCGAAAGGCCTCCGCGACGGCGCGCTCCAGCCGCTCCGCGTCGCGAGCGTAGGCGACGCCGAGCATGCCCAGGGCGACCATGTTCTTGCCTCGCGTGCCATCGCCCGAGGCGGCCTCGAACTGCTCCGAGAGCGGGACCTCGAAGATGTTCGCCCCGCCGCCATGCAGCTCGTCGAGCACCTCTCGATACCGCTGGCGGACGTGGGGCTCCGCGTTCCGCGACCACACGTCGTCGATCAGGACCGTGACCTCCGGATCGAGCAGCCCCGCCTCCACACGCGCGTGCAGCGACTGCTCGTTGAAGGCGAAGATCAGGTGGGTGAGGTCGCCCGAGTTCGTGATCTGCTTTGCGCCGATGCGGACCCGGACGCCACTCGCCCCTCCGACGGTGTGCGCCGGGGGCCGGATCTCCGACGGGATGATGTCCACCGTCCAGAGGCTGTTGCCCATGCGGGCCGAGGCCGCCGCGAAGATGTGACCAGTGACGTTGGCCCCCTCTCCCGCGTCACCGGCGACCTCGATGATGTGCTCGTCCAGGATCTGCTGCTCCATTTCGAGAAGAAGGTAGTCCGCCGCGCGGGATTCCGAGACCCGCGCGCCCGCCGCGGCTCGCCCGCTTCGCGGGGTGACGACGCCGCCTCAGCTGATCGGGCGACGGGACGAGAGCGAGCCGGCCGTGAGGCGCGGGCGGATCGCGTCCGGTGCCCACGCGGGGCGGGCGTCGCGCCGGCTGCACCCGGGGTGTGCGCGAATCAGTCCCCGTCCGCGTACGCCTCGAAGCCCGGCCCGAGCAGCGCGATCGTGCGCTGCCAGAGCGCCTCGCGCACCGCGACATCGGCCGCAGGACCGAGCTTCACCCGCTGCTTCGAGGAGCGGAAGTAGGCGCCGGTCTGCTCTGCGCCCGGGGCGTCACACGCGACGATCATCGCGGTGCGCGCGGCGCGCGTTGCACTCGGGAAGAGGTATCTGATCATCGGCCGGGCGAGGCTGTAGAGCAGGCCCGGGTTGTTCGCGCCGATGTTCGATGCGACCGGGCCCGGGTCGACGGCGTTGACCGTGACGCCGCGGCCTTCGAGCCGCTTCGCGAGCGCGAGCGTGAAGTGCACGATGGCGAGCTTCGAGTTCGCATAGGCGGCGCTCACCGAGTAGTGGTCCTCGAGCTGGAGGTCGTCCAGGTCGATGCGTCCGATCTTGTAGGTGTCGGATGAGACGTTGACGATGCGGGCGGGCGCGCTCTCGAGGAGGCGCGGAAGGAGGCGCAGCGTGAGCCGCGCCATGGCCAGATAGTTCACGGCGAAGCAGAGCTCGAATCCGTCGACCGACGTCCGCCGATCGAGGGCGACGAGCCCAGCGTTGTTGACGAGCACGTGGAGCGGTCGGCCGCTCGCGAGGTACTCGTCCGCCGCGCGATCGATCTCCTTCTGGCTCGCGAGATCGCAGAGCAGGACCTCGGGCGTGCGGCCCGCGTGCTTCCTCGTGATCGAGGCCTGCACCGCGCGGCACTTCTCCGCGCTGCGCCCGAGCAGCACCACCTCCGCGCCGCGCGCGCTGAGCAGGTGGGCCATCGCCTCGCCGTGGCCGCTGGTGGCGCCGGTGACGAGGCAGACGCGCCCCTGCATGTCCTGCGCGCTCACGCCTCCTCCGGGACGTCGAAGCGGGCACGGTAGGGCCCGAAGCGCTCGGCGAGGCGGGCACGATCGATCCCGAAGTCCTCGAGCCGGTAGCGGTGCACGCCGTGCTTGTGCTGTGGATTCTCGCCGCGGTGGGCCTCGACCTCCGCCAGCGTCGCTGGCGTGAGCTCGGTGCCGAGGAACTCGTAGATCCGTCGCAGCTGCTTGATCGGGTCGGTGACCAGGTCCGCATAGGCGATGTCGAGGAAGCGTTCCTCTCCGAGCGTGTCTCGGGCGGCCATCGCACGGCTGACCCCGCGAACGGCGCCCTCCGAGAGCTGGTGGCCGACCTCGCGCGGATCCACGTGGTCGCTGAAGACGCGACGGCCATGGGTGATCATGCTGCAGTAGGACGCCGCTACGCGCACCGGGTCGCGATGGGTCTGGATCACCTTGGCGTCCGGAAAGACCTCGAAGAGGGCGGGCAGCTGTTCGAGATGGTGGGGGGTCTTGCCCAGGTACCGCCCGGGCCGCTGCCACAGCAGC
>CAZQMY010000450.1:0-719 GCA_964594405.1 uncultured Spirochaetaceae bacterium | reverse complement strand
TGCGCCGCGCCTGAGGCCGTCAGCCCCGGCGCAGCCGCTGCCACAGCAGCACCCGGATCACGCGCCGCAGCATCTCGTAGGCGGGGCGTTGATCCGTCTCCCAGAACCATGCGGAGTACGAGGGCGTGCGGATCGTCGCATCGACGGTCGGCGAGAGGAAGGAGAGGTCCATGACCAGGACATCCTCTTCCGGTGCGTGCGCCTCCACGGGATGGATCGCGAAGAACTCGGGGGCGAGGTAGCGCAGCGCGCGCTCGGCAAGCTCGGCTCGCCGCATGCGCGGATCGCGTCCACCGGGCGCGCGGCCGGTGGCTCCGACGCCGATCTCCGGCGGGATCGGCGCCAGGGCCTCCCAGGAGTAGAGCGGCCGCAACGTCGGCTCCAGGGCGAGGAGCCGGTGCAGGAGCGTGGTGCCCGTGCGCGGCAGGCCGACGATGAAGACCGGCGCCTCCACCGGCCGAGTCGCCACCTCGGGATGCAGATCCTCGAGCGCCTCGAGGTCGAGCCGCGTCGCGAGCGCGCGCACCAGCGTCTCGCGCATGGCCATTCGGCCCAGCGGGTGGAGCCGGGCCTCGGCCTCGAGGGAATCGAGCACGCGGCGCATCGGCGCGAGGAAGTCGAGCTCGCGGAATGCGTCGCGGCCAGTCGAGCGTCGGGCGGCCGCGAAGAGCGAGGCCTTGTCCAGGCGCGTCCGCCCGATTCCGGTGCTCGAAGCCCGT
>CAZQMY010000449.1:0-4892 GCA_964594405.1 uncultured Spirochaetaceae bacterium | reverse complement strand
ACCGCTTGCGGGATGAGCTGCACCTCCTCGGGATCGATGTCGATGTCGTCGTGGTTGATCGAGGGGACGCCGTACTGCTTCGCGACGAACTCGGTCAGCTCCTCTTCGTCGAGGAAGCCGAGGGAGGTGATCTGGGCGCCGAGGCGTTGCCCCTTGGCCGCCGCCTCTTCGCGCGCCTTCGTCAGCTGATCTGCAGAGAGCAGATTCTCTTTGACCAGAAGTTCGCCAATGCGCTCGTTCACGAGCCCATCCCCTCCTCATCCAGACCGGATCCCACCATCCATCGGATGATCGGACTCGTCCCCGCACCCGCATTCGATCCATGGCGCTTCAATTTGCGACTGGCAAAAGAAACGCAATCTCGCTGGGTTATCGGCGGACTCCGGACGGATCTTTACCGGGAGCGGGTGGGGAAGTACGGCAGATGCCGATCGGGCCGAATTCGCAGGCAGCGCCCCTGAAGGGCGCCGGTCGAGCGCCGTCCCTCAGGAAGACGCAAGCCATGCGCGGGCGGCTTCGACATCGCGAGCGATCTGCGATTCGAGCTCGGGCAGGGACTCGAACTTCTGCTCGGGGCGTAGCCGGGTGCCGAACTCCACTTCGATGTGACGGCCGTAGAGGTCGCCGTCGAAGTCGATCAGGTGGCTCTCGATCGTGAGGGCGCGGCCATCGCCGAGGGTGGGCCGCACGCCGATGTTCGTGACCGCGGGCAACCGGAACGCTGCTCCTGCGCCGTCGAGCAGGCGCACCCGGCTGGCGTAGACGCCGTTCATCGGGATCATCTCGTTGCCCGGCGCCAGATTCGCCGTCGGGAAGCCCATCTCGCGGCCGTGGTGCATGCCCTCGACCACCTCGCCGCGGATCGAGAACGGACGCCCCAGGAGCTCGCTCGCCTCCTCCACGTCACCGCGTCCGAGCAGATCGCGGATGCGCGTGGAGTTGACGTCGCGATCGCCCACCGTCACTTCCGAGATGATCGTCACCGAGAACCCGAGCTGCGGTCCGGTCTCGGTGAGCAGCCGCATGGACCCCTCCCGGTCGCGCCCGAAGTGGAAGTCATAGCCGACGTAGACCTCCTTTGGCCCGATCCGTCGATGGATGAAATCCCGGACGAAGACCTCGGGCGGTGTGCGGGCAAATTCGAGATCGAAGTGCTCCACGATCAGCACGTCGAGGCCCACTGATTCGAGGATCTCGATCTTCTGATCCATCGTGGCGAGCAGCCGAGGGCCCTTCTCGGGCGAGAGCACCTTGCGCGGGTGAGGATCGAAGGTGTAGAGCACGGACTCGCCGCCGAGTGCACGGGCGCGCTCGATCACGGTATCGAGAATCGCCCGATGCCCGAGGTGCACGCCGTCGAAGTTACCGATGGTGAGAACGGGATGCGTGATCCTGCGCTCGAGCGCGGCGCTCCCCCGGACCAACTCCAATGCTAGACTCCTCTTCGTGCGTACGATCTCTCAATACTTCGCAAGGCGCTACCTGGGCCTCTTCGTCATCGTGCTCATGCTCGGACTGTGCCTCGTGACCGGCGTGCAGCTGCTCCTGGGCGACGATCCGACGGGAAGACAGGGGGGCGGTCAGCCCTTCGCCGCGCGGCTCTGGCAGATCCCATCGTACTCCCTCCCCGACCTCGTGCCGATCGCTGCATTCGTTGCCGGCTTCCTCTCCCTCGGACTGGCGAGCCGTTGGCTCGAAGTCGTCGCGGCCGCGGCCAGCGGACTCTCGCCCACGCGCCTCGCTGCGCCGATCCTGCTGTGTGCGCTCGTCCTCTCGGGCCTCTTCTACGTCGGCTTCGAGGTGCTACCCGTCGCGGCGGTGCGCCACGTCGGCGAAGACGCCGACGCTCTGGTCTTCCGTCGCGGCGCGTTCTGGTTCCACCGGGGCCGGAGCATATACAAGGTGGGAGAAGCCGATCGGACCACACGAACCCTTCGGGGAGTCGAGGTCTTCGATCGAGACGCTTCCGGTCGCCTGATCCGGACCATCGACGCAGAGCTGGTCAGGGTCGGAGTCGATGGGGTCTGGCACATGCCCACGGCGCTCGTCCGCGAATTCGATCCGCGTCGACCCGAGGCGCCGCCGCAGCATCGAAGCGAAGTCGATCTGCGTCTCCCGGTGGCCACCAGCGGCGATCTGCTGCGCCAGACCGACCTGCGCGGCCTGACGGTGGCCGATCTCCTCGAATACATCCGCACGCGGAGAGGCGAGGCACGCAGCGGGATGGCCCATCACCTGCAGGTGCTCGAGACCACGCTGCATCAACGTCTCAGCCACCCGGTCCTCATCCTGCTCTTCACGCTGCTCGCCGCCGCCGCTGCCCTGCGAGTCGGGCCGGGCGAGGACCTCGCACGCCCGGCGATCGGGGCGGTCTCGATCCTCGCGCTCTTCTACGGCGCACGCGTTCTGGGCGTCTCCCTCGGTCACGAGGGGATCGTGGCGCCCTGGATGGCCAGCTGGGTCGCCATCGCCGTCTTTGCAGCCATCGGGGCCGGCATGCTCTTCAGGACCGGGGAAGGCACTGCTGGTCATTGAGCCTCAGGGACCCGCCTGGCCTTCGCTCCCGACCGACCGCTCCACCGACTTCGGGTTCATGTAGCGGAAGAACTCGTGATCGGGGTCGAGCACCATGGTCGTCCGCTCACCCAGGCTCTTGCGGTAGGCCTCGAGGCTGCGAACGAAGGCGTAGAACTCCGGATCCTGTCCATAGGCCGAAGCGTAGATGGCCGCCGCCTCGGCATCGCCCTCGCCGCGCGTGATCTCGGCCTGGGCCCGCGCCTCTGCGAGCGTGGTACGCGCCTTGCGCTCGGCCTTGGCGCGGATCTCGCGCGCTTCGCGCTCGCCCTTGGCGCGCGCTTCGCGGGAGATGGCCCGGCGCTGCTCACGCATGCGGTTGAAGGCGGACGCCTCGGCCTCCTGCGGCAGCTCCGTCCGATTGACTCGGACGTCGACGATCTCGATGCCCTTGTCGCGCAGCCCGAACATCTCGGAGGAGAGGTCCTCGATCAGGTGGCCACGCGAGAGCACCTCCGAGAGCGGCAGGCGTCCGATGGTCGCACCGACCACGGATTTCAGCTGCGCACGGATCACGGCCTCGGCCACGCGCTTGCCCGCTGGGTAGGCGCGCACGTAGAGCAGTGGATCCGAGATCCGCCAGATGGCGTAGTAGTCGACCATGATCTGCTTGTTGCCAATGACGAAGGACTGGGGCCGATCGTTGAGAAGCTGCAGGCGCTTGTCGAGCGTCCGCACCGTCTGGAACAAGGGCGCCCTCAGGCGAACGTCCGGCCCCGAGATCGGATCCCCCGGATCACCGAGCGTCAGGATCAGCGAGTACTCGTACTCGTTCGTGATGACCCAGGGCCCCAAGCCGTACTGCCCCGCCCAGAGCGTGCCGACCAGGATGGCGAGGATCACCAGCAGCAAATAGATGAGCCTCATTTCCCGGCCGCTCCCTGTCGCGTCACCTGTGGCCCGATGGCCGGGAGGAGCGGCAGCACGCTCGTCGCGGAGGGGTCGACCACCATCTTCTCCACACCCGGCATCACCTGCTCCATGGTCTCCAGATAGAGCCGCCGACGGGTGACCTCTGGGGCGCGCCGGTATTCGGCCAGCAGCGCCTCGAAGCGTGCCGCCTCGCCTCGCGCCTCGGTGACCTTTGCGACCTTGTAGCCCTCGCTGCTCTCGAGCAGCTCGATGGCCCGCGCGTTCGCCTTCTCGAGGATCTCCTCGGCATCGCCCTTGGCGGCGAAGACCAGCCGTTCGCGATCCTGCTCGGCCGATTCGACGTCATTGAAGGCCGCTCGCACCTCCTGCGGTGGATAGACGTCCTGGAGATTGAGGCTGAGGATGTTGAAGGGTGTCTTCCCGCCCCGGGACTTGAAGTACTCCGCCATGGTCTCGTCGATCAGCTGCGTGGCGCGCACCTCGACGAACTGCTTCTTCTCCGTCAGCACCTCGTCCACCGTGAGTCCCCCGATCACCTCGCGCACCGCCGCCTCGGTGGCCTCGTAGAGGATCTCGCCGGGCTGGGCCATGCCGAATACGAAGCTGTACGGATCCTCGATGGTGTACTGGATCTCGTAGCTGACGTTGACGATGTTGCTGTCACCGGTCTGAACGAAGTTCACGAAGCCATCGCCGGCGTCGTCAGTGGTCTGCGGGATCTCCTCGCCGCGAAACGTCTCCGTGCGAAGCCCCTCGGTATTGACCCGCGTCGCGATGTCGATGGGCGCCGGAAGGTGGATCTGATAGCCCTCCTTCGTATCGATTCCATGGAAGGCGCCGAGGCGCATCACGATCGTCGCTTCACCGAGCTGCACGTCGGGGATCACCCCCGTCGCAGCCCAGCCGCCGATCACGCCCAGCGAGACGATCACCACCGTCAAGTTGCGAAGCGTACGCGCCACGCCGCGCTTCACCCTCGATTCCGTCTCAGAGTTCCCTTCTTCGGGACGCGCCACGCCCTGTCACCCTCCTGCTTCGCCCCCACCCATCCGCCTCTCGCGCGCGAGCCCGCCGGGGCGCTCACCAGGCATGGCGCACTCTACATCAGGTTGCGGGTGGAGCGCTGCCCGCGGGCGCCGCGCCGTCGTCGCCCTCCACGGCGTCGGCACTCAGAGCCGGCGCCGGATCGCCGTCGCCGGCTCCGCCGCCGCGCCCGAGGAAGGGCGTGATCAGATCGAGGGGGAACGGGAAGATCGTCGTCGAGCTGTTGCTTCCGGCGATCTCGCCCAGGGTCTGGAGGTAGCGGAGCTGCAGACCCGCTTTCTCGGACGAGAGGGTCCGGGAGGCATCCGCCAGCCGCTGCGCCGCCAGGACTTCGCCCTCGGCCAGCGTGACCTTGGCGCGCTTCTCGCGCTCGGCCTCGGCCTGCTTGGCCATGACGCGCT
>CAZQMY010000448.1:0-4897 GCA_964594405.1 uncultured Spirochaetaceae bacterium | reverse complement strand
GGTGGAGGCCGTCGAGCACTGCCGCGAGCACATCCTCGACCACTATGGCGATCGCTACCTCCCCGAGGAGCCGCTCTCCTACTCGAGCAAGGAAGGGGCGCAGGAGGCGCACGAGGCGATCCGACCCTCGGACGTGGGCGTGACGCCCGACCAGATGGGCGACCTCGAGCGCGACCAACAGCGCCTCTACCAGATGATCTGGAATCAGTTCGTGGCCTGTCAGATGCCCCCTGCCGAGTATCTGAGCACGAACCTGCGGGTCGACGTCGGTGACTTCGAGCTCCGGACGCGCGGCCGCATCCTGGTCTTCGACGGCTACACGCGCGTGCAGCCGCCCACCGGCTCCGGGGACAAGAACGTGCCCCTGCCCGACGTGCAGGTCGGCGATGCACTCGCGCTCGAGCAGGTGGATCCCAAGCAGCACTTCACCAAGCCGCCACCGCGCTACAGCGAGGCCGCGCTGGTCAAGGAGCTGGAGAAGCGCGGCATCGGTCGACCCTCCACCTACGCATCCATCATTTCGACGATCCAGGATCGCGGCTACGTGCGCCTCGAGAACCGCCGCTTCCATGCGGAGAAGATGGGCGACATCGTCACCGACCGGCTGGTCGAGAACTTCGAGGACCTGATGGACTACGGCTTCACCGCCGCGCTCGAGGAGGCCCTCGACGAGATCGCCATCGGCAAGAAGCCCTGGAAGAAGGTGCTCAGCGACTTCTACAAGGACTTCAAGAAGAAGGTGGATCAGGCCGGCGACGAGCAGGCCGGCATGCGCCAGAACGAGCCCAGCGACGTCGACATCGCCTGCCCCGAGTGCGGTCGTCACATGCAGATCCGAACGGCCAGCACCGGCGTCTTCCTCGGCTGCTCGGGCTATGCGCTGCCGCCGAAGGAACGCTGCAAGTCGACCATCAACCTGATTCCCGGCGACGAGGCCGTGGCGGCGGACGCCGAGGACCAGGATGAGGGCGAGTCGCTGCTCCTGCTCAAGAAGCATCGCTGTCCGAGGTGCAAGACCGCGATGGACAGCTATCTCATCGACGAGACGCGCAAGCTCCACGTCTGCGGCAACAATCCCGACTGCGCCGGCTACGAGGTCGAGCAGGGGCAGTTCGTGATCAAGGGCTACGACGGTCCGGTGCTCGAGTGCGACAAGTGCGGCGAGGAGATGCAGCTCAAGAGCGGGCGCTTCGGCAAGTACTTCGGCTGCACGGCCGAGGACTGCAAGAACACGCGCAAGCTGCTCCGCAACGGCGAGCCCGCCCCGCCCAAGGTCGATCCGATTCCGATGCCCCACCTGAAGTGCGAGAAGTGCGACGACTTCTACCTGCTTCGTGATGGGGCGGCGGGCATCTTCCTGGCGGCGAGCCAGTTTCCGAAGCACCGCGAGACGCGGGCGCCGCTGGTCGAAGAGATCGCGCCGATCAAGGATCAGCTCGACGAGAAGTACCGCTATCTCGCCGACGCGCCGCCCCGGGATCCCGAGGGCAACCCGGCCATGGTTCGCTTCCTGCGCAAGACCCGGGAGCAGTACGTGATGAGCGAGTCCGAGGGCAAGGCCACGGGCTGGCGCGCCTACTTCCGTGAAGGGAAGTGGGTCGAGGAGGTGCCCCCGCCCAAGTCAGCGACCAAGAAGGCCGCGAGCACGAAGAAGACGGCCGCGAGCGCGAAGAAGAAGGCCGCGAATGCGAGAAAGAAGGCCGCGAAGAAGGAGGCGGCCAGGAAGACGAGCGCGAAGCAGGCCGCGAAGGCCGTGAAGAAGAAGGCGGGCGGCAAGAAGGCGGCACGAAAGAAGGCGGCGGCGAAGCCCGCCCGCAAGGCGGCGAACGGCTGACGGAGAGCCCGGGCCGGCCCTTCCGCGGCGCGCTGGAGCGGTCCCGGGTCCGCAGCACCTCGCTCGACCGATGGGCCACGGCGTGCGGAGGGGACGGCGGGCGCGGGCCATCCCTTGACAGGCCCCCCCCACTCCCGGTGATACTGCGCTGTCGGGGTGGGATCGCCCTCTGCATCGCCCCAGACCATCCGCCCATGCCCTCCTTCTTCTCAGCCAAGACCGACCGGGCCTTCGATCGCATCCTGCTGGCTCGACACGCCGCCCTCTCACTCGGCGCCGTGGCCGCCTACGTCTTCCGGACGGAGCTGCGCATCGGCTACCTGGCGCTGGTGATCGTGGGCGTGAGCGCCACGCTGAACTTCCTCGCCTATGTCTTCCGCAGCCGGCCCGCTCTGAAGAGCTTCTGCAACGTCGCCTCCCCGATCATCGGTGTCGGGAGCTGGACCGCGCTGATCGGTGTGACCCAGGGCATCCAATCGCCCTTCATCGCCGGGCTGTGGCTGGAGGTGGCGATGTCCGCGATGCCCCTGCAGCTGCGCACCATCGTCCTGGTGACGGCCGGCGCCATCGCGGGTCTCTGGGGCCAGCAGATCACCGTGGGCCGCCTGGACGGGCACTGGCTCGCCATGCTGCTGAACTCGGGCTTCCTGGCGGGCATGGGGACGGCGACCTGGCTCGTCACGTGGCGCTGGCTTCGCCGACAGGCCTATGTTGAGGAGCAGCAGGAGGAGCTCGGCGAGCGGCTCGATCTGCTCAACCGCGAGCTGGAGGACGAGCGGGTGGTCTCTGCGCTGGGCGAGAACGTGGCGCGCCTGGCCCATGGCCTGAAGAACGCGGTCCACAGCCTGCGCGGCTTCGTCTCGCTCATCGAGCCCGAGCTCGAGGGCAACAAGAGCCTCGCGGCCGTGAAGGGGCTGCGCGCCGCGATCGACGATCTCGAAGAGCTGGCGCACATGACCCTGGGCTCGAGCCCAGCGGGTGGACGCGCCGCGGACTCGGAAGAGCCGAGCCGGGCGTCCGTCGCCCCGGAGACCGTCGCGGCGACCGGGAGCTCGGCTCTCGAGCGGGCCATGGAGGCGATCTCCCGGAGTCATCCCGATGTGCGCTGGGAGGTGAAGAGCGACGGCGCGAAGCCGCGCGTCGAGCTCTCCGACGCATCGCTGATGGAGACGCTCACGATCCTGCTGCGCAACGCCGTCGAAGCCATGGAGGGGCGGGGGCGTGGGCATGTGGAGTCATGGGTCGCGGGAAGCGCGTGGTACGTGACGATCAGGGACGAGGGGCGGGGCTTCGAGGGCGTCGAAGTGAGCGAGATCTTCAAGCCGGGCTTCACGACGAAGGCACAGGGGAGCGGCTATGGTCTCTTCCTGGCGAAGCGGATGCTCGAGGAGAGCGGCGGTCACATCGATGTCCGGCCGGGTCGCGATCGCGGCGCCACCATCGAGATCAGCCTGCCGCTCGCCCTCGCCGAGGACCAGTGAGGACGTGCGCTGCGCAGCGCAAATCCGGGAGCGAGAATCGTGGCAACCATCCTGATCGTCGAGGACGATCGTTCCGCCGCCGACTACCTGCGCGTAGTGCTGGAGGCGGCCGGCCACGAGGTGCGCCATACGGGCAACGGCATCGAGGCGCTGGTGGCCATGGAGTCCAACGCCTATGACCTCGTGATCTCGGACATCCGGATGCCGAAGATGGATGGGATCGAGCTGCTCACCCACCTCCGACAGCGCTGGCCGGATCTGCCCGTGGTCATGCTGACGGCGAACAGCGACGTCGCCGACGTGGTGCAGGCGGTGCAGCTGGGGGCGGTGAACTACCTCGTCAAGCCTGCGCAGGAGCAGGTGGTGACGACAGCCGTCGAGAAGGCGCTCGCCTATCGAACGCCCGTGCAGAGCGTATCGAGCTCGATTCCCGAGCTGATCGGTGAGAGCAAGGCGATGGTGGAGGTTCGGCACCGCGTGGTGCTGGCGGCGCGCAGCGACGTCCACGTGCTCGTCACCGGTGATACCGGAACGGGCAAGGAGCTCGTTTCCCGGGCGATCCATACCCACTCCAACCTCGCCTCGGGCCCCTTCGTCGCGCACAACTGCGCGCTCTCGCCGCACGACCTCTTCGAGAGCGAGTTCTTCGGCCATCGCCGCGGCTCGTTCACCGGTGCAGAGCGTGACCACGTCGGCCTGCTGCGCCAGGCGCACAAGGGCGTGCTCTTCCTCGACGAGCTCGAGACCATGCTGCCGGCCCACCAGGCCAAGCTGCTGCGTGTCATCGACGACGGCCAGGTGCGGCCGGTCGGCGCCGAGAAGGCCGAGACGGTCGATGTGCGCTTCGTCGCGGCCACCAACCGAGAGCCGCTGTTGATGATCGAGGAGAAGACGCTGCGCGAAGACCTCTTCTATCGGCTGCGCGGCATCGAGATCAAGCTGCCGAGGCTCGCCGAGCGCGTCGAGGACATCCCGCTGCTCGCTGCCCACTTCGCGGGCGAAGACGCCCCGGGCTTCACCACCGATGCGATGGAGGCGCTGGTGAACGCGCCGTGGCCCGGGAACGTCCGCCAGCTGCGAAACGTCGTGCAGGGGGGCCGCGCGCTGGCGGGGGAGGACAAGATCGGGCTCTCCCATCTCTCCCTGGACGGTCCGGAGGTGCGCGATGATCGCCCCGGTGCCCCGACCGAAGGCGGGGCGGTGCCCCGCGGTGTCTCGCTGCGCGAGGTCGAGCGTCAGGCGATCGTCCAGGCCCTCGAAGACTGCGAGGGCAATCGCACCAAGGCCTCCAAGATGCTCGACATCGACCGCTCCACGCTCCGGCGCAAGATCCAGGAGTACGGCATCGAGTGATTGGGCTGCGCCGCGCCCGCCGCCGGGCGGGTTAGGCCGCTTCCTCGAGCGCGTCGAACTCACGCTGCACCCGCTCGGCCTCCGGATGCTCTGAGATGCGCTCGCGGTAGAGCTGGCGCTGCTGCTCGGCGGCGAGCTTCGGCTGCTCCACGGTGGCCCAGTGACAGATGGCCGACCAGAAGTCGTCCACCAGCGCATGGCCCGGGATCGTGCCGTTGTCGTGGGTCCT
>CAZQMY010000447.1:0-4907 GCA_964594405.1 uncultured Spirochaetaceae bacterium | reverse complement strand
CGCGAGGGGGGCGGGGCGAGGGCTCGTCTCGATCAGGGCCCAATCTTCGGGTCACAATCCAATGATTGCGCAGCGGCCCGCGCGACTCAGCGCACGCACGCCATCGCCTCGGTGCGACAGGAGCGCGGGAGCAGCCTGCGGACGCCAGAATGCGAGCCGGGTGCTCCGTCGCTCTTTGCGGCTTCCGCCCCGACCTCTTTGGCGCCTCAGGAGCCGAAGCGGCCCAGCGTGGCGGCGGCGCTTCCGACCCGATCCCCTCCGGCTTCCTCGAAGGTCTGCCTCTGGAGCACGCGGACGATCTCCCGGCAGACATCCGCGCCTGCAGCGATCCCGCGCTTCTCCAGCTCGCCGGGGAGCAGGCGCTCGAGCACGACGACCATCTGCTCGACGGTGACAGCCGCCGAGTCGAGACCGGCCTCCTTGAGCGCGAGGCGCACGGTGCCTCGCGCCTCCAGGCGGTCGAGGGTCGACAACGACTCCAGCGCATCCGCGGTTGCATCGAAGACTGCACCGTCTGCCATCATGCGCCCTCGTATGCGGCCATGAGACGTCGCTTCAGCGCCTCCGGTGGGAAGAAGGCCAGCCAGTCCAGTCCGGCGATGGCCAGGCTACAGATCGAGAGGAAGATCCGAACGTTCGCCGCCGGCTCCGCGCCGACGAGCAACCCATGGGCCGAGAGCACGAGGAGCGAGAGGCAGGCGAGCAGGGCCGCCCCACCCCAGAGCGCGGACCGGTTCACCACCACCGGGTCGGCGAGACCGAGTCGAGCCCGCTTGTGGAGGACGCGCGCGAGGGTCAGACACTCCGCTGCGGTCCAGAATCGTACGAGCGAGTAGCTCACCATCGTGGCGTAGAAGACGTAGACCCTGTGCGCGTTCGGCGCGAGGACCAGGGCCGAGAACAATCCGCCGAGGAGCACGAGGAATCCGATGACCATCGCGAGAGCCCATGGCGTATTCGATCGGAAGACCTTCCAGTTGCCGATGGCACTGCTCACCGTGCCGGCGCCGGCAACGAGGAGTCCTCCGGTCACGAACGCCTGGTACCCAGGATTGTGCGGGGCGTAGCCCCACCGGATGTCGGCGACCAGAAAGAGCAAGCCGGACAGCCCCATCGCCAGGATGAAGGAGAGGCCGACCACGAGCTCTGGCAGCTCCTTGGTCCGACTGGCGAGCAATAGCAGGCGCACACCGATGACGGCGCCGGCGAGGACGGTGGCGAGGCTTCCGCCAATCTTGAGCAGATCCATGGGCTCCGGGCTCCGAAGTGATTCCAACGCGGTGCCAGCTCCCTTCGTCGCAACGACACGCCGACTTGAGGGCGACCCCTCCGCACCAGGACGCATCAGATGCGCAGGTCGCTCGTAGCTCCGCTCCGGCCGCACTTCCCGATGCTTCGGGCCCCGGGGATCGCGCGCTGCGGTCCCCTTCCACTCGGGCGGGATTGCGAGGTCCGCATTGCGGGACTCATTGGCGCGCGAGCTCCGCTGGTCAACGCCCGAGCTTCGGCAGGATGCGATCCTCGTCCCGCCCCAGCGGCCGAAAGCGAAGTCGATCGTGCTCCATCAGCCAGAGATCTTCGAGTCCCTCGATGCGCTGCCAGCCGCGATCGTCGAGCTCGGCGGCGGCGCGTCCGGAGAAGTGCCCCGAGACCAGGAGGAGCCGCGGCGCATCCTTCGGCGCGAGCGCAGAGCGAAGATCGTCCTCGGCGCGCGCGAGCTCCGCGGTCCACAGACCGAGATCCATGTAGAGCGGAAGGACCTGCTCGCCCTCCCGGGTGCGGGCCATCACGAGATCGCGCTCGATGAAGATCTCCGAGAGGGGCGCGCGGCGCCGATGGCACTCCGCGAGCATCAGGGCCAGACGCGTGAACCCGTAGGCCTCGTGGGGCTCGTCGGCGCGCGCCGCCATCTCGATGAATCGATCGCGATGTTCTGTGCCTTCCATGCTGGTGAGGGCGCGGATGATCATGTCCTGCCGCGTGGGTGAGTACCAGGGGTGCTCGAGGAAGCGCTCGGCGAGCTCCGGCTCGACGGCCAGCTCCTTCGAGAGGAACGCACGAGTAGTGACGCGAATGTCCTCCGGCGCGACGTCCCTCAGCTGCTCGCTCATGCCCGAGGTGGCGCCCACCACTGTGAGCGCGATGGTGGCGGCGCCGCCCGGAATGGCGAGCCGGGCCAGCCCCACCGTTCCACGGCCAGCCAGGGACACCCACCCGTTGCGTGAGAGGTGATCCTGGACGTAGGGATTGGTCGAATAGGGATCGATGCCCCAGCGCCCGGCCCACTCCCGCTTGGTGCTGCTGAGGCCGATGAACTCTTCGTAGTAGTCGTCCTCCACATGAGTCCGACCCATCTGGGCCATCTCCCTGAACGCCCGAAACGATGCCGCGAGGCCTCTGGGTACGTTCGTGGCCGTACGCACCGGATGGCGCAGGATCTGCAGGACGCCCTCGACCGGCTGGGCTACGGCGTTGACCACCTCCAGTCCGTAGAGGCGCGTGCCTCCTAGCCAGGACGGTCGACGATCCCCCAATGCCTCGAGCTCCAGCACGCGTTTGCGGAGCAGTCCGCGACCCACGACTTCGAGCGGCCCGCGGTCCGAGTCTATCACGTAGGTGTAGAGGAATCGGTGGTCGAGTCGGACGCTGCGGAGCACGTGGTGGGGCCCTCTGACCAGCTCAGGCGGAACCACGTCCTCGATCGCGATTTCCGGATGGGCCTGTTCGAAGGCCTCTTGGGCCCCGTCCACCGCGACACCCTCTTCGAGGCGGTCGTAGCCAGTCGGTAGACCACGGCCGATGGGCGCCGTCGAAGGCGCGCAGCCGACCGCAGCAACGGCGGACGCGATCAGGGCCGCGAGAAGCCGTCGTGCCGCGACGGCCTGGAGGCCGACGAGGAGCTCCCCGAACGCGATCCGTCGGCGGCGGATGGCGTCCGCGCCCGATCCGCCGGGCGGGTGGTCGAAGTCCATCTTCGGGTTCGACTGGGGATTCATCTCTGGTGTCTCCAGCGCAGGTTGGAACGGGTGCTGACATCGAGCGCGTGCGGGCCGACTCGAAGCCGGTCATCCATGAGTCCTTGGGGCCGCGCAGGAGATTAGGGGTCGGGACGGAAGCTACGAGTCGAACCGCCTGCTCCGGGGCGCCAGATCGCGGACTTCAGCCGCGCGCGGAGCGTGGTTCCCGAGGGAGGAATCCTCCGGACGGCGTCCAGGCCGCGCCCACGCCCAGCGGGCGAGCGGGCGAGCTCTGCTCGACCTCGCTGGCCATCGCATGCCGCGATGCCTTGGAGGGCCCTGCCCCTCGGCGGTGCGAGCGTGGGCGAGGTGCCCCGAGTACGGAATGCGCCCTGGGCGAATGAGCTCGCTGCGGATCCGATCGCACTCTGCGAGGCGTCCGCTGGCTCTCGCCGATCTCGGCCCTCTCGATCATGTCGCGATCGCAAGACCACGAGGGTCTGCCCATTGGTGTCGGATCCACGCCGCCGCTGGCGCACGAGTCGCCACTTCGATCGGGGCGTCGACGCGCCTCTGGATCGCCCCGCTGAAGTCGAGTCGGAAGTCGAGTAGACTGGCCACGAATCCGGGGGCCAGCTGCCCTTCCAGGAGAGACAAGAGATACATGTCCGCAGAGACCAACGAAGCTGCAGGAATCGGCGATATCGAGCTCCTTCACGCACCCGAGCTGCCGATGACCGCAGATGCCATCCTCAAGGACTTCACGCACTACTTCGGGCGCATGCTCGGTCGCCGGACCATCAAGACCCGTTCGCCCTTTCTCTACCAGGCCGTCGTCTTCGCCGCTCGAGACCGTCTGATGGAGCGTTGGGCAAAGACCATCACGGCCATCGAGCGCGACAAGCATCGCCGCGTTGCCTAACTCACGCTCGAGTTCCTCATGGGCCGTCACCTGCACAACGCGCTGCTGCACCTCGGCATCGAGAACGAGACCGAGGAAGCGCTCGGCCGCCTCGGGCTGGAGCTCGAGCAGGTCTGCGACCGCGAGCGGGACGCCGGCCTCGGCAACGGCGGCCTCGGACGCCTCGCTGCGTGCTTCCTGGACAGCTGCGCGACCCTGCGTCTACCGGTCATGGGCTACGGGATCCGATACCACTACGGCATGTTCCACCAGCGCATCGAGAACGGCTATCAGGTCGAGGAGGCGGATTCCTGGCTGCGGGAGGGCTTTCCCTGGGAGATCGAGCGCATCGAGTTCTCCCAGATCATCAAGTTCGGCGGGCGCACCAGCAGCTTCATGGATCCGTCCGGACAGGTCCGCTACCAGTGGGTCGACACCAACGACGTCATGGCGATCCCCTACGACGTGCCCGTTCCAGGCTATCGCAACGAGATCGTCAACACGCTGCGCCTCTGGTCCGCTGCAGCCACCGACGCCTTCGACCTCGAAGAGTTCAATGCCGGCTCCTACGCCGACGCCGTGGCCTCGAAGAACGAGGCCGAGAACATCACGATGGTGCTCTACCCGAATGCGGCGACGGAGAATGGTCAGGAGCTGAGACTGCGCCAGCAGTACTTCCTCGCTTCCGCCAGCCTTCAGGACACGATCCGGTTCTGGATCTCGCAGCATGGGCCCGACTTCACCGAGTTCGCGGCCAAGAACTGCTATCAGCTCAACGACACCCATCCGGCCATCGCCGTCGCCGAGCTCATGCGACTGCTGATGGATGTGCACCGGCTGGAGTGGGACGAGGCCTGGGAGATCACCCGGAGCACGATGGCCTATACCAACCACACGCTGCTGCCGGAAGCGCTCGAGATGTGGCCGCTCTCGATGTTCGAACGCCTGCTGCCGCGCCTGCTCGACATCATCTACGAGATCAACGCGCGCTTCTTCGCCGAGATTTCACAGCGTTGGCCCGGCGACACGCATCGCATCGCGCGCATGTC
>CAZQMY010000446.1:0-4909 GCA_964594405.1 uncultured Spirochaetaceae bacterium | reverse complement strand
GCTGTTCCAGAGCTGGGTGGCCGGATCGCGCAGGTCGGCGACGACGATGTCTCCATCCTGCAGGATGGTGATCGCCGCGGGACTGCTGTCCACGCTGTCGGCGACGATGTCGAGGATGGGGGCCACCGCGAAGTCGCGATCCTCTTCGAGCGCATCCTCGAGGGCATCCGCCGCCTCGTAGCCACGAACCTGCACCAGCGCCGGATTGCTCTCAGGCGCAGGCGTCGCGTCGACGACCGGCCGCGGGCCGATTGGCACGCCCCCATCGTCGAGCTGCGTAGAGGCCGTCAAGACGAGCTGGTTGGCTCGCAGCTCGAGCTCGCCGTTGGCCCCGGTGGTCCCGAGTCCTGTGAGCACCAGATTCTCGCCGTCACCCCTGTCGAGCGAGACCGAGGCTCCGGAGAGCACGAGCCGACTCTGGGCGAGATCGCTGGCGCCGTCGGCGAAGTCGTCGAATCGGATCGCGAAGAGGGCGTCCTCGTTCTCGTCCGGGGCATAGTCGGAGCGAACGCCGTAGCTCATCGGGCGGTCGCCGCCGAACTGCGAGAGGGTGGGCAGATCGCTCTGCGTGATCTCCCGGTCCTGCTGGAAGACGAACGTATCGATCGCGCCGCCAGACGCGCTGCGGAAGATCGGGGGCGCCGCCTCGCTGCCGCCAAAGAAGATGCTCGCGGATGTGGAGCCGACACGCCCGCCCAGGCCGTCGCCCGCAGCGAGGTGGATGATGTCCGCCTCGACGACGACGCCCGAATCGAAGGCGAGCTGCGCGCCCGAGAGTCCGTTTGAACCGATGCCGGCGCGCAGGGTGAGCGCGCTGGTGGCGTCATCGAGCCACAGGATGCGGTCGGCCATGGCCTGTGTGTATCGGAAGTCGTTCAGGCCACCCATCTCGAGGGTCGAGACCACCAGCGGACTGGAGGGAGCGAAGAGGAAGTCGATGCCGTTGCTGTCCAGATTGGTCAAGGCGTGGAGCACGAGCTGGGTCTGGGCGAGCTCGCCGACCTTCTCTTCGATGGAGATGCTGCCGACATCGGAACGCAAGGTGTACTCGAGATCGGTGAACACGGTCCGGGTGCCCCCGCCCGCCGCCGTGAACTGGCTCTGCATGGGGATGGTGTCGTCGTCGATGGCGGCGTTCTGGCGCAGCGTGAAGTCGGTGACGCCCTCGAAGGTGGCGCCCTCGCTCACGCGCACGCGGCTTCCATCGCCGCTGAAGCCGTTGCCGGCCCGGAGCACGATGCGGTCGGCGGCGAGCGCGCTTCCGCTGGCGATCGAGAGATCGCCCGCACTCGAGAAGCCCGCCTGCAGGAAGAGCTTGCCATCGCCGTTCACGCCGGCGCTCAGATCGTCCTCGACGGTGAGGTCGCCCGAGGTGCTGTTCTCGAGGGCGCCCGCCTGGATGCGGATCTCGTCCGCGGATCCATCAATCTTGGTGGCGAGGTCCATGTCCACGGTGAAGTCGTTGGCCGTGGCCAGCGTCAGCGTGTCGACCAGCTGGCCGCTGCCGCTCACCAGGGCCTCGCCAAGGACGACGTTCTGGCCGCCGACCAGCGTGAGCTCGCTCTCGGTCCCGACGAGGCCGTCGATGTCGCTCTGTTCGTTCACGGTCAGCGTGCCGTCGGAGGACTCGAGCGTGAGGGTCTCGATCGGGGCCGCGAGGGCGAAGTTCGCGGCCTGGACCGAGCTGTCGGCGCTGGTCGAGAGGTCGGCGTCCTGCAGCACCGTGAAGCTGCTGACCTGCTGGGGATTGCTGCTCGAGTCGTCGAAGTTGGCGAAGGTCGGCTCGGTGCCGGTGCCGCCGAAGACCACCCGGGCCCCTTGCCGGGTCGGCTCAGAGGGCGTGTGTCGATCGCCGGCCGAGAGGAGGAACTCGTTCGAGCGGAAGGTCGTGGCCTGCTGAGTCCCGAGCTCGAGGTCGCCGGAGCCGGATGCGCCGGCCTCGATGCGGATCACGTTGTCGGCGCGCAGGGCCTCGCTCTGCCCGGTCGCCTGGCCGTCGATCCGCACGCCGTCGAGGTGGGCGATCAAGACGCTGGCGAAGGCCTGCTCCGTCTCGTCCAGCTCGTCCGACGTGCTGGTATCGATCGTGCTGTTCGTCATGTGGAAGACGCCGCCGCTCGAGCGATCCGGGAGGGGCACGATCACGTCCACATCCGTCGTGAGCGTCCGATTGGCCTCGAAGGAGCCGCCGTTGGTGGTGATCTCCGCATCGGTCAGGAAGACGCCCGTGGCTCCCACCTGCCGCGTCTGCATGAAGACGCTGCCGCCGGCCCGGGCATCGTCGAAGCCGTCGCCCTCCGCGCCGTCCTTGATGCGCGTATCGATCCGGCCCTCCAGCCGGATCGTGCTCGCACCCAGGGTCAGGCCCGTGCTGTCCTCGAGGCCCAGCGCGACGTCGGCGCCGCCCGTCTCGATCAGCGTGCCGCTGGCGTGCGTGATCGTCCCGCCGCGCGTGATGTTCGGGCTCGGCGATCCTTCTCCCGGCGCAAAGGTCTGTTCTTCGGCCCGGAGCGAGATGAAGCCGCCGACCTGGCCGTCGGAGATCGAGGTGTCGACGTCCGCGGCGACCGTGGCGTCGCCGCCCGCAGCGACGGCCCTGATGAAGCCGCCGCCGGTCGTGATCTCGCCCGCCAGATCGACGTCGCCACCGACCAATGTGTACGTGGGGGCGTCCGTGCGATCGTCGGGCCGATAGCGCGCCTCTGAGATGATCTCGATGCCGCCGCCGCGGACCCGCGTCCCCGACAGCGGGTCCGTGCGATCCGTGCTCGTATCGATCGCACCGTTGATCTCGACGTGGCCGCCGATGCCGAACATCTCGATGCTCCCTCCATCCGTCCGGATGTCTCCATCGATCCTCACCGCGGCGTCTGCGCTGCTGGCCTGGCCGCCGCTTGCCGAGAAGGCGCCGCCTCCGGTGTTGATCGCGGCGTTCACGATCACCCCACCCGAGAAGCTCGGATCGAGGGCATTGGGATCGCTCACGTCCTGCTCGGGCTGGCCCGGATCGTTCGCCACGAGGGAGACGTTGAGGACGAGGTTCTCGTTCTGGTTGTCTATGGTGTCGTCGAGCACGATGTCGCCGGCGGCGAGCAGGCTGAGGTTCGAGAAGGTCGGGCCACTGACCACGTCCTCGCCCGCCAGGATCGCGATGCCACCGCCGGAGGTGAGGGTGATGTTGCCCACTTGATTGCCGTTGGGATTATCGGGATCGTCGACCACGCTCTGGGCGGTCTGGGTGGTGAGCGTCACGTCGACGCCGTCCGAGAGGGCCTTTGCAATGGTCTCGGCGGTGATCACCGAGTCGTCCACGGCCGGCTTCAGGTCGCCGAGCGCGATGTTGATGGGCAGCTCGCGCTCGCCGATCGCGGTGTCGATGCACTGCTCGTCGCTCACGCCGTCGCAGCTGGCACGGATCTCGATGTTGATCGGGTCGATGAGCCAGTGGCCGCCTCGATCGTCGGGATCGCCGCTGCGGCTCCGCAGGTCCGGGGCCGGGCCCGCCAGATCCAGGTAGAGCTTTCCGGACGTCTCGGCGAAGCCCCCGTCGCCCCCTTCGACACCGCCGCGCGCCTGGATCGTGCCGTGCATGCGGGTCACCTCGTCGGACCAGACGATCACGTCGCCACCATCGCCCTCTCGCGTGGCGTCGGCACGAAGCGTGGCCGTCTCGTCCACCAGGGTTCGCCTGGCTGCCCTCGTGCCCTCGGCTCCGCTGACGTCGCCGCCCACGCGAATCGTTCCGCCGCCCGTGCTCCCGGAGGCGTCGAGGAGCGCGCCGTCCCCGACGGCGACGAAGTCGCCCAGTACGTCGATGCGGCCGCCCTCACCACCGGGCACGTCGATGCCCGCGTCCTGATAGCCGGTATGGCTGGCGTCGAGGACACCCGAGACCTCTACCGCCGCCCCGTTGCCGGCCTCGAGAGCGATGCGGCGTGCGCGGATGGTGCCGCTGTTGCGAATGGCCAGTGAGAGCATGTCACCGGCCGCGAGACGGGCACTGCCGGAGCCTGCGTGGAGCCCGCCGCTGTTCTGCACGACCGGGTCGCCGTCGAAGTCGGTCCGCGCCGGATCACTGCCTTCGGGCACGAGCTCGGCGTTGATCACCACCGGGCTGTCGAAGTCGCGCATCACCACGCGATCGCCGGCCACCATCAGCAGGGCGCCGTCGTCCACGGCGATATGGCCGAAGTTGGCGACGCGGCTGCCGATCAGCGCCACGTCGTTGGCCATGATCACGCCGTTGTTGACGACCCCCGCACTCTCGCTCTGCGGTGTGGTGGTGATGTCGTAGGTGCCCCAGAGGATGCTCTCGTTGCTGATCTCTCCGGCCACCGCCATGAAGAGGCTCGCGTCCACCTGGCTGCCGTCGTGCCAGATCAGCCCCTGGGCGTCCGCCCAGATGCAGGTGGCGTCGCAGACCGTGGTGCCGAAGAACTCGGACGCGCCCGCGCCACCCGGTCGCACCACGATGGTGTCGTTCGCGCCCTGCACGAAGTGCAGCAGGTGACCGGCAGGCTGATGGATGTCGCGGTCGTGTGCGAGGGCCGCGAAGTCGGTGTTCTGGGTGATCTCCGTATGTACAGCCGTGTCGACGGTGACATCGACGTCGCCCGCCGTGACCGTCCCATCGCCGAGCGCCTCCGTGCTGTATCGCTCGCCGTTGGCCTGCGCGCTGCCCGACATCAGCGCGGTCGCGAAGCTCAGGAGCAGGAGGCGCGCCGTGAGCTGCTGCCAGAGGCGGTAGCGGTTCGGGGGCTGTCTGCGATTCGGATTCATGCGCGTACCTGCCGGGCCCTGGCGGGCCCGCTCACACCCTCAATAGAGAATGCTGAAGAGGATGTGCAATCGACGGTGGGGGGCGTTGTCGTCGGGGGGGGGCCCCTGGAGCAGGCCGGGATCGGGGAGG
>CAZQMY010000445.1:0-4917 GCA_964594405.1 uncultured Spirochaetaceae bacterium | reverse complement strand
GCGGGCCGCACGGTCTTGCGCTGCTCGGTCTGGGTGGGCGGATCCTGGGAGATGAAGGGGGGCAGCGATCCCAGCTGCATCATGTTGGGCGCGCCGGAGCCGGCCCGGAATCCCAGCGTGATGCCCTGGGCCGAAGAGAAGGTCTGCCAGTCCGAGCTGATCGCCTTGATGTCGTCGTACTTGACGACGGACCAGTAGCGCCCCGCTGTCTCGATCTCGCTCAAGTGCACGGGATCTTCGCGGCGCAGGCGCTCGAAGTAGCCCTGCCAGCGATTCTCACGAAAGAGGTGCGCGTTGTACGGGTTGATGTCCTCCAGCGCGAGCTCGTGCGCGGGAGGGACGCCCCGGCCCCTCTGCGCCTGCTCCTGCTCGGGGGTCCGGAAGACGGGCATGGTCGGCTGGATCGGTACGGTCGTGCTCTCGCTCATTGTGATTTCTCCCGGACCCGCCCAGGGGCGAGCGCCATCAGGACGTCGACGATCTCATCTCGCTCGGCGCGTTCGGGCTCCTCGGCCCACCACGCGATGACGCGCACCAGAACCGCGGCGCGCGCCTGCGCGGCGGCGCCCGGGTGGAGGCCGATGCCCCGCTCGTGAAACACGCGCGTGTAGCGCTGCTCGAGCTCATGTGCGAGCCGATCCTGGATCCGCTCGGCCAGCCCCGCGCTCTCGCCGCGATCGAAGACCGCGCGGATCAGGCTCCGGCGGCGCTGCGCGACCTCGAGCATGCGCTCGAGATCGCGGCGCATGGAGGCCTCGCCTCGACTTCCGGCGCGCTCGGGATCGGACTTCGGGCGCATCTCCTCCAGCGCCGCGTCCAGCAGCTCTTCGAAGAGCGCGTGCTTGTCGGGGAAGTGCAGGTAGAAGGTGCCGGTCGCCACGCCGGCATGGCGGGCGATGGCGGTGCTGGTCACGGCCGGCACACCGTGCTCGGCGAAGAGCTCGGCGCCCGCCTCCAGCAGCTTGCGGCGGGTCTCGAGGCGACGGGCTGTGTGGCCATTGGCCTCGATCTTTGTGGCGCTCGATAATTCTGACATGAAGTTCAGTTCATACTTGAGCGCCCCACCGCACGCAAGGCCGCCCACCGCCTCTCGGCCGGTCGGCATCGGCCGCGGTGTTCGGAGTGCGGCGCCGTGGGGGCCGGGGTGCGCGTGGCTGCCCCCGCGCCTACCGGTCGGCGCCTCGCCCCCGCCCCGCCTCGAGCACTCGCCCCGGATCGCCGTTCTCGTAGAGGCCCACCATGCCGCCGGGCAGGCCGTGCTTCGCATCCGAGTCGTCGTAGGCCGCGTAGCCGAGCAGCGCCCGGAGCTTCGGGGAGAGCGCCGCGACGGTCTCGCGCGAGAGGTTGAGGAAGCTGTTCTCGACGGGGCGAAGCCAGCCGGCGCAGAACGAGATCGATACACAGCGGCGGCGGCTCTCGGAGCGGTTCGCGCCACCATGATGGATGACGTCGCCCCGAAAGAGCAGCGCGTCGCCGGCACGCATGGTGGCGCGCGCGTAGGCGTCGGGCTCGGGCAGGGGATCGTCGGGCCATCCGTGGCTCTCCGGCGCGACCCAGGTCGCGCCGTTCTCGAGCGTGGTGTCGTCGAGGGCGAAGATCGCGTTCACGATGAAGGGATGGCGACCGACGGGCAGCGGCCAGGAGAAGGAGTCACGATGCGGCGCCTGGGCGGGCTCTCCGGGCTGGATCTGGATGAGCTCGCCCGCGTTGAGCAGGACCGAGCTCGCGATCGGGGCCATGGCGCGCTCCGCCCACGCGACGATCGCCGGCTCTTCGATCAGCGCCGCAGCGGACGGAGTCTTCTCGATCAGCCCGTGGAGGCGGAAGGTGCGGTGTCCGAGGAAGTCGTCATAGGCGCCCGAGCCCGAGCACGGGAGCGCGGCGTCGGTCGAGGCGGCCGCGAGGAAGGCGTCGATCTCCGCGTTGAGCGCGGCGACGCGATCCCCGCCCAGCAGGCCCTCGACGATCACTCCGCCGAGCTGGTCGACGGCCGTATCGATCCCGGGCCAGTCGTGGTGACCGGCGAAGCGCGGGAGCGTCACGGGTGGCTCGGAAGGGCTCGCCGCTGGGCTCCCGCCGGCGGCGCCGGCGGCGCTGCAGCCCGCGTTCGAGGCCCTCGAAGAGAGCGCATGGCGTTCGGTCATCTGGAGCCTCGCTGGCGGGACCGTCCATCGGCGGTTCGGATTCCGTGCCTCGGATCGCATGCGGTTTATACCACCTGCCCGGAGAAGGGCACGCTCTCCGACTGGAACTCGATGTGCGAGCCCACCCCGCCGAGAGATCGCCAGGGCGACGGGTCGGCGCAGCCCGATCCGCCCGGCAGCAGCGGGGCGTCGATGGAGACGACCTCACCCGGCTCGAGATTCTCGACCGAGACCGACACGTCCTCGCAGCCGCTTGCCGCCGACACGATGAAGCGGGCGGCCGCCCCGGGCACGAGCGCCGCGAAGACCTCGTCGGCTTCCAATGCCCGCAGGACCTGGGGGCCGGCGCCACGGAACGCTTCGTCATGGGCGATCGAGACCGACGAGCTCAGTCCGGGAATCCACGACCTCGACGTCTTCGTGGGCACCATCGTCTCCGGTACGCCGGTCTCTGGACTTCGGGTTCGCAACTCCTTGTGGTGGGCGGTCGACAGGGGCCATGCCGATTCGATGAGCATCGAGTCACGCTCGGCGTACACGAAAACCGATGACGACGAAGTGAACGACGACCGAGCTGCTGCGTTGCGCGGTCGGGTGGGGGACCCGCAGCTCGCCAGGCGATCGATCCACATGGGGGCTCCCCGATCAGTCTCGAGGAGCCCCGAAGATGCCCGGCACGCGAGTCAGCGCACGGGCTGCGTCGACATCGGCGTCCTGGACAGGCGACGCTCCAACGGTGCCATCCGCCTCACCGTCGGACATCGCTCGAGCCGTTATCCTCGTGCCGTGCGCCGCACCTCCCTTCCATGCATTCGCGTCATCGCCTCCACCCTCTCCCTTGCCGGCCTGCTCGCCGGCGCGGGCTGCACGAGCTCCGGGCTGGTCATCGAGCCGCCCGAGCCGCCCCCCGACGTCGAAGTCGTCGGGGGGCCGATCCGCATCGCCTCCGTGGTCGACGCCCGGCCGTTCTCGACCCACGGATTGATGGCTCCGGTTCACAGCACCAGCCGCGACCCCGGTGACTCAGAATGGACGCGTCGCGTCTTCGGCCGCCGCCGCACCGGCACCACGACCCTCGGCCGGGACCGGTTCACCCGCGACCCCGCCGGCATTCCAGCACTGGTCCGCGCCGGTCTCGAGAACGGAGTCGTCGCCGCGGGAGCGAGCGTGGCCGATCCGGACGCCGCCATGAGTGCGCCTCACCTCGACGCCGCCATCGACGTCTTCTGGGTCCGGCCGGCCTTCCGGAGTCTCAACGCGAAGCTCATCTACGAGGCGGTGGTCCACGTCTCGGGTGACCTCCCGGGCTTCGAGACGCCGGTGATGCTGCGCACCCGGGGCTCGATGGTCTCGGGGGCGGCCGATGGTGTGCTCTGGCGGCGCGCCGTCCAGCGGACGCTGGAGCGTCTCGCGGCCGCGCTGGCCAAGGAGCTGGAGGAGCGACGCGGGGGTTTCCCCGCCGGCACAGCCGGGGGCGAGCAGCACCAGGCGTCGAGCCCCTGAGCGCGATGGATCGCCAGTCTGCAAGAGGACACTCGGGATCCCGGACATCGCGCGAGGCGGCGGGGCCTCGCCGCGGGCAGCGCGGCGAAGCCTCGGTTTTCCACGCGATCGAACTATGATACTACTTGATCGCTCGCGAGGAGGAAGTGCATGTCGATCTACGCCGGCCCCATCTTCGACGCCGACAACCACTACTACGAGGCCCTCGACGCCTTCACGCGTCACGTCCCCAAGCGCATGCGGGCGCGCTGCGTCGAGTGGGTGGAGCTCGAGGGCGGGCGCCGCTATCAGAGCGTGGGTGGGAAGATCGATCGCTCGGGCAACCCGACCTTCGACCCGATCTCGAAGCCCGGCGTATTGCGCGAGTACTTCAACGGCAACCCGCGCGGCGTGACGAGCGCCGAGCTGATCCGCTCATCGCTCGAGCCGCTGCCGCCCGAGTACATGGACCGCGACGCCCGGATCGCCCGCATGGAGGAGCAGGGGCTCGAAGGCGCCTGGCTCTTCCCGACGCTGGGTGTCCTCTACGAGGAGCCGCTCAAGAAGGATGTGGAGGCGCTGTGCACGACCTTCGGCGCCTTCAATCAGTGGATGGACGAGGATTGGGGACTGACCTACAAGGATCGCATCTTCACCTCGCCCTACATCACGCTCGCCGACGTCGACTGGGCCTGTGAGCAGCTCGAGTGGGCACTCGAGCGGGACGCCCGGATCCTGGTCATGCGTCCGGCGGCGGTCTTCACGCGCGAGGGACCGCGCAATCCGGGCCATGAGCAGTTCGACCCCTTCTGGGCGCGCGTGAACGAGGCCGGGATCACGGTGGTGACGCACATCGGCGCCACGCGCCACGACAGCAACGGCTACGACACGAAGAGCCTCGACCCCCTCGGCCTCGGCCCGAGGCCGAGCATCACCAACTTCCACCGCTCGCGGAACATCAACGACTTCCTCGCCAGCATGATCTTCGACCGGCTCTTCGCGCGCTTCCCGAACCTGCGAATCGCCTCGGTCGAGAATGGCGCGGAGTTCCTCGGCGATCTGATGCGCGCCCTCGAGCACACCAAGCAGCGCACTCGCGGCTACTTCAACGAGGACCCGGTCGAGAGCTTCAGAGAGCACGTGTGGATCAACCCCTTCTGGGAGGACGACATCGCCGAGGTGATCGGGCTGATGGGCGCCGATCGCGTGATCCTCGGATCCGACTGGCCCCATATGGAAGGCCTCGAGAAGCAGCGCGATCTGCACGAGGAGCTCGATGCTGTCTCACCGG
>CAZQMY010000444.1:0-4927 GCA_964594405.1 uncultured Spirochaetaceae bacterium | reverse complement strand
TCCACGGCGGCGTGGGCTTCACCTGGGAGTACGACGTCCACCTCCACTTCAAGCGTGCGAAGTCCACCGAGGTCTTCCTGGGCGAGCCCTCGTACCATCGCGAGCTGGTCGCGCGCGAGATCGGCCTCTAGTGGCGGGAGCAGCGCGATGAGCGATCCCTTGGACATGGGTGGCAGAGTCGTGATCGTGACCGGCGGCGGGAAGGGCGTCGGTCGCGGCATCACGCGGCGCTTTCTCGAGTCCGGCGCAGAGGTGGTGATCTGCGGACGCAGCGAGCCCGAGCAGGCCGTCGAGGTCGGTGGCCGGCGCGCCCACTTCACCGCGGCGGACGTTCGCGACGTCGCACAGGTCGAGGCGGTGATGGACTTCGCGAAGGCGCGCTGTGGACGCATCGACGTGCTCGTCAACAACGCTGGGGGCGCGCCTGAGGCCGACGCGGCCACGGTCTCGCCGCGCTTCTCCGAGTCGATCATCCGCCTGAACCTGATCGCACCGCTGAACCTCGCGCAGAAGGCCAACGCCGTGATGCAGGACCAGCCGGAAGGCGGGACGATCATCAACATCGCCAGCGTCTCGGGCGTCCGCCCCTCGCCCGGAACCGCCGCCTACGGCGCCGCCAAGGCCGGCCTGCTCAGTCTCACCGCCACGCTGGCCGTGGAGTGGGCGCCCAGGGTCCGCGTCAATGCCATCATCGCCGGCATGATCCGCACCGAGCAGGCGCACCTGCACTACGGCGACGAGGAGGGAGTCGCCGCCGTGGGGGCCACCGTTCCCCTCGGACGTCTCGCCGAGCCCGAAGAGGTCGGCGACACCTGCCTCTACCTCGCGTCGCCGCTCTCCAGCTATGTCAGCGGCGCCAGCATCCTCTTGCACGGCGGCGGCGAGAAGCCCGCCTTCCTGGCCGCCGCCCGGAACACATCCTCCTGACGCCTCGCCCAACCCCGAGAAGGGACTCGCCATGACCACCGTATTCAAGACCCCGGCAGAGCTCGAGAGCCGGGTCGGTGAGCACCTCGGATACAGCGACTGGCTCGAGATCGACCAGGCGCGGATCGACAAGTTCGCCGACGCCACCGGCGACCATCAGTGGATCCACGTCGATCCAGTGCGCGCCAAGGACGGCCCCTTCGGCGCCTGCATCGCTCACGGCTACCTCACGCAGTCGCTCGTGAACATGTTCCTGCCGCAGATCGTCGAGGTGCAGGGCATCAGCATGGGCGTGAACTACGGCGCCGACAAGCTGCGATTCCCGGCGCCGGTGCCCGTCGGCTCCAGGGTCCGCGGCGGCGGCGAGCTGATTGGCGTCGAGCGAACCAAGGACGGGGGCTATCAGGCCACGATTCGCGTCACCGTCGAGATCGAGGGCGGCGAGCGGCCGGGCTGCGTGATCGACACGATCAGCCGGTACTATCCGGACGAGGGCTAGAGTCCCGTCCCGGAAGACCGGCGTCGAACCCTGCAGACAGGGGCGGCTCGCCTGGATGTGCACCGAGGGCGCAGCGCTCAGGAAGGCCGCCCTCTCCCCACGATCTCGTACTCGCCAGCGAACTCCGGCCGCACCTTGCCGGATTCGGGATCCGCTAGCCAGGACATCTGCAGTCGCTCGGGGACGCGGATGATCCCGGGAGCCTGCCAGGTCCCGAAGACGTGATCCCAGATCGGCGAGGTGACGCCGTGATTGCTGCGCGGATCACCGAAGTGGTGGTGGAAGTGATGCCTCCGGGCCCAGCGGCCATAGCGTCCGAGTCCCGGATGCGTGTGCTCTCGGCGATGGATCACCTCATAGGTGACGTACATGCCGACGAATCCCGCGACGTAGGCGGAGCCGAGCAGCGCCCCGCCCAGCCAGACCGAGGGCGGTGACATCACTGCGACCACGCCGAGGGCGGTGAGCGCCTTCTTCCAGCTCGGCGCGAAGTAGCTCCCTTCGGCGTGGTGCCGCGTGTGCTCCACCTCGAAGGGGTTCGGTCGCGTGCGTGCATCGTGTCCGAGAAAGCGATGGATGAGGTACTCGCAGAGGCTCCACGTCGCCACTCCGGCGAGGAAGGCACCGCAGAAGGACGCGAGCGGCGCGAGCAGAAGGGTGATCGACATCGGGCGGCTCTCCTCCGTGGCGGAGCGGGCAGCTCCGCGACCCCCCTATTCTACTTGGTAGGGCCTGCTCGGAAGCCCCTGAAATCGAGCGCGAGCGGCGCGGCCGAGGGGGCGCTGGATGCCCGCCTCGGAGGGACCCTCCCCGATCTGGACCGCGGGGCGCCGGCCCGGCGGATCGCAGAACCGCCGACGGCCCCACGCATCCGGCGGCCGCCGCCGTTCGCCCCTAAGATCGGAGCCTTCGCCCGCCCCATGTGCCGGCCGGCCGCGATTCGATTCGATTCGAAGAGGAGGTGCAGATGCCCGTGATCGACTACTCACTCAAAGGCAAGGTGGCCATCGTCACCGGCGGCAGCCGGGGGATCGGCCGCTCCATCGCCATCGGTCTGGCGGAGCAGGGTGCGGACGTCGCCCTCGCGGCGCGCAAGCCCGAAGCCCTCGAAGAGGCCGTGTCCGCGGTGCAGTCGACGGGCCGTCGGGCCATCGCCGTGCCGACCAACGTTCGGCGTACGGAAGAGCTCGAGGCCCTCGCCCTGCGCACCGAGGCCGAGCTGGGCCGCGTGGACATCCTGGTGAACAACGCGGGCACCAACCCGGTCTTCGGCCCAGTCCAGGAAATCGACGAGCGGGCCTGGGACAACATCATGAACACCAACGTCAAGGCCCTGCACTTCCTCTCCAACTTCGCCCGCGAGGCGATGCTTCGCCACGGAGAGGGAGGAAGCATCGTTCACGTGAGCTCGGTGGGCGGCTATCGCGCTTCGGACGTGATCGGCGGCTACAGCGTCTCGAAGGCCGCAGTGATCATGCTGACGCAGGTGCAGGCGAGGACCTGGGGAAGGGATCGCATCCGGGTCAACTGCATCGCCCCCGGCCTGATCAAGACCGAGTTCGCGCGCGCGCTCTGGTAGGCCCCCAGGAAACGCGCCGGCAGCGAGCGCGAGGCGGCCCTCGGCCGGATCGGCGAGCCCGACGAGATGGCGGGGGCCGTCGCCTATCTCTGCAGCCCGGCCGCCTCCTTCGTGACCGGACAGACTCTGGTGCTGGACGGCGGGCGCCTCATCTGAGCGCGCGATCGACGGCCTTCAGGACGCCTCGGGTCAGCTTCCATCCGCCCTCTTCGTTCACATGCAGCAGGTCGATGAAGTCCATGCGATCCACCGGCTCCATCTCGCTCTCGTGTACGAAGACCACGCCGTACACGGAATGCAGGCGCTCGACGAATCGCAGGAACTCGTCCCGCGCACCGGCGCCCTGGATGGGCCCGGCGATGGGATGCAGCGGCGTATCGATGATGGCGGTGCGCACGCCCGCCCGCGCGAGGCGCCGCACGGTGCGCTCGACGATTCGCATCTGCTCGTCGGCGTGCGGCCCCGGCCTCACGTCATTGAACCAGGTCAACTGCGCGAAGTGTGGGTGCAGCTCCGGCCTGATCCGTGCCCGCAGGCCCGGCCCGAGCTTGCTCAGGAGATCCCGGTCGCGCGCCGCTCGTCCCAGCGCCGGCGTCGCGAGCATCTTCAGGGGGCGGTCCCGTTCGACGAGCCGACCATCGAGGGGGAAGGTACGGAAGTCGTTGAGCCCAGCCTGGCCGATCTGATCACGAAAGCGATAGAGAGGCGTGGCCCCGGCGGCGACGATGCGATAGAAGCTCTCGCGATTGCGCCACGAGAAGTCGAAGCCCTGCCCCCAGGCCACCTCGACAAAGGCGAGCGGCGAGGCCGCAGACGTCGTGGGGATGGGCTCGATGCGCAGCGGCCGGTGCGTGTCGAACTCCGAAAGGAAGAGCACCACGAGATCGGGCTCGCGCGCGATCAGCTCAGCGACGAGCGAGCGGATCACGAAGGGGTCCAGCATCGCGTGGGCGATCCGCGTGAACTCGACCTCCGGTCTTGCGCGTCGCGCCCGCAGGGTGAGGAATCCCCGATGCGCACGGCTCGTGCCCATCACCAGAACGCGTGGTCGGGTCTTCGGCGTCGCATCCAGGCGAACGAGATCGAGCTGATCGACGGCGACCCCGCGATAGACGGCCTCGGCGTCAGCCGCTCTCGAAACGAGGTGCTCCCAGACCGCCACCTCGCGGAGGGGAAGGGGCGCGACGAGCCAGAGAAGGACGAAGGCGATGATCGCCGCAAAGGGGGGCGCGGATCGCGGGGCGCGCTCGCTCTGGCCACGCGCTCCGGTCTCGGGACGCGGACCGGACTCAGAACTGGAAGTAGATGAACGCCTCTCCAAGCGCGTCTCCGATCACGATGAGATTCAGCCCCAGGGCCACATAGAGCAATACACGTACGGGCATCGGCCAGCGCAGCACGATCTCGAGATCGTCCGAGCGCAGCTGCGCGGCCTGGATGATCACCAGGGGCAGCAGCAGCGCGGCGAAGGGCAGCAACCACTGTGGTGTCATGCCGAGCTCGAAGGGCCCCCTGAGCAGGATGCCGCCGAACTCGGCGCCCTGCGCGAGGTCGACGGCTCGGAAGATCAGCATGCCCCCGCACCAGAAGTGGAACATCACGAAGACCCGCAGGCCGAGCGAGAAGGACGCGCGCCCCGGCAGATGGGGCAGCAGGCCTGCGAAGCGCGGGCCGAAGCGGCGGTGCAGCACGAGCCCGACGCCATGGTATGCGCCCCAGATCACATACGTCCACGCCGCACCGTGCCAGAGCCCGCCCAGCAACATGGTGATCAGCAGGTTCCACTGGACCCGAGCGGGTGCACTGCGTCCGCCCCCCAACGAGAAGTAGAGGTAGTCGCGCAGCCAGGTCGACAGGCTGATGTGCCAACGCCGCCAGAAGTCCTGCGGGTTCGGCGCCGCAAAGGGAATTCGGAAGTTCAC
>CAZQMY010000443.1:0-4953 GCA_964594405.1 uncultured Spirochaetaceae bacterium | reverse complement strand
GGATGCCGGTGAAGATGTCCTCGCGCTGCTCGAGCATCACGCGGTGGTCGGTGGTGAGGTAGGGCTCGCACTCGGCGCCGTTGATGATCACCGTGTCGACGCTGCGGCCCTCGGGCACGCGGAGCTTCACGTGCGTGGGGAAGGCCGCGCCCCCGAGCCCGACGATGCCGGCCGCCTGAATGGCGGCCAGGATCTCGTCGGGCGATGCGTGCTCGAGCGAGCAGCCCGCTCGATCGGGCATCTCCTGGGTCGAGCCGGGCTGGGGCTCGAGGAAGACGCCCGGCACCATACGTCCGCTGATGTGGGGCATGGGCGCGATGTGCTTCACGGTGCCGGTGGCCGGTGCATGCATGGGCACCGACATGTCCCCATCGGCCCGGGCGATGACCTGACCTCGAACCACCTTCTGCCCCTCGCGAACCTCGGGCACCGAGGGCTTGCCCAGGTGCTGCTGGAGCGGGATCGCGAGCACGGGCGCGAAGGGGAATTGGCGGATCGCCAGCCCCCGGGTCTCGTCCTTCCACTCGGGAGGGTGGACGCCGTGGCGGAAGGTCTTCAGGCCGAGCATCTCAGTTGTACTTCTCCGCGCGCTTGATCCACTTCTCGATGTCCTTGTCGCTCCGATCGCGGGGAAGCCCGGGATGGATCACCTGCGCGGTGCACTTCTCGGCGGCCTTGACCAGATCGCGGAAGGGGCCGCCCGCCGCATCCTTGATGTAGGCCTTGCGGTTCTCGTCGTAGGCGAAGATCTGCGGGTTGATGGCGATGCACTCGTCGCAGGTGGTGCAGTCCGCGCTGTCGATCCAGGGCGCCATCGCGTCGCCGCCGGGCGCCGCAGCTTCGCTTTTCGCCGCGGGCTCCGCGGCGCTCGCCACGGACTCGGGGAGGATCGCAGCCGCATCCAGGCCGCCCTGGCCGTCGGCCAGCTGCATCAGGTTCGCGGCGATGCGCCCGACGACCTCGCGCCGCACCTCGTCGGCGATCGCATCCCGGGAGAGCTCGGGCCGATCTGCGCCGGACAGCGAGCGCAGGATCTTCCAGAAGTCGCGGCGATCCTCACAGGACTCCACCATCGGCCTGGCGACCAGCAGGCGCGTGAGCTCCTGCTTGCGATTCACGGACCAGACGAAGGGGAACAGACCGTCCCGCTCGTCCTCGTCCAGCTCGAGGAACTCGGCGAGGGGCACCATGCTCTCGTTCCAGGTATCCGGAGGTGCCAGGCGGAAGTGCTTGCGGAAGCGATTCTCGGTGATCGCGAAGTCCGCGAAGGTCATCGGGATCTCCATGGTCTTCTCGCGGCCGCGATCGAGGTAGCGGAGCGTGTAGCTCGGCCAGTCCTGATCTGGCGCCGGGTTGCCGTCGAGGTCGAGGCACTCGTCCACGGTGACGCCGGCGTCCGGGTCGTAGCGGAAGATCGGGTAGGCGCGCGATTCCACGGCGAGCTTCGCCTGATGGGCGCTCATGTCGTCGCCGATGCCGTGCTCCGGCTGGCAGGAGCTGTAGATGTTGAAGAGCGCGGGGCGGCGCGCCTGGAGGCCCCGGATGAAGCCCTCGATCATGTGATTCGGCTGGGCGATGGTGCTCTGCATGATGTAGGTGGTGCGATGAGCCAGGCCGATCAGGCCGATCTCCTTGCGCGGCTCCTGCTTGCCCTTGATCGCCGCGCCGTACTGCGCCATGTCGGAGACCTGGCCCAGGAAGCCCGAGGTGCAGGCCTGGCCGCCAGTATTCGAGTAGACCTGGGTATCGACGACCACGACCTTGATCGGGTGCCCCGACGCCATCAGCCGCGAGAGGTTCTGGAAGCCGATGTCGTACATCGCGCCATCGCCGCCGACGGCGACCACCGGCGGGCAGAGCGCCCACTCCTCGTCGCTGAAGTCCCGCCAGTCGAAGCCCTTGAGGAAGGCGTCGTGCTCCGACGGGACATAGCGGCGGCTCAGCTCCAGCTCGGCCTGACGGATCGCGCGGAAGCCGTCCGCCATGCGGGCCATGTGGCCTTCGAAGACGCCCATGGCGACCGAGGGCGAGTCCTGGAAGAGGTGGTTGGACCAGGGAAAGGGGTAGGGATTGAAGGGGAAGGTGCTGCCCCAGACCGACGTACACCCGGTCGCGTTGAGCATACCCATGTGCGAGCGGCCGCGGCCTGTCTGGCCCTGCTCGTAGGCGAAGCGCAGCGCCTTGAGCTCCGAGAGCAGCTGGCTCATCCGACCCAGCCACTCGCGGTCGATGGGTTGGCGCTCGCTCGTGCTCTCCATGCCCTCGGCGATCCGCGCGAGGGTGACGTCCCGCTCTCCGATCTGCCCGACGATGCTCGCGATACGCGCGGGGTCGGTCACGTCGAGCTCGCCCACCAGCTCGAGCTGGACGTGGCGCTCGAGCTTGGCGATCAGCTCGCCCAGGTACTCCAAGTGCTTGGCCACGCGGGGCCTCATCAGCGCCTCGACGGTGGCGACGAAGAGATGCAGCGCCGTCTTCTCCGAGCAGCCGAGGCAGGCACCGTCGCCGCTGGTCAGGGCGAGGTAGGGTTCCTTGTCGAGGAGGAGCGTCTCCAGGGCGCCGATGCCCTCCTCGAGGTCGTCGATCCGGATGTACTTCTGAGGCGTGGTGGGCAGGTCGAGCCAGAAGTCCCAGTTGCGCCTCAGCTCCTTGATGGAGTCCTGGGTCTGGGTGACGGCCCGAAGGGCATCGTCGTCGCAGACCTGCACGCACTCCATGCAGCCCTTGCAGGAGGTGGGATTGACGGTGATCGAGAGCAGTCCGCCGCTGCCGGGCTCGTTCTTCTCGGGCAGCGTGGTGTAGGGCCGCGAGAGCGCAAAGCTGAAGGTGCCGAGCTCGTCCCGGAAGAGATCGAACTCCTTGCGCAGCGTGTCGCGCTGGGCGCTCTCGAGCTCCGGCTGCTGGAGCGTCTGCTCGATGGCCTCCTCCATCAGCCCGTCCACGGGATCGGTCTCGGCGGCCCCCTGGATCAGCCCATGCAGATGGCGCTCCATCCAGCGCACGCCGCGCGGTAGCTGAGAGAGCTCGTGTCCATTCTTGACCAGCCGACGCATTACGGTGTCGAGCACCTGGCCGACCTCGTTGACCAGGCCAGGGATCGCCGTATCCGGACAGATCGTGTAGCAGTTGCCGCAGGCGGTACAGTTCTCGGGGATCCACTCGGGATGCTCGAAGCGGATCTGCGTCATGTCGCGGAAGAGCGCCGAGCCCGCCGGAATCACGCCGAGGCCCATGAAGGGATCGGTGATGTTGTCGCTGCCCATGCCTCGGGCGTAGAAGCTGCCCGTCTGCTCCCAGAAGCGGTGGATGTCCGTGATGGGCGCCTTCCCGACGGGCAGCGCCTCCACCATCGCCGGCAGCGGAGGGCTGGTGTCGTGCGCTTCCGCGCCGGGGCGGGGCTGGGTGACGTCCACGGGCTCGATCTTCTGCAGCTCATCGAAGCCGCGCTTCACGACCTTCACGTTCTCGTCGACGACCCGCGCACCCTTCGCGCCGAACTTGTGCTGGAGCTGATCGCGGATCGCCTCCAGCAGCCGCCCCTCGTCCAGCTTGAGCATCTCGATCACCGGTGAGACCGCGAAGAAGGCGCCCTGGAAGGCGATGCCCTGCATGCGCAGCTGCAGGTCGGAATCCGTGGCTTCCTCTCGGGCGATCTTGAAGGCGTCGAGCGCGTATACCCTGATCTTCTTGTCCCGGATGATCTTCTGGAAGGGCGGGGGAATGGCGGCCCAGGTCTGCTCGGGCTTGGCGTGCTCGCTCTGCACGATGAAGATGCCGCCCTCCTTGAGGCCGGCGAGGGCGTTGGTGTGCTGGAAGACGTTGGGATCCGGCGAGAGCACGACGTCCACGTGGAAGTACTCGCAGTTGACGCGGATCGGCTCCGGAGCCGCCGAGAGGTAGTAGGTCGTCGGCTGCCCCTTCTTCTCCGAGCCGTACTTCGGGTTGGCCTTGATGTGCCAGCCGAGCAGGTCGAAGAGCGTCATGGCGAGGTTCTTGCCCGTGGTGATGGCTCCCCAGCCACCCACCGAGTGCAGCCGCACGGTGATGCTCTGGTCGGGCATCAGGTTCGGGTTCTCGGAGCCGCGCACCGCGAGCTCGCGCACGCCCGGATAGCCCGCCTCGATGGTTTCCTGATGGAGCGTCTGCTTGGGGGTGACGGGCTTCTCGCGCAGGAAATCGATGGAGAGGTAGAACAGGGGCTTCCGCGGACCGTCCGAGAGCATGTTCTCGACGGCCCCGATCAATCCCTCGGGCTGCAGATCCCGGCTCCCCATTCCGAAGGAGCCCGAGTAGAGGGGCGGGCTGTCGGCCAGTCGCTCGAAGGTCGCGAGCTCGGGGTATTTGGGGTGCTGCGGGTCGCGGCCGTTCTCCATGCACTTGCCCAGGGTCGCGCGGATCTCGCGGATCAGAGGCAGGTCGACCGCAAGCGGCTGATCGAGGCGTTCGAGGACCGTCACTCCCTGGCGGCCCTTCAGCACGTGCCCCAGCAGATCCGCTGGGAAGGGGCGGAACATCGCGACGTCGACGACCCCGACCTTGATACCACGGGACTCCCGCAGGTAGTCGGCGACTGCCTCGGCGCTCGGGATCATGCTGCCCTGGCCGACGATGAGATAGTCCGCGTCGTCGACCCGATAGGTGCGTACGCGCTGGTAGTGGCGCCCGGTGAGCGCGCCGAACTCGGCGAAGGCCTGGTCCGCCAGCTCGCGGATATGATCGAAGAAGAAGGGGCGCTGCGCGGCCACGCTCTGCATGTAGGCGTCCTGGTTCTGTACGACGCCGGACATGACCGGGTTGTCGACGTCCCAGAGCAGCGGGATACGCCGGCGCTTCTCGCCATAGATGATGCGCTGGGAGGGCGTCGGGCTGTCGATGACGTCGTCCGGCCGGCCGAGGTACTCGGCGATGAGCGCGCGCTCCGGGACCTTCATCGCCTCGATGAGGTGGGTGGTG
>CAZQMY010000442.1:0-4957 GCA_964594405.1 uncultured Spirochaetaceae bacterium | reverse complement strand
TCGAAGAGGTTGGCGACCCGCCCGGCCATGCAGTTGGCGAGCTCGCCGGGCATGGTGTCCTCGGTGATGGAGGGCAGCGCGGACCCGACACGCTCGCGGAACTCCTCGGTGATGGCCCGCTGCGCGGCTTCGGGAAGCGCAGCGAAGGAGGGGGCCTGTGCGAGCAGCGCGGCGTACTCCGGGAACTGGATGCGCAGGGCGGTCTGGTAGTGCAGCTCTCCCGCCATCGCGTTTCCGATCAGGCAGGCGGTGCGCTCGAGGTCGAGCGGGCGCTCCGGATGGCCGTAGTCGAGGAGCGCCGAGCGCGCACAGGCCACCGCCCACTTCTGCGCGACGTCCATGGCGTCGGCGACCTTCGGCGGCACCGGGAGTCGCCACGACATCGGCTCCCAGGCCCACTGCCCGTCCCGCACCCAGCCACCGAGGGTCGAGTAGGTCTTGTCTGGCGCGGACGGGTCGGGGTCGTAGTAGCGCGCGGGATCCCACCGCTCGGGATCGACCTCGCTGATGCTGTATCGGGCCTCGACGACGTTGCGCCAGAAGCTCGGTGTGTCAGGTGCGTCGGGAAGGATCGACCCGATCCCGACGATCGCGATGGCGCGGCGCGCGGCGTCTTCGGTTCCCATGACTCGCTTTCGTGGTCGTTCTAGCTCGGATTGTAGCCGTACAGGGCGTTGGCGATGGCGTCCATGTCGGCGATCTGCCCGGCCTGAGCCTCGGCGATGGCCTCGCTGCCGAGCGCGCGGGCAAGCGTCGGCACGTCAGCGCTCCCGGACGGCGCCGACCCTACGATCCAGCGCTCCGCCTCGCTGGCGACGCGAAGCGCCGCATCGCGCGCGAAGACCCGCGCCAGCGCCGCCAGGGTGGGTGCGTGGAAGCGGCGCATCGCCTTCGGGTGCAGCTTGCCGTCGGCCGCAGCGGCCGCGCGGCGCGCCAGGCTGGCCGCGCACTCCGCGTAGGTCACCCACTCGCCGATGCGCAGCAGCAGGTGCTGGTTGCGCGTGAGGCGAGCGACCCGCGCGCACTCGAGGGCCTCGCCGAGCGCCCGAGCGGCCAACGCGGCGCCGTGCGCACCACAATCCGGATGCGTCGCGTGCAGGGCCTCGAGCTCGTCGGCGCGCTCGTGGTAGTAGCGACCCCGCGTCTTGAGGTGCTGCTGCCAGCGATCGCGCGCGATCGTCATCTCCATGATCTCCGAGGTGCCCTCGTAGATGGTGGTGATCCGCACGTCCCGGCGGATCTTCTCGACGACATATTCGTGCGTATACCCGTAGCCCCCGAGCGCCTGGACGGCCGCGTCCGCGGCCCGATTGCCCGCCTCGCTGGCCAGATACTTGGCGATGGCCCCCTCGGTGGTGAGGCTGCCTTCGCCGGCATCGAGGCGAACCGCCGTCTCCTCGATATAGGCGCGCGCCGCCTCGAGGTGGCCGGCGTGGGGCACGATGAGCTTGTGGGTATAGCCCTGCTTCTGGGAGAGCGGGCCCCCGGCCTGGATGCGCTCTTCGGAGTAGGGGATCGCGCGGTCGAGCGCCGCCCAGCCCGCCCCGAGTCCGAACGCCGCGACCATCAGCCGCGTGTAGCCGAAGACCGCCTGGGCCTGCTGGAGCCCCTGCCCCTCGACGCCGCCCACCAGTCGATCACGCGCCACACGCACGTCGTCGAGGGTGAGCGCGGCCGTGTTGCTGGCGCGGATCCCGTGCTTGTCCTCGGGCTTCTCCGCAGCGAAGCCCTCGTCTTCCCGCTCGACCACGAACCAGCTCGGTCCGCCGGGCGCATTCGCGAGGATCGTACAGACTTCGGCCACGCCGCCGTTGCTGATCCACTGCTTTCGCCCGTTGAGCAGATAGGCGACGACCTCGCCTCCCTCCTCCACTGGCGTCGCCGTCGTGCGCAGCGCCGCAAGGTCGCTGCCCGCCTCGGGCTCCGTCGCGCCGTAGGCCATCAGCACGCCGCGCTCGGCGATGGCGCCGAGCCAGGTCGCGCGCTGCTCGGGTGTGCCGCCGACGCGGATCGGGTCACTGCCCAGGAAGGTCGCTAGCAGACCCGTCGCGATGCCGAGATCGATGCGCGCGAGCTCCTCGCAGAAGCGGTAGACGTCGAAGGCGCCACCGCCCATACCGCCATATTCCTCGGGCACGAAGAGCAGCTGCAGACCCACTTCCGGTCCGCACATCTCACGCACGAGCTCGATCGGCATCTCGTCTCGCGCGTCGCAGCCGAGCAGGACCTCGTCCGGGAGTCGCTGCTTCGCGAAGTCGTGCAACGTCTCGATCGCGAGCTCGAGGGACTCGGCGTCCAGGCCAGCAGGCATACCCCTCCTTCACCCCCCTCACCGACGCCGCTCTGCAGCGGCCGCGGGCGTTCGGCTGTCCAGGAGAGCACGGCTGCGAGGAATCCGCTGTCGGGTCGGCGACACTGCGGGGCGATCCGACCTCCAGGGCGTGTCGGGAGTGCTACACGTGATCCACAAGAGACGCATCGCCTCGAGATCGAGACAAGATGTTCGGGGCGGGATCCACACGCGGAGATCGATCGTCTGATGCACCGCCGATCGAAAGCGCCGCCGATGGACGGTTCTCCGAGCCAGCTTCCTCGGCACCCGGCTGCCTTGGATGCTGCCTCGGGCGCTCGACTATCATCTTTGGCAGGCTCGAAGGGTCGGTTGCTGGCTCGCCCTTCGATGAGGAGGGGATCGCGCAATTGAGCGAGCGCTCGTCGGACTCTGGAGTGAGCAGAATCGCCATCGACAGCGAGGCGGTGGTGACAGAGCCCGCCGCCCTCGATGCCCTGATCCGCCTGCTGCGGGCGCGGGGCTATCTCACGATCGGCCCGACCCTCCAGGACGGCGCGATCGTCTACGACGAGATCGACTCGGCCGCGGATCTTCCGATCGGACTCACGGATCGCCAGGAAGCGGGCGAGTACGCGGTGGCGCCTCGCGATGATCAGGCGCTCTTCGGCTACAACCTGGGGCCGCGTTCGTGGAAGCACTACCTCTTTCCGCCCCGCCTCCGCCTCTTCGCGGCTCGCCGGGCCGGGCCCGGCTTCGAGGTCGAGCCGCAAGAGTCCGAGCCAGCCCCGCTGGCCTTCATCGGCATTCGTCCTTGCGAGATCGCGGCGATCGCGGTGCAGGATCGCGTGCTGCGCGACGGTCCCCACGTCGACGCCTGGTACGCGCAGGTGCGCGAGAACGCCTTCCTCGTGGCGCTGCAGTGCGGGCAGGCCGCAGCCACGTGCTTCTGCTCGTCGACTTCGACGGGCCCGCGGACGGAGGGCGGCTTCGACCTCGCGATCACCGAGCTGCTGGGCGAGGGCGAGCACCTGCTGCTCCTCGAGGCCGGAAGCCCGCGCGGGCGCGAGGTGCTCGGCGAGCTCCACGCGGTGCCCGCGCCCCCCGCCGAGCGGGCTCGCGCGGCCGCCGCGACCCGGCAGGCCGAGTCCCAGATGACGCGGCGACTCGACGAGGATGGGCTGCCCGAGCTCCTGGAGCGCAACCTCGAGCACCCGCGTTGGGCCGAGGTCGCCGAACGCTGCCTCTCCTGCGCAAACTGCACCATGGTCTGCCCGACCTGCTTCTGCCACACGGTCGAGGACGTCGCTGACCTCACGGGCGAGCGGACCGAGCGCTGGCGCCACTGGGACTCTTGCTTCACGGGAGATCATGCGTACACGCATGGAGGAGACGTGAGGCCGAGCACTCGCGCGCGCTACCGACAGTGGCTCACGCACAAGGTCGGCACCTGGCACACGCAGTTCGGGACGTCCGGATGTGTGGGCTGTGGCCGCTGCATCGCCTGGTGCCCGGTCGGGATCGACCTGACGGAGGAGATCGCCGCCCTGCGAGCCGGCGCGCCGAAGTCCACGTCGTCCGAGGAGTCGCCATGAAGATCAAGAGCATCGACACACTGCTGAGAGAGCATCCCTTCTTCGACGGCATGCGGCCGGAGTGGCTCGACCTGATCGCGGGCTGCGGTCGCAACATGGTCTTCAGGCCGGGCGAATCCATCGCCCAGGAAGGAGAGCCCTGCAACGAGTTCCTTGCGGTGCGTCGCGGCTGCGTGGCGATCGAGATCTACGCGCCCGGCACGGGCTCGTGCACGATCCAGACACTGGGCGACGGCGCGATCATCGGCTGGGCGTGGATCCTGCCGCCCCACGTCTGGATGTTCGACGTGCGCGCGGTCGAGACCACGCACGCCGTACGCTTCGACACGTCGTGCCTGCGCGACAAGTGTCAGGCTTCGCCCGAGATGGGCTACGAGTTCATGCGCCGCTTCGCCGGGGTGATGAGCGAACGGCTGCAAGCCACCCGGCTACAGCTGCTGGATGTCTACGGGAGCAGGGCGGGTGCGGGTGAGATCGGCTGAACGTCTGATCCCGACGCCCTGCGTCATCCGCGACGTCTGGACCGAGACGCACGACGTGTTCACGCTGCTGCTCGAGCCTCAGGGCAAGGCCGCGCTGACGCCGTGTGCTCCGGGTCAATTCAACATGCTCTGGGCCTTCGGCGTCGGCGAGGCGCCGATCTCGGCGAGCAGTATCGTGACCTCACGCGGCGTCTTCGCGCACACGATCCGCCAGGCTGGGAACGTGACGCGCGCCCTCTGCGCCCTGTCGCCGGGTGATGTCATCGGCGTCCGCGGCCCCTTCGGGCAGGGCTGGCCCCTGGACCGGGCGCGCGGTCGCGACGTCGTCGTGATGGCCGGCGGGATCGGCCTCGCGCCGCTCAAGCCCGTACTCGAGCACATGGAGAGCTTTCGCGACGACTTCGGCCGGGTCACGCTCCTCTATGGGGCGCGCTCGCCCGAGGACATCCTCTTCCGAAGCGTGCTCGCGACCTGGCGCAGCCTGCTCGGTTTTCTCTTTTCCCCGGTCCGCTGGCTGTTCGTAACGCGCGCGCAACGGCGGCGGCAGGAGCGCGAACGACGGCGGATCGAGAAGCACCACGCCGCACAGC
>CAZQMY010000441.1:0-5014 GCA_964594405.1 uncultured Spirochaetaceae bacterium | reverse complement strand
GTGGGGGGTTGGCGGCTCCTGTGTGCGCCGGTGGCGCGCGGGGCCGGGGTCGGCCCGCTCGGCGTTGGCGATGGCGATGGCGATCAGTTCACGCGCACGAAGCGCGCGGCGAAGAAGCCGTCGCAGTCGTGCAGGTGGGGGTAGCAGTGCATCTGGCCGATCTCGTCGATCAGCTCGGTGAGGTGTTCGGGCAGCTCGCTGCGTGCGGCCAGCCGGAATCCCGGCGCGTGCTCGAGCAAGCGCTCGACGTTCTGCTCGTTCTCCTCCCGGAGGATGGTACAGGTGCTATAGGTGAGCACGCCGCCCTCGGCGACCACCGCCGCCGCGTTCTGCAGGATCTCGAACTGCACCTCGGCGAGCCGGGCCGGGTCTTCCGGGCCCACCCGCCAGCGCGCGTCGGGGTTGCGGCGCAGGGAGCCCAGGCCGGAGCAGGGTGCGTCCACGAGCACCCGATCGAAGCGCGCGCCCCCCTCTGGTGCCGGTTCGCCCGGGCCGGTGGGCAGATCGAGCAGCGGGCGCCGTGCGTCGCGGGTCATGGTGGCGATGCCGCCCAGGCCCAGGCGCCGGGCGGCGCGCGCCACGAGGCCGAGTCGGCGCGGGTGCTTGTCGAGGGCGAGCACGCTGCCCTGGCCCCCCAGACGCTCGGCGATGGCGGTGGTCTTGGTGCCGGGCGCCGCACAGACGTCCAGCACGCGATCGCCGGGCCGGGGATCGAGGATGTCGACGACCAGCTGTGAGGCCTCGTCCTGCACGGTGTACGCGCCCGCCATGAAGGCCGGATCCTCGCTCGGATTGCCCTTGCGGCCGAGCACCAGGCCATCGGGCGCGAAGCGACATGGCGCGGCGTCGGGATGGCGCACCGAGAGCTCGACCAGCAGCTTCTCGCGGTGGGTGCGGACGCGATTGACGCGGATGGTATGCGGCGGCGGATCGTTGCTGGCGCGCGCCAGCTCGGCGGCCCCGGTCGGACCGAAGTCGTCGAGCCAGCGCTGGGCGATCCACTCCGGCAGCGAGAGAGCGTGCTGGAGATGGGCGAGCGGATCCCGCTCCAGCGTAGGCAGCTCGATCCGATCCTTCTCCGTGGCGAGTCTGCGGAGCACCGCGTTCACGAAGCCCGCGGCGCGGTCGGCGCCGAGCGCGCGGGTACAGCGCACCGCTTCGTCCACCGCGGCCGTCGCCGGAATGCGATCGGAGAAGACCAGCTGATAGGCGCCGATGCGCAGGGTCGTCAGGATCAGCGGCTCCACCTCCGAGAATCCGCGATCGATGTACTGCGAGAGCATGTAGTCCAGGCGCCCGCGCCAGCGGAGAGTGCCGTACACGAGCTCGGTGCACAGGCGGCGGTCGGCCCCGGAGAGGTTGCTCTGCGCGAGGGATTGGCTGAGGGCGAGGTCCGCGTAGGCGCCGATGCGCTCCACGCGCTCGAGCACGCGCGAGGCCGTCAGTCGGGCCAGGGTGGGGCCCGCGCCCTGGCGACGCAGATTGCCGCCGCCGCCCTGCCTCTGTCTTCGCTTGCGCGGCTCGTCACCCATTGCTCGCGGCTCCTTCGCCGAGGCGCGTGCCATCCTCGAGCGGCTGCCCGCGCAGGAAGGCGTCGGTTTCCATGGCGCGGCCTCCGGCGCGCTGAACCTCGGTGGGCACGAGCCAGCCGTCGCCGGTGGCGATGCGCAGCGGCGGCTCGCCGCCGTCCTTGCCGACGCGCATGGTGCCCGGCGCCTCGGGCGCGTAGTCGGCGCCGGGCGCCTCGGCGCGCAGGATCCGCAGCGTCTCGGGCTCGTCGGCGCCGTCTCCGGGCAGCACCGTGTAGGCGCCCGGCCTGGGCGCGAGGCCGTGGATGCGCTGGATCAGCACGCGCGTGGGCAGCGACCAGTCGAGCCGGCCGTCGCTCTTCTGCAGCTTCGGCGCGACGGTTGCGGCCGCATGGTCCTGCTCGGTCCACTGCACCCGCCCTCGCGCGATCTCGTCCAGCGCGTCCGCGATGGCGTCGGCGGCGAGCCACGAGAGGCGCTCCGTCAGCTCGGCGGTGTTCTCGCCTTCGCGGATCGGCGTGCGCCTGACCAGGGCGACGGCGCCGCTGTCCATCTCCTTCTCGACGCGCATCACGCTGATGCCCGTCTCCGGCTGCCCGTCGAGGATGGCCTGTGCGATGGGTGAGGCGCCGCGGTAGAGCGGAAGCAGGCTGGCGTGGGCGTTGATGAGGTAGCCGAGCCTCGGCAGCTGGCGGACCTGCTTCGGAATGAACTGCCCGAAGGCGACCACGACCCCGATGTCCGGGCGGGCGGCGTGCAGCGCCTCGACGGTGGCCGCGTCACCGACCTTCTCGGGGCGGAGCAGCTCGAGCCCCGCATCCAGGGCCAGCTGCGAGACGGGTGAGGGAGAGCGCTTGCGACCACGTCCACGGCCACGATCCGGCTGGCTCACCACCACCACCAGCTCGTCGGGACCGTCGATGAGACGCCGCAGGGTGGGCACCGCGACGTCGGGCGTGCCGAAGAAGGCGACGCGCAGGACGGGGCGCTCGCCGCGATGGGTTTCACTCTCGTCCAAGCAGGCGGGCTCTCAGTCCTGCTCGGCGGCGAGCTGCTTCTTGCGCTTCTTCACGTACATGTTGCGCTTGAGGCGGCTGATGCGATCGATGAAGAGGATTCCGTCCAGATGGTCGTACTCGTGCTGCATGCAGACCGCGCGAAGGCCGGTGGCCTCCTCGATGATCTCCTTGCCCTCGAGGTCGAGCCCCCGGATGGTCACGGATTCCGCGCGCTCGACGTCGGCCGTGTAGTCGGGTACCGAGAGGCAGCCCTCCTCCCAGACGATCTTCCCCTCCTTGCGCGTGAACTCGGGATTGACGAAGACCGTGGGGTTGCGCGTCGCCCCCTCTTCACTCCAGTCGGTATCGATCACGAACATACGGATCTGCGCGCCCACCTGCGGCGCGGCCAGGCCGATGCCGGGCTCGTCGTACATCACGTCGCACATGTCCCGAGCCAGCTCGCGAATCTCGTCGGTGATCTCCTCGATGGGCTCGGAGACCTCCTTGAGGCGCGGATCGGGAAACTGGAGTACTTCGCGGAGCGCCATGATCGACTCTCTCCATCAGTTCAGGTCAGTTCCGGGCGCCGGTCCGGGAGGCGTGGCGGCCGTGTTCGCACCCGCACGCTCCGCAGAGGTCACCTGGACGGACCGTAGCCTGCGCCGGCCCCACCCGGCGGCCGGGTCAGCTAAGCCCTTGCCCAGCAACGGAAAAATTCGTTTATAGCATGTTGACGGGATTCACGTCCACCGAGCCCGCCAATCCCCGCGGCAGCTGCCGCGCCGCCGTCGCGAGGTGGGCCGAGAGCTCGCGGACCGCGTCCGCGTCCCGGCCCTTGAGCACGAGCTGCTGGCGATGTCGGCCGCGGAGCCGTGGGAGCGGCGCCGGTGCGGGCCCGAGCAGCTGACAGTCGCGCGCCCCGATGCGCGCGCGGGTGCTCTCCGCGAGGACCCGGGCGCCCGCGCGCGTGGCCTCCTCCTCCTCGCCCGAGACCACGACGTGCGTCAGCTGGCCGAAGGGCGGATAGCCGAGCGCCGCCCGGTGCTCGAGCTCGGTGCGGTAGAAGCGCTCGTAGTCGTGGCGGCGCACCGGCGCGACGGCGTAGTGCTCGGGGACGAAGGTCTGCAGCAGCACGCGCCCGGGATGCGTGGCCCGGCCGGCGCGGCCGGCCACCTGCGTGAGCAGCTGGAAGGTGCGTTCGGCGGCCCGGAAGTCGGGCATGTGCAGCCCGAGGTCGGCGGCGATCACCCCCACCAGGCGCACGCCGGGGAAGTCGTGCCCCTTGGCGATCATCTGCGTGCCGATCAGGATGTCGAGCCGACCATCGCGAAGCCCGGCGAGCACGCCCTCGATGGTGCCGCGACGCGCTGCGGTGTCACGATCGAGACGCGCGACGCGCGCTTCGGGGAGGATGGCGCGTACCTCCTCCTCGAGGCGCTCGGTGCCCGTGCCGAGCAGCGCGGTGTCGGCGTCGCCGCAGCCCCCGCAGCGTTCCGGCGGTGGCTTGGTGTACTCGCAGTAGTGGCAGCGCAGGCAGTGGTCGGCGGCGTGATAGACGAGCGCCACGTCGCACGCCTGGCAACGCTCGGCGAAGCCGCAGTCGAAGCAGAAGATCTGCGTCGAGAAGCCTCGGCGATTGAGGAAGAGCATGCTCTGTCCGCCCTCGGCGAGGTTCTGCTGCAGGGCCGCGCGCAGGGGGCGGGTGAGGATCAGCTTGCTGCCCCGCGCCTTCTTCCGCTTCTCGGCCTCGAGGTCGATGATCTCGACCCGCGGCAGGGGACGCCCGCCGATCCGCCGCTCGAGCACCAGGCGCTCGATCTCGCCGCGCTCGGCGCGATGGCGGGTCTCGAGGGCGGGCGTCGCGGAGCCGAGGATCAGCGGACAGCCGGCGGCGCGCGCCCGGCGCATGGCGAGGTCGCGGGCGTGGTAGCGGAAGCCCTCCTCGTTCTTGTACGCGGTGTCGTGCTCCTCGTCGATGATGATCACGCCGAGCTGCTCGATGGGCGCGAAGAGCGCGCTGCGCGCGCCCACCGCGATGGGCGTGTCGCCCGCGCGCAGCCGCTGCCACTGCTCGAGGCGCTCGGCGGGCTTGAGTCCGCTGTGCAGCACGGCCAGCGCATCGCCGAAGCGCGCGCGCAGCCGCGCCACGATCTGATGCGTGAGGGTGATCTCCGGCACGAGCACCAGGGCCTGGCGGCCCAGACGCAGCGCCTCGCCCACGGCGCGCAGGTAGATCTCGGTCTTGCCGCTGCCCGTCACGCCGTGGAGCAGGAACGGATCGGCGCGCCGACCGCGGATCGACTCCCCGATGGGCTTCTCGGCGGCGGCCTGATCCGAGGTCAGCGTGACGGCGCGGTCGGGCTCGGGGTCGCCCAGCACGTCGCGCGGTGTCTCGCGGGTCTCGATCCGCACGAAGCCGCGGTTCGCGAGCGCGCGCAGCAGCTGCGGCGAGAACTGGGGGGCGAGCTTCGGGACCGCCACCTC
>CAZQMY010000440.1:0-5024 GCA_964594405.1 uncultured Spirochaetaceae bacterium | reverse complement strand
GCGGGCACCCGCATGATCGGACCAGCGCGCGTTCCAGGCCTGCTCGGCCGGGGCGCCGGTGACCGCGGGTCCGCCGACATCGGACAGGTCGAGCGCCGGCATCAGCAGCGCGGCGCAGCATAGATCGGCGATGCTGAAGCGATCGCCGACGAGGTAGCCGGTGGGCTCTGCTGCCTTGGCGACCGCGTCGAAGGCGCGCGCAGTGCGCTCGCGGCCGCGGGCGGCGTTGGCCGCGTCGATCTGCATGCTCTGCGTCATCACCGCGCGCACCACGGGGAAGATCAACTTGTAGCCGAGTCGGGCCATCGACGAGCGATCGTTGCAGAAGGTGGCGATGACGTAGTCTGCCTCCATCAGCTCGAAGAACTTGGCGACGCGAATCGCCGGCCCGACCTCCTCGTCGAACTCGCGCACCCAGGCCATGGCGCGATCGCACTCTTCCGGATCTTCGGGCAGGAGCGGCGGGTCCGGATGACGCTCGTCGACGAAGAGCACGATCTCCGTCGAGCCCGCGATCACCCGATCGCCGCAGACCAGGGCCGGTGTCTGCGACTTGCCCGTCAGCCGCTTCATGTGCGGCATGTGCGGACCGGGCAGCAATGAGATCCGGCGATGCGGAACGCCCTTGAGGTCGAGCACCCAGCGGGCCTTCTCGTTGTAGTGGGAGGCCTGGAACTGGTGGAGCGTCGGCTCGGTCGACGGGGGCTCGGTCATCGGCGCTTCCTCTCTTCCGGGGCCTGGCCTTCCGTGGGCTGGCGGTGCCGGCCGGCGAGTCGGGTCGGCCCTGCGGCTATGGTATGTTATTCATCATACCATGAGGTACGCCCCGGAGCACAAGGAGCAGACGCGCGATCGCATCCTCGATCAGGCGGCCGGGCTCTTCCGGCGCCACGGCTATCGGGGGGTGGGGATCGATCGGATCATGGCCGCCGCCGGCCTCACGCGGGGCGCCTTCTACGCGTACTTTCGATCGAAGGAGGCGCTCTTCGCCGCGGTGGTCGATCGGGGCACCGACTTCGTCCGTCGACTGCGCGAGGCGCGCGAGGCAGGCGAAAGAGGCGCGCCCGCAGACTGCGAGGGCGCGTGCGCGGTGATCTGCGCATATCTGGATCCCGCCCACCGCGAGAAGATCGCGCGCGGCTGCACCCTCGCGACCCTCACCCAGGACGTGGCCCGCACCGGTCGTCCCGTGAAGGCCGCCTACGCCCGACGCATCCACGAGCTGGCCGACGAGCTCGAGGCGCATCTGCCCGATTCGCTGGCGGCCGACGAGCGTCGCGAGCGGGCGCTCGCCGCGGTGGTGCTCTGCGTCGGCGGGATCGCGGTGGCGCGCGGCGTCGGCGATTCGGCCCTGGCCGAAGAGGTGCTGTGCTCGGCGCGGGAGCGGGCTTGCGCGGCGCTGCGTGGAACGGGCCGATGATGGCCCGATCGGGCGTGTGTCATCGCTGCGCAATCGGATGGGTCACGAGAACGGGCCCCGGCCTCTACAAGCCTCTTCTCATCATCGATCGCCGTGATCTTTCGGGTGCAGAATCAAAAAACGTTCTGCGGTTCCGGGGAACACCCCATGACGCCTCCAGAGAGGCCCCGAGATGCTCTCCTTCATCGGCCGGCAGGAGCCGTCCGACCACGAAGGGAGAACGCAACATGATCGATTCACGGTTCTTTTCCTGGACGATGCTGATCGCACTCGCGCTCGGCGTCGGATGTGCGGGGTCGACGAAGTCGGAGATCTCGGGACGCGGCTCGGTGACCGAGGGTCAGGGCTTCGCGGTCGACCGGCTGCACTCGGAGTCGCCGGAGGGCGTCTACCGCGTAGAGGGCGAGGGGCCCTCGTCGAGCGGAGAAGAGCCGCTCAGGATGAGCGGCTACGTGGTGATCGAGCGGGGCGCGCGGGGCTTGTCGACCAGCTACGCCCTGCTGACCAGCGAGCCGACCACCGACGCCGCGATCTCCGGCGAGATGATCGGCCACGGCCGCGGCGACCTGCGGGATCAGCGCTGGCAGGAGCAGACCCGGCTCCAGATCGTTCGATCCGCCGTCCCGGGTGTGGACGTCCGCTTTCCCTTCGTGCCTCGCGAGGTGGGCCCCGAGGTCCTGGCGACCGTGACCGGCCGGATGGAGCCCGCGGGCGCGATTCATCTCGAAATCCGCGGCCGCTCGGAGACCCTGTCGGGCGGCGATGGTGCAAAGGCGCTGATCGCTCGCCTCCGCGGCCGGCGCGTCGCGCTCGGGAGCCTGCCCGCCAGCGCGCGAAAGCTCGTGCTCAGCGCCGGAGCGATCATGCACTAGTGCCCCGTCGCGGAAGCTCGGCGTCGAAGTCAGCGCTTCGCAGAAGCGCCCTGCTGCAGCCGGGCTCCTGAGACGGGGCCCTCGCGATCACCGCATGCCCCGGCGCGTCGCCCCGGGCCCGCGTGGCCCCGGTACACTCGGCGGGGTGTTGCAGCCCATCGAGATCGAGTCCCTCGACGATTCGAGGGTGGCCTTCTACCGGAACCTGAAGGACGCCGACCTGCGCCGGATCGAGGGGCGCTTCATCGTCGAGGGGCGCGGGAACGTCCGGCGGCTGGTGGCGTGCGGCGACCCGCGGCCCGAGTCGTTGCTGATGACGATGCCCGCCCTTCGTGCGATGGAGCGCGAGCTCGCCGCGTTGGGCGGCCAGGTCCCGATCTACGTCGCGTCGCGCGATCTGCTGCGGCAGATCGTCGGCTTCGATCTCCATCGCGGCTGTCTCGCGGTGGCGCCCCGGCCCGGGCGCGCCGACGACGATGCGGGCGCCCTGCAGCTCGCCCGGGCGATCGCGAAGCGGCCCGGCCCCGCGCGACTCGTGCTGCTCGAGGCGCTCACCAACCACGACAACGTGGGCGGCATCTTCCGCAACGCGATGGCCTTCGGCGTCGACGCCGTGCTCCTGTGCCCGCAGTGCTGTGATCCCCTCTATCGCAAGGCCGTGCGCACGTCGATGGGGGCGAGCTTCTGCGTTCCCTTCGCGCGACTCGGTGCCTGGCCCGCGCCTGCCCTCACAGAGCTCGGGGCCGCCGGCTTCGTGATCTGGGCGCTGGATCCGCGGGGCCGGCCGCTCGTGCCCGCGGAGATCGCGGAGGCGCCCCCGCCGCCCGAGAAGCTGGCGCTGCTCTTCGGGACCGAGGGTGCAGGCATCAGCGAGGCCGCCCGGTCGGTCTGCGATGATGTGGTGCGTATCGAGATGGCGCCGGGCTTCGACTCGCTCAACGTCTCCACCGCCAGCGGCATCGCCATGCATCACGTCTTCTCCGCGCATCGTGCGCGCCATGCGCTGGGGCTCGGGTGAAGCCGATCCTGATCGTGAAGACGGGCAGTACGCTCGAGGCGATCGCCGTGCGCCGTGGCGACTTCGAAGCCTGGTTCGTGGAGGGCCTGGGTCCCGCCGCCGGGCCGACGCGCGTGGCGAACGTACAGCTGGGTGAAGGGCTCCCGGGCCCGGATGAGGTGGCCGGCGTCGTCGTGACAGGGTCGCCCGCCATGGTGAGCGACCGCGAGCCCTGGAGCGAGGCCGCCGCCCACTGGCTGGCCGCCACGGTTCGAGCCGAGCTGCCCGTGCTCGGCGTCTGCTACGGACATCAGCTGCTCGCGCATGGTCTCGGCGGGCAGGTCGGGCCGAATCCGAAGGGGCGGGAGGTCGGGACCGTGGAGGTGCGCCTCGAGCGAGCCGAAGGTGATCCCCTCTTCGCAGGGCTGCCCGACACGCTCACCGTTCAGACCACGCACGTAGAGTCGGTGATCGAGCTGCCCCCGGGCGCCGAGCGCAGGGGGCGGAGCGATCTGGACGGGAATCACGCCTTCCGAGTGGGCGAGCACGCCTGGGGCGTGCAGTTCCATCCCGAGTTCGATGCTGAGATCACACGAGGCTACATCGACGGCCGCACGGCGGACATCCTCGCGGAAGGGCTGGACCCCGACGCGCTGCGTGCGGGCCTCCGTGACTCCGACCACGGCCGGATCCTGCTCGAGCGCTTCGCGACGCTGGTGAGGGCCCGAGAAGGGCGGGGTGGGCAGGATGGGCGGGAGGGTTAGCCGGGCTCACCCGCGCTTGAACTCGCGATGCCGTCGCAGCTGCTCCTGGAAGACCCAGCGAAGCAGCGCCGAGCGTTGCGGATCACCCAGCTTCGAGAACTCGGCGGCGTACCATCGACTCCCCTCGTAGCCGGGTGTCTTGCGCTCGATGCGGACGATCCTGGCCAGCAGATCGAACGCACCGGTCTCGGGCAGCTCGAAGTGGCAGCGGATCTGCTCTTCCAGCGAGAATGGCTGCTTGGAGGCGAAGCGCAGCCCGCCGGCGGACAGATCGAGCATCTCGAGGCGCGCGAGCGGTGCGGGCTCGCTCGCCGTAGCCCGGCGCCGCCGCGGTCTGCCCCCGCGACGTGGCGCCGGCCGGCCGGCCGGCCGCTCGAGGCGCTCGATTGCCAGCGCGATGTTGTGCGTGCTGATGCGGACGAACTCGCGCTGCTGCGAACGCTGCCAGTCCGAAGCGATCCGGATCGCGAAGCGCGAGGGCGAGTCCACCTCGATCTCGGCGGTGGTGACGTAGCGGGCGTCGCCGGCCACCGGGCGCTCGAGCAGCGCCAGGTCCCCGGCGCGCAGAGGCGCGCAGCTGCCCTTGCACCAGATCAGCTCGACCTCGCAGCTGTCCACCAACACCGAGATCATGCCGCTGCGCTCGCTGCCCTCGGGCCGGAGGAAGAGCTCGGATCCGGGGCGGATCTGGGGCGTTCGCTTGAGATTGGACATCCGGACTCTGCCCGGCCTCCTCCCGGTCGGCGCGCCTTCCGGTCCGGGAGCAGGCGCCGGGATTGCGCTCACCCGCGAAGATTGCGCTCCGATTCGAGCAGGGTTTCGGGTGGTCGAGGGGCTGTCTTGAGCGCGCCCGTCCTTCGACCCCGCACCGGGGATTCGCCCGGGCGCTCGCGATTCCAAGATTCATCTCAATCTGAACCGACGCTGTCCGATGAGATCCAGAGTGATTGCAGCTTGAAACGCACGCGGGA
>CAZQMY010000439.1:0-5089 GCA_964594405.1 uncultured Spirochaetaceae bacterium | reverse complement strand
GAGGCGCGCTCCAGGGAGCTCGCACCGGACGAGCCCGGCCTCTGCGAGATGATCGGAAGGGCCTTTCCCGAGCAACTCTCCCGCCGCTTCGGTGAGCAGATGAAGAGCCACCGGCTGCGCGGCGAGATCCTCGCCACCCAGCTCGCCGGCGACATCGTGAACCGCGTCGGCTTCACGTTCGTGGATCGCCTCCAGGAGTCCACGGGCGCGAGCACCGGCCAGGTCGCGCGCGCCTACTTCGCGGCGCGTGAGATCTTCGACCTCTCGAGCCTCTGGGACGAGATCGAGGCGCTGGACCATCGCGTGCCGGCCTCGGTGCAGCTCGGGTGGATCTCCGATCTGTGTCGGCTGATGCGCCGGGGCACCCGCTGGGTCCTGCGCAATCGTCGTGGCGGCTTCACGCCGGCGGAGGAGATCGAGCGCTTCCAGGGCCTGGTGGGCGAGGTGGCGCGCGGTCTACCCATGGCGCTCCGCGGGGCGCGCAAGGCGCGCTGGCAGGATCGCTATCGCGAGATGGTCGAGCAGGGCTGCCCGGAGGCGCTGGCGGTCCGCCTGGCGGGATCCCGCGATCTCCACGTGGCCTTCGGCCTGGTGGAGGCCGCCGAGCAGGCCGCGGAGCCGCTCTCTCGCGTGGCGGACGTCTACTTCGAGCTCGGCGAGTCCCTGGAGCTCGCCTGGTTCTTCGAGCAGGTCTTCGCGCTGCACGTGGACACGCACTGGCAGGCCCTGGCACGGGAGGCGGCGCTGGACGATCTGGACTGGCAGCAGCGTGCGCTGACGGTGAGCGTGCTCGGACTCGCGGAGCCGGGGGAGGCGGCCACCACCGTGGTGGCCCGCTGGCAGTCGCGCTTCTCGGGCTGCGCCCAGCGCTGGTCGCAGATGCTCTCCGAGCTGCACGGCGGGGGCAAGCCGGACTTCGCGATGTGCTCGGTGGCGCTGCGAGAGCTGCTCGACTGGTCGCAGGCCAGCAGCTACCGGGCGCCGCCCCGGAGCGACGACTGAGCCGACGCTCCGGGAGATGGCCCGAACCCATCAGGCCTCCGGCGTGAACTTCACCTTCATCTCGGCGCAGGTGCGCACGAGTCCGGAGGGAACGAAGCGCGGGCCCCCGTCGCTGTACTCCATGTCGGGGAGGCGCCGCAGCAGCTCTTCGAAGGCCACCCGCATCTCCATGCGCGCGAGGTTGGCGCCCAGGCAGAAGTGACTGCCGATGCCGAAGGCGACGTGGTGGGGGTGTCGGTCGATGTCGAAGACGTCGGGGTTCTCGAATTCGCGCGGATCGGTGTTGGCCATGGGGTAGACCATGAGGACGATGTCACCCTTCTTGAGCCGCTTGCCGCGGAGCTCGGTGTCTCGGGTGACCGTGCGGGAGAAGCTCCGGACCGGTGAGGTCAGGCGCACCATCTCCTCGACGGCCTGCGGGATCAAGGACGGGTCGTCGATCAGCCGCTGCCGAGCCTCGGGATTCTCGATCAGCAGCTGCATGCCGCCCGAGATGCCGTTGCGAGTGGTCTCGTTGCCGGCCACGAGCAGGATCACCATCAGCATGATGAGCTCGCTGTTGGCGCGCTCGAGCTGCTCCGGGGTCTCGATGCCGCTCGCGTACTCGGTGCGATCGAAGCGACCCAGGATGCCCTCCTCGTCGGCGGTGACGAGGATGCTGGTCAAATCGTCCTTCGGCTCCTTGCGGCGGTCGGCGATGATCTCGCCGACGTAGCTCGAGTACTCCATGAACGCCGCCGCGGCCCTGGCCATGATCTCCGGCTTGTCCGTATTGCCGTCGCCGGCGATCATCGCGTCGCTCCAGCGATGGAAGTCCTTCCGGTCCTCTTTGCGGATACCGATCATCTCGGCGATCAGGATCAGCGGCAGCGGGACGGCGATGTCCTCGACGAAGTCGCACTCGCCCTTGGATGCCACCGCGTCGATGGCCTCCCGGGCGATGTCGCGGAAGACGACCTCGAGCTTGTTCACCATGCGCGGCGTGAAGCCCTTGTTGATGAGCTTGCGCAGCTTGCCGTGTCGCGGCTCGCCCTCGTCGATGAGGCCGAGTCGCGCCGGGTTGTTCGGGCGGACGCCCTCGGCCGACGTGAAGACCTCCTGGTTCTTCGAGACGGTGCAGACGTCCTCGAAGCGGGTGATGATCCAGCATCGATCCTTCTCCGACCAGAAGACCGGATCGGTCTCGCGGATGTGGCGCAGCTGATCGAAGAGGTCTGGCGTCCAGTTCTCGGACTGGATGTATTCGTTGGTCAGGTCCATGTTCGCGTAGCTCCTTGAGAAGAATGGGATGATCGGGTCGGGCGGGTCGTCGCCACTGTCGACGGGGGGCCGGCCTGGCTGGGTCACGATCCCTCGTCGGGCTCCTCGCTGCCGGCGGCGAGCAGGTCGACCACGCGATCGAAGAAGCGGGCCTGACGCTCGATGGTCTCGGGCGCGAGCGGGTCGTCGCCGCAGAGCAGCTCGTAGAGGGGGCCGGTGGTGAAGTGGCCCATGGTCATGTTGTAGAAGGCGATCAGGAGCATGGGCAGCTCCTCGGGCTTCCAGCCCCGGGCGGCCGGGCCGGACTGCAGGAGCGAGAGGCCCTGCGCGACCGCGGGCGTCATGAAGCGCTGAACGAGGTTGGCCAGCTGATCGCCGCCACTGAGCAGCTCGTACTGCACGAGCTTCGGGATGTTGGGGCGCGCGGCCAGCTCGCTCAGGATCACGCGCGGGATCGCGCCGGGCCGGACCGGCTCCTCGGCCACGAAGCGGCCGAGCGCCTCCATGATCGGGGCGATGCCGCGCTCGAGGACGGCGCGGTAGAGGTTCTCTTTGCTGGAGAAGTGGTTGTAGAGGCTCGGGATCCTGATCCCGACGGCGTCCGCGACATCGCGCAGGGTGGTGCCCGCGTAGCCCTTGCGGGCGAAGCAGGCCTCGGCGGCGTCGAGGATGCGCTCCTCGGTCTCTCCGCCGCTGCCGCTGCCGCCGCGGCGGCGGGCGGGGGCGCTGCGGCGCGTTTGCTCGGGGGCGGCGGTCACGCGTTGGGCCTCCGTTCGACCTCTTCGTAGACTAACTAGCGCTAGATCTCTCTCTTCGGCGCTCAGATGACAAGATCGAAGTCGAATCCACGCGAAGATTGACACGCCCCCCAAGGGGCCCAAGTGTGCGGGGACTCGCGCCCGCCCCTCGGTCACAGCCGTGCGTGCGCGCGGTCCCTCTGCCGCGGTCGTGGCCGTGGGCCTAACGATGGACGACGTCGCGCACGTCGTCGCGATTCCAGCGGTGGAGGCCTGCAGGCTGGTAGGCGAGCAGGAAGATCCGGCGGTCCTCCTGGCTGCGATTGGTCTGTGAGCCGTGCACCACGTTGTAGTGGAACCAGAGCACCGATCCGGCAGGGAGCTCGGCGGCGAAGGGCGGCGTGTCGATGCCGGAGACGTCGGTGTACAGCCGGCCAAGGGTGCCCCGATCGCCGAGCCCCGCCAGGTGGCCCAGCTTGTGGGTGCCGGGAATCAGCGAGAAGCAGCCATTCTCCTTGCTGCCTTCATCCACGCAGATCAGCGCCGTCACGATGTGCTCCAGATCCTCCGCCCCGTAGGCCCAGTAGGGGCCCTCCTGATGCCAGGGAAATGGAGCGCCGCCCGGTCGCTTGACATTCAGCTTGTCGCTGAAGATCGACAGCCGGTCGCTGCCGATGATGCTCGCGCAGGGCTGCCAGATGCGCGGGTCGTCGATCAGGCCGTCGAGGCGCTCGTCCAGGTGGCAGGTGGGCTCCATGCTGCGAACGGCGCGGAGCGAATCGTTCCACTCCCACTTGATGGTCGACCCCAGAACGTCCTGGTACCTCTGATTGTCGATCTGGGTGATCTCGGCGTCGACCTCGCGATCGGCGGTCTCGACGATCAGCGCGTGGACGTTTTCGACGCCGATGCGGATCTGTTCGAGCTCTGCCTGGGAGAAGACGCCTTCGCGATAGAAGAAGCCATCGCGCTCGAAGCGCGCCCGCTCGTCTGCGGTGGCACGGAAGTCGGAGCCTCGATCGGCGGGGGCGGAAGTCATCTGGGGCCATCCAGGGCGGACGATCGAGCTTGGTAAACGGAGGCCTGCGCCGGTAGCCTTCGTAGTCTTGCCACGCATCGGTCAGCCGTGCGATGCGCATCGGGGAGCGTGAATGGAGCAGCTGCTGTCGCTATGGCGACCCATCGAGGCCGTCGGCGGAGGCCTCTCGATCCTCATCATCGCGGCGCTGATCCTCGCCGTCGCCGTGCTCGGCACCGTCTACTGCGGCGCCGCGGTGGTGGTCCTCGAGCGCTTCGCGCGCTCCAGCACGCGCATCGGGTGGCGAGGGATCACGGGCGTGGGATTGAGCGCCGCGGCCGCTGCGGTTGCGGCTCGGCTGCGCGTGCCGGATCTCGCGCTGGCGAGCTGGTCGCAGTGGGTGAGCGCCTGGCTCGACGAGCTTCGCTTGATCGCCCCGCTCTGTGCGGTGGCGATGACGCTGGTGGCTCTCGGTGTGCGGCGTGCGGAGCGCGTGGTCGGCCTGGCGGCGGTGGTCGTCCTCTGCGCGGGCGTCGGGCTCGTGGCCGTCGGTCTCGAGTCACTCCTCGGCGTGCTCGGACCGCTCGGCGTCGTCGCGGTGGTTCTGCTGTGGCACGCCTGGCGAGCACCGGTGGGCGCGCGCGGCGCCGCCCTCAGCCGAGGTCCCGGTCTCGCCGCGCTCCTCAGCCTCGCGGCCTGCGCGGCGCTGCTGCCCGCGTCTCTCCCGCCGGACGCCGTCGGAGCGGCGGGCGGCGCGCTGCTGGGCGTGCTGCTCGCGGGCCTGCTCTTCGGCCTGCTCCCGCTCGCGTTGGCGGGCTTCCTCGAGGCGCGCGGGAGCGCGGAGTGGTTCCTCGCCACTCGCTATCTGGTGGCCGAGCGCAGGCAGGTCTTCGTCTCGCTGATCACGTTGATCTGCATCGGCGCTGTGGCTGCCGGCGTGTGGCTGATCGTGACCGTGCTCTCGGTGATGAACGGCTTCGAGCGGACGTGGCGGGAGGAGATCGTCGGCAACCACGCCCACTTCCTGGTGCGCAGCTTCTACGGGCCGGTCGTCGCGTACGAAGAGGTCGTC
>CAZQMY010000438.1:0-5097 GCA_964594405.1 uncultured Spirochaetaceae bacterium | reverse complement strand
CCGAAATCGTGGCCGTCCGGAAACGTCGGATCGAAGTCGTCGTTGTTGCCGCCGTCGCCGTCGTCAGCCGCGAGATCCACGAACGGGCTGTGCACCTCGTTCGCTCCGATCGACGCCACGCGCCGGATCGGCAAGAAGGGCTCGAACGCCAAGATCCTCGTGCTCTCGATGCACGAGAGCCGCACCTACGTCGAGGAGGTGCTGCGCGCCGGCGCGGCGGGCTACATCGTGAAGAACTCGGCTCCGTCCGATCTGCTGCAGGCCATCGACGCGGTCTGCGCCGGCGCCTCGTACCTGTCTCCTGCGATCACTCAGCAGGTGGTGGACGCCATCGCGCAGCCCGGGGATTCGACACCGAGCGGCGTGTCGGTGCTGACGGATCGCGAGCGCGAGGTGCTGCAGCTGATCGCCGAGGGGCTCTCGAGCAAGGAGATCGCCAACATGCTCGGCGTCTCGCTCAAGACCATCGATTCGCACCGGTCCAACCTCATGGAGAAGCTCGACATCCACAAGGTGAGCGGACTGGTGCGCTTCGCCATTCGCGCCGGACTGGTCGAGCCTTGATCGCCTGAGGGCAGGGCCGAATCACCCACTCCGGGAATCCGGAGCCCGAGCCGGAGTCGCCGAAGGGCCGCCTCGCACCTCGCGTGCAGGGCGGCCCTTTCTCGTGCTGCGATCGCGTCGAGCCGGTGGCGGCCCGTGGAGCGAATCGAGCGTGGTCGGCGGGCCTTCCCCCCAGCCGCTGCCGGGGAGGTGCGTATTCATCGACGCGCAACTTTTCCACTCTCATTAAAGCCCCTGCTCCGGATCGACGAATGGATGGGGGTCCGGGGCGGGGGTCGCATCTGGACAGGGCGCGTGGGCGTGGCGGAGGGGCAGGGAATTGGACATCGCAGAGTCCGGGGCAAGACCCCACGTCCCTGCTCGACCCTCGCGCCTGGCGTTGCGATGGCGGCGGGCTGCTCTGCTGCCCGAAGCGGTGTAGCGGATCCGGACATGCTCCAAGACGTCATCGCCACGCTTTCCGCGGCATTCGTGGACCTTCCTCCGGAACAGGCGGAGCAAGGGGCCCAGCAAGCGCTGGAGGCTTGCGGTGAACGTCTGCCCGCCGATCGCACGAGCATCTGGCTGGGCAACCCCGATGGTCAGCGCTTCGAGTGCATGCAGGCGTGGACCACCAGCGATTCCTGCGGACGTCCGACCGAGCCCGAGTGGGATCTGGCCCAGACCCCGTGGCTCGGCGAGCGGCTCGCGAAGTTCGAGAAGGTGCACCTCCCGCGCGTCGATGCGTTGCCCGATGGCGCGGGGACGCTCCGCGAGCGCCTGCAGGCCGAGGGCGTCCAGGGCTGCACCTTCATCCCGATGGTCTCGCGCGGCGCGCTGATGGGATTCATGCGCATCGAGAACCTGACGGGACCGGCGGACTGGGATGGCGAGAGCCTGGTGCTGCTCCGGATCGTGGCCGACCTGCTGGTGGGGCTGATCGAACGCAAACGCAGCGACGAGTCGCTGCAGAGCAGCCAGGAGCGACTCGCCCGCACGCAGCGCCTCGAGGTGGTCGGGCGACTGGCCGGGGGCATCGCCCACGACTTCAACAACGTCCTCACCGCCATCATCGGCTACAGCGATCTGCTCGAAGGCGAGCTCGGCGACACGGATCCGAGCCTGGAAGAGGTGCACGAGATCCGCCGGGCCGCGGACCGTGCCAGCAGCCTGATCGAGGACATCCTCTCTTTTTCGCGCCGCGAGCCGGCTTCGCCCAAGGTGATCGATCTGAACATGACGATTGCGGGCATGGAGAAGCTGGTGGGCCGAGTCGTGGGCGACGAGACGCGGCTTCGCGCCTCGCTCTCCAGCGACGTGGGCTCGGTGCTCGCCGACGCCGGGCGCATCGAGCAGGCGATCGTCAACCTCGCGGTCAACGCCCGCGATGCCATCGCGGAGCGCAAGGCGACGGCGGAGAGTGCCGAGGCGCGCGCCGTGCCTGGCCAGATCGAAATCACCACCTCGATGGTCGATACCGCCCGCGTACGAGGCGGCTGCGATCCGACGGCGCCCGAGCCCCCGTGTGCACTGCCGGTGGCCCTCCAGCCGGGGCGCTACGCGGTGATCAGCGTCCTCGACAATGGCACGGGCATGGACGACGACACACGCGCGCGGCTCTTCGAGCCCTTCTTCACGACCAAGGGCGAGGGGCGCGGGACCGGGCTGGGGCTCGCCACGGTGGCGGCCATCGTCACCGAGTGTCGCGGCCACATCGCCGTGGACAGCGAGCCGGGCAAGGGGGCCGCCTTCCACATCTTCCTGCCGCTGGTGGACGAGACCGCCAGCGCCGACGTGGTGGAGCTCGATCAGCCCACGCACGAGACGACCCCCCACGGCGCGGAGACGGTGCTGCTCGTCGACCCCGACGAGCCGATCCGCACCCTGCTGCGTCGCGTGCTCGAGAACATCGGCTACGAGGTGCTCGAGGCGCGCGATGCGGACAGCGCCGAGGACATCTGCGAGTTCTCGGGAGACGAGATCCATCTGCTGATCACGGATCTCGCGCTGCCCCGACTCTCGGGACGCGAGGTGGCCGAGCGGGTGCTGAACCGCCGCCCCGATGCGAAGGTGCTCTTCACCTCGACCTATCCCGAAGAGATGATCCTCGAGTCCGGGATCTGCGGGCCCGACACCGATGTTCTGGAGAAGCCGTTCTCGCCGCATGCGTTGGCGATGAAGATTCGGGAGACACTCGACGGCGAGTAGGCGAGTGGCTCCGGGTCCTGGTCGCTGGGCCGGGTCGAGCGGGCTTGGTTGCCTGGGCGGGGGTGCTTGGGCGCACCGTGCTCCAGCATGCTCGCGCGCCCGGGTCGCTCGTCTCGGGTTCGGCAGGGCGCGCTGCGCAGCGGCGCGTACTCGCGGCAGGGCGTCCTGGGCGTTGCGCTAGGCTGCCGCTCGAGCGGAATGATCCCGCTCGGGCGAGGGGTGCGAGATGGGCGAGTGGCTGCAGGACGTGTTTCGTGGGCGGCCGTTCTGGCTGAACGCCGTGATGGTCTTCTGTGCGTACATGAGCTTCGTGTACGTGCCCTGGGACATCTTCATCAAGCCGGCCAGCGCGGATGGCGAGGTCTGGTTCGGCGTGCTCCTGACGGGTACGGCGGCCAAGTGGGCGGCGCTTCCGCACTGGTTCGTGTATGGGGCGGGGCTCTACGGCCTGCGGCGCAATCGGCCCTGGGTGATGATCGCGGGCGCCGTCTACGTGAGCCAGGTGGCCCTCTCCATGTTCCTCTGGCCGATCTTTCAGTACGGCTCGCTCACCGGGTTCGTGCTCGGTCTGATCGCCGCGATTCCCTTCGTGCTGCTGGTGATCGCCTTCTGGAACAGCCGGGAGGTCTTCGCGCGCGGCGATTCGACCCTGCGCGATCGCTACGGCGAGTGGGCGCTGATCACGGGCGCGTCCTCGGGCCTCGGCCTCGAGTTTGCGCGGGCGCTGGCCCGGGAGGGCGTGAGCTGCGTGCTCACCGCCCGGCGCGAGGACAAGCTGCGCGAGGCCGCCGCGGCGCTCGAGCGCAGCCACGGCGTGGCCACACGCGTGGTGCCCTGCGATCTGTCCGACCCTGCGGGCCCGGATCAGCTGGCCGATGCAGTCGCGGACCTGCAGATCGACATCCTCATCAACAACGCGGGCTTCGGCGGGATCGGGACCTTCGAGAAGCAGGATCCACAGCGGCTGGCGCAGATGGTGAACCTGAACTGCCTGGCGCCAGTGCTGCTCACCCACCGCCTGGCGGGCGGCATGAAGGAGCGGGGCCGCGGCGCGATCATCGTGGTGGGCTCCGTCTCGGGGCGACAGCCCCTGCCGCTGCACGCCGTCTACAGCGCGAGCAAGGCCTTCGACCTGATGTTCGGCGAGTCGCTCTTCGTCGAGATGCGGAGCTCGGGCGTGGACGTGCTGGTCCTCGAGCCCGGCGTCACCGAGACCGGGTTCCAGGACGCAGCGGGGGAGCTCGCCCACGAGGGTGAGTCGCCCGAGTCCGTGGTGGCGACGGCCCTCGCCGCGCTGGGCCACCAGCCCTCCGTGATCAGCGGCTGGTGGAACTGGATTCGCGCCAACTTCGCCATCCGCTTCGGCTCGCGGCCACTGGTCGCCTACGTGGCGCGCGAGGTGATGCGCGCACAGACACCGGCGGATCGGCTCTAGCGGGCGACTCGCTGGCGCTACGCCTCTGGTGTGTAGCGCTCGAAGTGGAGCCGCGTGTCGACCGACTCGCGCGGGGGCACGCCGTGGCGGCCCTTGGGCCAGCCGATCGGGATGAGGGCGCAGCTCGGCGTCTTCTCCGAGAGCCCGAGGTAGGCGTCGATCTCGGCGTGGTGGGTCTGGTGGACCGTGGTGAGCGAGGCGCCCAGGCCCAGCGCGCGGCAGGCGAGCAGGATGTTCTGCGCCGCCGGGTAGAGGGCCTGCAGCTGCGGCGCGCCGCGGCGCGTCCAGCCCGCGATGAAGAGATGCACGGGCGCTTCGTGGAGATGATCCGCCAGGTACAGGGCCGCCTTCATGTTCCGGAGCGTGGCGGGCGGGAAGTCCGGGTCTCGCTCCGCCGCGGCGAAGGCCGGGGCGATGTAGGCATGGAAGGCATCGCGGTAGCGCTCCGCGATGAAGGCGCGCCGCTCGGGCTCGGTGACTGCCACGAAGATCCAGGGCTGCCGATTGCCGCCGCTGGGCGCGAAGGTGCCCGCCTCGCAGACCTTGCGGATCAGCGTCTGCGGCACCGGATCCGGGTGCAGGCGGCGCATGGCGCGCGCCGTGCGGATCGCCTCGAAGAGGGGGACGTCCTCGCCGAGGGTTTCGGGGTCGAGGGCGAAGGGATCGGGAGGCGGGTCCTGCATGGCGTGTCTCTCTCTGGTCATCGGGGTTCGCTGGGCCGGCGCGGGCATCAGGCCTTCTTGCGGGCGCTCTTCTTCTTCGCCGCCTTCTTCGCGGCGCCGCGGGGCAGCTTCGTCTTGCCGAGCCTGAGGATGTGGTCGAACTCCGCCATCTCGATGGGGACCACCGAGAGCCGGCCGCGCCTGATCAGGTTGATCTCCGCGAGGGCCTCGTCGCCCTTGATCTCCGCC
>CAZQMY010000437.1:0-5103 GCA_964594405.1 uncultured Spirochaetaceae bacterium | reverse complement strand
GCTGCTGGCCGACGAGATCAACCGCGCGCCGGCCAAGACCCAGGCGGCGCTGCTCGAGGTGATGCAGGAGCGGCAGATCACCCTGGAAGGGCAGTCGATCGCCGTCGAGCGGCCCTTCATGGTGCTGGCCACGCAGAACCCGATCGAGCAGGAGGGCACCTATCCGCTGCCGGAGGCCGAGCTCGATCGCTTCTTGATGAAGGTGCGGATCGACTATCCCGACGCCACGAGCGAGGCCCACCTGGTGCGAAGCGTCACCGAGAACCGCAGCGGGAGCGAGTTCAACATCGACGATCTGCGCACGGTGATCGGCGGCGATCGCGTCCGTGAGCTGCAGCGGCTCACCGCGCACCTGCTGGTCGACGATCAGGTGCTGGACTATGCGGTGCGTATCGTGCGCGCCACGCGCGAGCTGAACGGCGTCTCCCACGGCGCCGGCCCGCGCGCCACCATCGGGCTGATCCGCGCCGCCAAGGGGCAGGCGCTCTTCGCCGGCAACGACTTCGTCACGCCCGCGGACATCAAGAGCGTGGCGGCCCCCGTGCTGCGCCATCGCCTCTCGCTGTCGGCCAGCCTCGAGATCGAGGGCGCCCGGGTCGACGACGTGATCGAGCGCCTGCTCGGGCAGGTGGAGGCGCCGCGCGCATGAAGACCCTCGCGCGCAGGCCGAGCGCGCGCTTCGTCTGGCTGATCGCCTCGCTCTTCCTGGCGGCGCTCGGTCTCGAGACGGCGACGCTCCTGATCGGTGACGCGACGACGTTGCCGATCCCCCTGCTGCGCCGCGCCCTCCTCGGTGCGCTCGCCCTGCTCTCGATCACTGCGCTCTTCGACCTCTACGCCCTTCGCGAGCTGCCGCTCCCGGAGGTGCGTCGCACGCTGCCGCGCAACCTCGCCCTGCGCGATGCGGCGCAGGTCGGCCTCAGGGTGCGCGGGCTCGCCGAGCTGCGCAGCGACGTCGAGCTGGTGGACGATCCGCCCAGGCACGCCGAGTGCGAGGGCCTGCCCATCCGCTTCGATCGCGACCAGCTCGCGGCCGGGGCCGGGCCAGCCGGCGAGGCCGCTCAGGAGCCGGAGGCGGCGGGTGAGTACGTGGTGCGTCCCATGCGGCGGGGCGACGCCGCCTTCCATCGGCCCACGCTGCGCGCCCACTCTCCCTTCGGCCTCTTCCACTACACCGCGCGCTGCGGCGAGGCGGAGACCGTGCGCGTCTATCCCAACTTCCAGGCGCTCAGCCGCTTCGGCGCGCTGATGCTCGATCAGCACACCGCTCAGGTGGGCATCAAGCAGATCCAGCGGCGCGGCGAGGGGCTCGAGTTCCATCAGCTGCGCGAGTATCGACAGGGGGACGCGCTTCGACAGGTGGACTGGAAGGCGACCAGCCGCAAGCAGTCGCTGATCAGCCGCGAGTACGAGGACGAGCGCGATCAACGCGTGGTCTTCCTGCTCGACAGCAGCCGCCGCATGCGCGCGAAGGACGGTCCGCTCTCGCACTACGACCACTCGTTGAACGCCATGATCCTGCTCTCGTACGTGGCGCTGCGCGCCGGCGACTCGGTGGGGATGCTCGCGTTCGGCGGCGAGCCGCGCTTCCTGCCCGTCGGCAAGGGGCGAAGCAACGTGAGTCGCATCCTCAACGCCGTCTACGACCTCGAGCCCTCGACCCGGGCCGGCGACTTCAGCGGCGCCGCCGAGCAGCTGACGGCCCGACAGCCCCGCCGATCGCTGGTCATTCTCCTCACCAATCTCCGCATGGAGGACGTGGACGATCTCTTGCCCGCCGTGGCGCTGCTGCGACACCGCCACCTCGTGCTCGTGGTGAACCTGCGCGAATCCGAGCTCGACGCCGTGGCGGGGCGCGACGTGAAGGACCTCTCCGACGCCTTGCGGGCGCTCGGCACCTTCGATCACCTCCGCGAGCGGGCCGAGGTGCAGGAGCGCATCGCGGCGGCGGGTGCGCTCACCCTCGACACCACGCCGGGCGAGCTGCACGTCCAGCTGATCAACAGCTACCGCGCCATCAAGCGCAGCGGCGAGCTCTGAGGGGCCCCGCCCGTCGATTCCGAGAACGGCGCGTCCTCCGCTGATGATGGAGGATTGCGCCCGCGCGGGAATTGCCCGCCCGCGCGGCCGGTGGGCTATTCCTTCGTGGGAATCGGCCGATAGGGGAGAAGATGCCTCCGGTAGACCGCTCGAGCGGCGCGCTGCAGTACAACGCTCGGATTGCCAACGCCCTGCTGGAAGTGCTCGGCACTTCCGGGGATGCCGGGGGGCGTGCGCGCGTGCTCCAGGCGCTGGGCGCCGAAGGGAGCCACCTGCGCAGCGGGATCGACTGGCTGCCGCGGCCGAGTCTCGAAGCCATGCTACGCGCCGTCCAGATCGATCGGCTCTTCGCGAGGCGGATGGGGCAGGCCCTCGTGCGTCCCGAAGGCGTGGGGCTGGCGCTCTGCTACAGCGGTCTGGCGACGCCCGAGAAGGCCTACCGGCGCGCCCAGCACCTGCTCGCCCGGGAGAGCGCGAATGCGCGCTACGAATCCCGCGAGATCGGCGCCGAGCGCGGCGTGGTGCGCTTCCATCCCGCCAATCCGGGCGCCAGCGAGCGACCGAGCAGCGAGGTGGGCGAGATCCTCTGCGGCGTTCGCGAGGGGATGCTCGAGAGCATCCCCATGCTCTACGGCCTGCTGCCCGCGCGCGTGGTCGAGAGGCGCTGTGCCTATCGGGGCGACTCGCACTGCGAATTCGAGATGCGCTGGACCCGATCGCCGCGCAGCGGTCTGCTGGCAGGACTCGTTGCGGGCGCGCTCTGCTCTGCGGGCGCGGTCTTCGCCGCCACCCTGCACGGCCTGCCGCCGCTCTTCACCGTGCCCCCGGCGCTCGCCCTCGTCCTGCTCTGCGCCATGGCGGGCCGCTCCGTAGACCTCGCGCGGCAGCTCGAGGCGGTCGCGGGCGCGCGGCGCGGCCAGCTCGCGCTGCTCGATCAGCTCGACGGGAGCCTCGCCGAGCGCCTCGACGCGCTCGCCAAGACCGGCGGCGCCGAGGCGCAGCAAGAAGTCGGCGCCCGGTCGAACGAGGAGGGGCTCGTTCCCGTGGCGCGCAGACCGGGCGACGGGAGCAGCGCTGCCCCCGAGGCCGAGCGGGCCGGGGCGCTGCGCGATCAGATCGGCATGATGCGCCGCGACCTCGGCGAGCTGCACCGGCTCTTCGAGGGCGCGGGAGGATCCCCGGGCCGCGCGGATCAGCTCTTCCGCGCCCTCGCCGGAAGGGCGAGGCTGATCGAAGAGGAGAGCGGATGCTGGCACGCCGACGTGCTCCCCGCCGACACCCGCACGCGTCGGTCCGTCTCGCCGGCCGAGCTGGCCGAGTCTGCCGTCTCGACGCTTCGCGCCGAGCTGGGCGGCCTCGCCCGGATCGAGGTGCAGTGGCCCGACGGCCTGCCCAGCCTGGATTGTGCCGCCGCTCAGGTGGAGTTCCTCATCGCGGAGCTGATCCGCGTGGCGAGCGAGGGCATCACCGAAGCGGGCGGAGTGGTCTGCCTCGCGCTCGAGACGTCGCCCTCGGGCCTGCGCTGCGTGGTGAGCTGCGAGGGCGAGGTGCTCGACGAGGACGCCGTCGACGAGGCCTTCGACCCCTTCGACGCCGGCGGCGGCAGCGAGGCCGCCCTCGGCCTGCCCGCCTGCTACCGCATCGCGGAGGCCCATGGCGGCGAGCTGCACGTGCAGAGCCTGCCCGGGCACGGCGTCCGCTTCGCCGCCATCCTGCCCACGCCGCTGGGCAGCGCCGAGGAAAGCGCCGAGGAAAGCGCCGACTGAGGCGAGGGAGGGAACGCCCGAACGTTCTTGCCGACGCCCCCCAGCCCGCCTCCGCGTTCATCCCGGCTGATCCCATCGCCGCGCATCCCTAAGCTGAGCCGAGATCGAGGTCCCGGTGCACGGCGGACTGCGCGGCTCGGGAATCGCGGAGGATGAGATGAGGATTCGTCTGCGGGCATGCGTGGGCATCGTGCTCCTCGTGCTGAGCGTCGCTGCCTGTGCGAAGGACAGGAAGGCCGAGGGCGACGACGTCCATCCGGACTCGGCGGCCGCACAGCCCGTCGAGGACCCCTTCAAGGACCTGGCCGGGGCCATCCAGCCCGGGATCACCCGTCAGACCGAGATCCGCGAGGCCTTCGGCGATCCCGACGACTTCGCCAAGCGCTGGGACGGCAGCGCGACCTGGCGCTACGAGCACGCCGTGTTGCTCGGCGAGGCCAGCATCGCGCCGGACGTGGCCGCCCGTGCATCGTCTCGCAAGCGCGCCGTCATGGTGGCGAAGCAGAACACCGAGCGAAGCTTCAGGCGCTGGTGGTTCCGCACCTTCCACTTTCCGCCGGCCCGCGCCGAGCCGCGCGTGGTGAAGGTGCCCGCGACCCTCCACAACCTCTCGGTGGACTTCAAGCCCGACGGCGTCGTCGAGGACTTCGTCTACGACCATGAGCTCGGCTTCGTCACGGTCCCCAAGTAGTCGCGCGCCGCTGGATCGCCCTTCTGCTGCCGAGTCTTCGCCGACCGGGGACTTCGAGCTCACAGTCCCCCACCGGACCCGGATGAGCGGCAGGCGACCTGCATCACGCCCGTCGGCTCCCAGCCGGGCGCAGGGAGAGAGCCGATCGGCCGTCGATCGGGAGCGCCTTCCCCTGGCGGGGCAGGGGGCTTGCCAGCCCGGCCACCGGACCTGCTCGTGGCCGTTCCGAGGGGGGGCGATCTGGCTTCGCCGGGTGGTCGAAGGTAGGCGCTGCGTGTCGAGCAAGCCGCATTTCTCGTTAATCAGGTGGCACAGTTGGTGTTTTTACATGCCGACGACAACTACGCTCTCGCTGCCTAGCTGAAACTAGGACAGTGACTCTCGTCCGCGACGCCTTCTAGCGGGTCGCGGGAGTCATCAGAAGGCTGGTCTCCGAACGTTTCCCGACCGTGACCGGAGACGAGACCGATGCTTGGGATAGGGTGGCTTTCCTCCGGGACCCTGTGACTGGGCCACCCGAAATCGAACAGGGACTACACACGTAGACGCGTCGACTGGACGCCAAGCGGCCGCGGGTTCGCTTCCCGCCGCCTCCACCACATCTTC
>CAZQMY010000436.1:0-5111 GCA_964594405.1 uncultured Spirochaetaceae bacterium | reverse complement strand
GTCACACAGCGTCGCTGGCTCGCCGCCTGCAACGCCGGACTCACGAAGCTGCTGAAGGATCGGATCGGGGAGAACTGGATCGTCGAGCTGACCGACCTCGAGAAGCTGAAGGAGCACGTCGACGACGCCGACTTTCGCAGCGAGTGGCGCCGGGCGAAGCTGGCCAACAAGCTGCGGCTCGCGAAGGCCATCGAGAAGAAGTGCGGCGTCGCGTTGTCGACCAGCATGATGTTCGACGTGCAGGTCAAGCGCATCCACGAGTACAAGCGCCAGCTGCTCAACGTGCTGCATGCGATCCACATCTACGATCGCATCCGCCGCGGCCACGAAGACGACCTCGTCGCGCGCGCGATCATCATCGGCGGCAAGGCGGCTCCCGGCTACGTCATGGCGAAGAACGTGATCAAGCTGATCAACAACGTCGCGCGCGTCATCAACTCGGACCCACTGATGAACGATCGCCTGAAGCTCGTGTTCTTGCCGGACTACAACGTCTCGGCGATGGAGATCATCTGCCCGGCAGCCGACCTGTCCGAGCAGATCTCAACGGCCGGCAAGGAGGCGTCCGGCACCGGGAACATGAAGTTCATGATGAACGGAGCGGTGACGATCGGCACGCTGGACGGCGCCAACGTCGAGATCCGGGAGGCCGTCGGCGAGGAGAACTTCTTCCTCTTCGGCCTGACCGTCGACGAGATCCAGTCCGTCAGGAGCCACTATCGCCCGCAGGCGATCATCGATGCCGATGAGGACTTCGCGCGCGTGATGCACCTGCTGGACTCGGGACACTTCAACCGTTTCGAGCCGGGCTGCCTGGATTCCGTCATCGACTCGATTCGCGACCCATCGGACCAGTGGATGACCGCAGCCGACTTCCGCTCCTTCATCGACACGCAACGCCGCGTGGATGCGGCCTACCGCGACGTGGATGCCTGGACTCGCATGAGCATCCTGAACGCAGCGATGTCTGGGCGGTTCTCGACGGACCGGACCATGCGGGACTACAACGACGACATCTGGCACCTCGAGCCGATCCGACTCGACAGTCCGCACTGATCGAGGGGAGTCGACCGGGACGGCGCGGCACTGGGCCCATGCGCTTCTCGGCCGCACCCGACCGCAGCCTCCCGCCGGCTCGAGGCCGGACGGGCGGCGGCCGGTGTCCGGGCCCTGGAAGGCGGCGTGGGACGCATCACAGCGCTCTTCGTACACAAGATCGTCGCGCAGGTCGGTGAGGGCATCGACCGCGGCTCGCTGCTGCGCAGTGTCGGGATCGAGCCGGATCAGCCCGTCGACCCGAAGCAGATGGTGGTCGACACAGCCTACTATTCGATGCTCGAGCGCATCGCCGAGGTCGATCCGACGGTGGTCGGCCTCCCCCTGCGAGCCGGGGCGTCGATGCGTTGCGAGGAGTACGGCGCGCTCGGCCTCGCCATGAAGTCGGCCCCCAGCGTGCGCGGAGCATACGAGCGGGCCGAGCGCTACGCGAAGGTCCTGACCAGCGTGGCCACCTACGAGGTGCGCGAGGCGCTCGATGGCGTCTTCATGCACCTGCATCGCGAGGGCGAGCGCAGGCTCGGGCTTCGCCTCTCGAACGAGGCGACGTTGGCCAGCCTCTTCACGATCGCGCGGGAGGTCTCGACCGCGCCTCCGACGCCGAAGTGTGTCTTCCTGAAGCACGCCGCCCCGAATGGCAGCGAAGAGCACGTGCAGTTCTTCGGCTGTCCCGTGGAGTTCGGCAGCGACAAGGACGCGCTCTTGTACGGCCCGCATGCCCTCGATGCGCCGAATCGGATCGGTGACGACAGCGTGGTGCGCTTCTTCGATCTACACATCGAGTCGGAGATCGAGCAGCTGGACGATGACCCCGGTCTCGAGCGCCGTGTCGAGATCCAGATCTCGAGGGCACTGAGCGAAGGCGTGCCCAGGATGAGCGACGTCGCCGGGGAGCTGGGGATGAGTGGGCGCACGCTCCAGCGCCGCCTCTCCGAGCGCGGCCACAGCTTCCAGGGGCTGATCGACTCTTCGAGGCGGAGGCTCGCCGAGAAGCTCCTGCGCGAGACGGAGTTCCCGCTGGCCGAGATCGCATTCCTCACCGGCTTCGCGGAGCAGAGCGCTTTCAACCGCGCCTTCAAGCGCTGGGCGGGCCAGACTCCGCGCTCCTATCGGATCGCGGCGCGCGTGGGCTGACGATCCCAGGTCCCCACCGGGTCTGGCGCTGTCGGCCAAATCCCTGTCGCCCTCGGCCAAGAGTGCCTGGGCCGCCATCTCTATGTTCAGCTCCAGAACACGGCTCGAGCCTGCAGCTCGAATCCGATCCAAGGAGCCAGAGATGACCCAGCCTGCCCACGAGAGCCAAGGCCTCACCCTCGTACTCGGCGCGACCGGCAAGACCGGCCGGCGTATCGCCGAGAACCTCTCCGAGAAGGGTGTTCCGATCCGCCGGGGATCGCGATCGGCGATCCCGGCATTCGATTGGGAAGACGACTCCCGATGGGACGCCTGTCTCGAGGGTGTGCGTGCCGTCTATATCAGCTACGCGCCCGACCTCGCGATGCCCGGCGCAGCCGACGCCATTCGAACGCTCGCCCAGAAGGCGCGACGCGCCGGTGTCGAGCGACTGGTCCTGCTCTCGGGCCGCGGGGAAGAGGAGGCGCAGGCCTGCGAGCAGATCGTGCAGGAGAGCGGCATCGACTGGACCGTGGTCCGGGCGAGCTGGTTCAACCAGAACTTCTCGGAAGGCGCCTTCGTGGACATGGTTCGTGCGGGTGAGATCACGCTCTCTGCCGGTGCCGTCCCCGAGCCCTTCGTGGACGTCCGGGACATCGTCGACGTCGCCGTCGCAGCGCTCACCGAGACCGGCCACACCGGAGAGGTGTACGAGGTCACCGGGCCCCGCATGCTGACCTTCGCCGAGGCAACGGCCGAGATCGCGAAGGCCGCGGAACGCGACATCCGCTACGTCGAGGTACCACACGACGCCTTCGTCCAGGAGGTGGCGAGGTCGGGCGCGCCGAAGGAGGTGGTCTGGATGCTCGACTACCTCTTCGCCACCGTGCTCGACGGCCGCAACGCCAGCCTCGCAGACGGCGTAGAGCGTGCACTCGGCCGTCCACCCCGGGACTTCACCGACTACTGTCGGGAGGCCGCGGCGTCGAGCGTCTGGAAGGAGGCCCGCTGATGTCGCAAGCCCTTCTCGCGCTCGCCGGCGTCGCGACCCTCGGCTCGGCCCTCATCGCTGGCGCCTTCTTCGCCTTCTCGAGCTTCATCATGCAGGCGCTCGGGGAGCTGCCTTCAGCACAGGGAATCGCCGCGATGCAGCGGATCAACATCGTCGTGCTCAACCGCTCGTTCCTGGGCACCTTCTTCGGAACGGCGCTCGCCTCGGTGGCGATCGGGATGCTCTCCGTCGCCCGAATCGGCGCCCCGGAGGCCCCGTGGTTCCTGTGCGGCGGCGCGTTCTACTTCCTCGGCACCTTCCTCGTCACAGCGCTCGGCAACGTACCGCTGAACGACGGGCTGGCCGCGGTGGACGCCAGGGATCCCGGCTCCGAGCAGGTCTGGTCGTACTACCGGACGCACTGGACACGGCTCAATACGCTGCGGACCGTGGCCGCTGCGCTCGCGGTGGCCTCGTTCAGCGTCGGCTTCATGCGATGAGAACCGGACGCTGCCGAGCCCATCGACCGCCGCCGCGTCCTACGAAGATGCTCCCCGATCATCACTCAGCCGGGCATCGGCCTCGAGACGTGCCGCGCGATGCTCCGCCTCGTCGAGCGCGAACCGCGCGATGAGCGCGAGGGCGGCCAGGTGGAGGATGAAGGGGAAGGCGGATGCGAGCAGACGAATCCCGAAGATCGTGTCCTCGCTCTGGTCGACGTTCGGGACGAAGCCGGTCAGGGTCAGCATCGACCCGGTGACCCAGACCGCGATCCCCGCGGCGCTCTTCTGCGCGAAGTTCCAGGCAGCGAAGTACGAACCCTCCTTGCGCTCGCCCGTGCGCGCCTCGTCCCAATCCACGACGTCTGCCTTCAGCGAAGGCCCTACCACAGAGCCACAGCCATTCATGAGGCCGAATCCGATCGTGACGATGGTGAGCGGAACGAGATCGCCTTCCCCCAGGAAGAAGAGCACGGCGAAGAGGGCTGCCTTCACGGCGACCGACCAGATCCAGACCCGCTTCTTGCCGGCCCGCCGCGAGATCGAGATCCAGACCGGAATCGAGAGCAGCCCCGCGCCGATGGCTCCGAAGAGATAGATGCCGGTGCTGCCGGGCGTCTGCAGCACATAGTCCGAGAGGTAGGGGAGCAGGACCACGAGCCCCGAGAAACCGAGCTGCTCCAGGAAGAAGACCCCGATCAGGATCCGGGAGTGCGGATTGCCGAGCACGTCTCCGAAGGCGCGCCAGGGGCTGCTGCCGCCGCGTCCCTGGAACTCGGAGCGCTCGCGCAAGGCCAGGCCGGGCGCGGCGATCAGCACGGTGCCGGCGACGCCCATGGCCACCGAGAGGGTTCGCGCGAAGGTGCGAGGATCGTCGGATCGCTCGAGGAGGAGGAGCACAGCGGCGGCCCCGAGCATCCCCACGCTCTCGACCGCCTGCATGATCCCGAAGACGCGCGTGCGATCGTGGTAGCCGCGTGAGAGCTCCGCGCCGAGAGCCATGTGCGGGACGCGGAAGGTCGTGTAGGTCGTATAGAAGAAGAAGATCGCGGCGCCCATCCAGACGGTGAGGCCGCCGCCCTCAAGGTCTGCCGGCGGGCTCCAGAGCATCACGACGGATGCACCGAAGGGAACGGCAGAGGCGAGGAACCACGGGCGACGGCGACCCATCCGGGTGCGCGTGCGATCCGAGAGCCAGCCGACCAGGGGGTCGCTCACCGCATCCCAGACCCGTGCCGCGAGCAGGATCGCCCCGATCACCGCCGGCGCCACCATCAGGACGTCTGTGGCGTACTTGAGGATGTAGAAGCTGATCAGTATCCCCGACATGAAGACACCGAGCACCGGCGAGCTGTAGAGGAGGATTCGAGAGGTCGGGACGCGTTCCTCGTCGGGTGCAGGCATCGTGGGGTCGGGGGTGTTGATGTCGGTCTTCGGCTCGCCATTGGCGT
>CAZQMY010000435.1:0-5112 GCA_964594405.1 uncultured Spirochaetaceae bacterium | reverse complement strand
GCGGAGCTCGGCGACCGCGCCCGCTACGCGGGGCGCAGCAAGCTCTCGGGGGCCGGCGCTTGATTCGAACTCGCACCTTCACGCTGCTCGCCACGCTGATCCTGCTGCCCTCGGTGGTCCTCGCCACGGTGCCGCGCGTCGATCGATTGATCGAGGCGGTGGTCGAGACCAATCGCGCCTCCGGGCGCCAGGAGGCGATCCGCCTCGAGCTGACGCTCTCCATCGACGATCGACGCGGCATCGGCCGCGCGGAGCTGATCAGCCTGCCACAGGGACTCGCACGCCTCGAGCTGCGAGGTGCCGGCGGGCTGGTGGAGCGACATCTGCTCCAGGGGCCGGAGCTGCTGGTGAGCCGCAACGCGGAGATGCTGCGCGAGCATCGCGCCTTCCTCCCGCCCTTCTTCATGCTCCAGGCGGAGTCCGCGGACGCGATGCAGTTCGCGCTGCAGAGCTTCGGCATTCGCGGCGACGTGGTGGGGCTCGCGACCTGCGGCCAGATGGACTGCCTCGTGGTCGGCGATCCGCGCAGGGCGATCGAGATGCCCGAGCACCGTGAGGTGGAGGGCCTCGACGTCCTGGAGGCGTTGCGGGCGCAGCGCGCGGCCGAGGAGGCCGCAGCCGCGAGCGATGGGGAGTGGAGCAGCGACGAAGGCCGTGAGGTCCTCGGCGAGACCGCGCCGCTCCTCGATGCCGAGGCCCTCGCGGAGGACGAGGCCGCGGCCGAGGCGCAGCCGGAGAGCTTCTCCAGGCTCTGGATCGATCGCGAGAGCTACGAGGTCCGGGGCATCGATTCGGCTGCGGGGATCCGGATCCGCTTCGGCCCGATCGCGACCTTCGACGATCTCCGGGTGCCCGCGTGGATCACCATCGAAGAGCCGACCCGCGGCCCAGCCCGCTTCGACGTCGTGCGCGCGAGCCGCGTGAACGCCCCGCCTTCGGCCTTCACGCCCGACTGGCTCGTCTCGCCGATCATTCCGGAGGACGGCCCGGGTCCTTCCGCGCCGGCGCGCATCGACGGGTAGCACGCCGGTCGCCCGATCCGGCTCGTCGAAGCCCACGGGCGGCAGGCCCGCCTGGCCATGCGGGATCCCCTACCCCCGCCCTCCGTAGGGCGACTCCCGCGCAGGGGGAAATCTCCTGACTTTTTTCAATTCAGGGCTAATGGAACTCAGGACAAATACCGAAGAGCCCCTCAGTAGAGCGCAACTCACCGGCATCGCACGTGAAGGCGGTGGTGAGACGCATCCGCAGACACTGAATTCAGCTCTTGATTCGAGCAGGGGGTAGATCGAGATGAGCAATCCGCAGCGCCTGAATGTCCTCGTGGTGGACCGCGACGAAGAGACCATCATGCAAGTCAAGGAGACCCTGACCAGCGACGGGTATCAGGTCCAGAGCGTCAGCGATCCGGTTCAGGGAGTGGAGGAGGTTCGCACGGGTCGATACCAGCTGGTGATCCTCGACGTTTCGCCGGACAACATGGGCGGGATCGAGGCCCTGCAGCAGATCCGGCAGATCGACGACGATCTCTGCGTGATCGCCACCACCGGACTCGCGTCGGTGGAGATGGCGGTGGCGACGATGAAGCATCAGGCGTTCCACTATCTGCAGAAGCCGCTCGACGACGAAGAGCTTCGCATGGTGGTCAAGGAGGCGATCAAGGCCAAGGGCCTGCTCGTCGACCTCGAGACACGTCTCAACGTCGAGGTGGGCAAGCGGATTCGAGAACGCCGCCACTCGCGTCCGCTCACGCTGAAGCAGCTCGCGAATCGAACCGGGCTCTCGGTGAGCCTCATTTCTCAAATCGAACTGGGCAAGAGCGCGGCCTCGATGTCGACGCTCCACAAGCTCGCGGCTGCCCTCGGCGTGAAGATGACCTACTTCTTCGAGACGGTTTGAGGCAAACTCTCCCCTTCCTGTGATGGAGGGTGATGGAGCGGGGGGCCGTCGCCGCCCGCTCCATCGCGCGGAGTGCCTTGGCCGGCGCTCCGCGGTGGACCCTGCTGACGCCATGCGGTGTCACCAGGGGGAGGGGAGACTCTGCAGGGCCATCTCGACCGAGCCCCTGGTGGAGGGCTGGCGGAAGCGCGATCGGCGTGCGTGCCCGATCGACCGGCGCATGGTCTCTCCGCGCCGCTGATCACCGCGCTCGACGCCGACGGAAGCCTGCTCGCCGATGATCAGCGTGCGCTCGTGCGCCACGTGGTCCAGGAGGGACACGGCGCCAACATCATCTTCGCCATGGGGACCACCGGCGAGTGGGATCGCGTGGCGAACGATACCCGTCAGCACTGCATCGGCGTCTGCACCGACGAGGTGATGCGGATCCGTCGCGATCGCACCGGCGCGCTCGCTCGTGTCGAGTGCTGGGCGGGCATCACGGCACCCACCGTCGGCGAGAGCCTCGCCAATCTCGAGTCGGCCATCGCTTGTGGGGCGGATGCAGGGGTCATCGCGCCGCTCTCGATTCGCGGCGTCGACGACCCCGTCCGCTTGCTGCGCCGCGACGTAGGCGATCGTGTCGAGGCGGCGGGCCGGCCCTTTCCCATCTATCTCTACGACAATGCCGACATCGCCATCGACCGCGCGGCGCCCCACATCCCCACGCATCAGGTCAAGGCGATCGCGCGTCTGCCCTTCGTGCGCGGCATCAAGGTCTCAGCGGGCAAGAAGGTGCTCGGCAACTACACGCGAGCCGCCCGCGCGTTCGGATCGCCGGAGCACTTCGGCATCTACGTCGGCCACTCATCGTTGATCTTCGAGCTCTTCCGGCCGGCGCACGGGGTGCTGGGTGCGATCCGCGAGCACTGGAACCGATTCCGCATGAAGGGCGGCCTGCCCGTCGGCGTGGTCTCCGGGCCGGCGAACGTGCTCCCCCGTGAATGGGCGCACGCGTGGCGGGTCTGCGTCGAGGGCGACGAAGAGCGCATGGGCGAGGTCCACGCGGTGCTCGACGCCTTTCGCGCGCGCACCTTCAGCGCGAGCGGCCGCCGCACCATCGCGTGCCTGAAGCGCGCCCTCTGGCTCGAGGGGGTGATCGGTGATGCCCGCGTGGCCGAGGGTACGCCTGCGCTCTCTGGGCCCGACGCCGAGGGCTTCGATGCAGCCTGGCGTGAGATCAAGTCACTCGCGCGGAGCAGCCTGGCGGAGCGGCTGGTCACGCGCAGCGCGGCCGCGGCGGGAGCGGGCTGAATCATGCTGGACGTCGTCGCCCTCGGCGCATTCTGGCTCGATCGCACGCGGCGCGTGCGGCGCGCTGCGGTGCGCGAGGGCATGGTGCTCGAGTCGGAGCCGCGCTCGCACGAGCTGGCCGATCGTCTCGGCGAGGGGGCGCTGGGACAGGCCGAGTGGTGTAGTCGGATGGGGCTGCGATGCGGCGTCATCGGTCTGCTCGCCGACGACGAGCGGGGAGCGCGGATCAGGGCCCTGCTCGATGATCGCGGCATCGCGGATCTCAGCCTCCCCCACGGTCCCGCTTGCGGCGAGCAGCTGCGCTTCATCGACGAGCAGGGTGAGGCGCTCGCCCATCGGGCACCACCGCAGCTCCAGGTGATCGGCGCAGCGCAGCTCCGGGCGCACTTCGGCGAGGCGATTCGCGGGGCGCGGGTCCTGCTCCTCGAGCCTGCCGGCCTCTCCCGTGAGGCTGCACTCGAGGCCCTGGAGATCGCCCGTCAAGCGCGGCTATGGACGGTGGTCGTCGAAGACCCGGCGATGCCCTCGGTGCCAGGCGGGCCGGGGAGGATGCAGAATCGTGCCGATCTGCTGGTGCTCGCCAACCGGGTCTTCGAAGAGGCCGCGGCCGATCCCCAGCTCGTTGCCCGGGCGCTGCGGGGGGCGCACGACTGTGAGATCGCGGTGGTGGGCAGCGGCGCAGGCTTCGCGCTCAGCGCGGTGCCGGGCGCACTCGGCGCGCGCCCGGAGAGCGATGGCGATGTGGAGCTCTGGCTCGACGCACCCGGCGGATGCGAAGGGGCCAGGCGCTGTGATGCATTCGTCGCCGGCCTGCTGGCCGGCGCGCTGGCGGGGGGCGCGCCCGCTCGCGCGGCGCGGCTGGGCCTCGAGTGCGCGCGGCGGCACGGCGGGGAGGACGAGGCGGAGCTCGTCGAGTCGCTCCACGAGGCTGCGCGCGGCCTCGGTCTCGGGCTCGCGGAGGCGCCGAGGCGCCCGGTGGGGCCGGCGCCTCGTGAGCGCGCGGCCAGCGCGGGGCTCGCCGTGCTCGATGCGGCGGCCGAGGAGCTCGCGAGGCTGCGCGATCGAACGGATGGACGTGCCCTGCTCGCGGCCGCTCATGCGATCGAGTCCGCGCAGGCCAGAGGAGGCCGGGTGCACTTCACGGGCATGGGCAAGCCCGAGCAGGTGGCGCGCTATGCCGCATCGCTCTTCTCGTCCACCGGTACTCGAGCCACGTTCATGGATGCCGGCGAGGCGCTCCACGGAGGCCTCGGACAGATCGCGCCGGGCGACCTCGTCATCGCCATCAGCAACAGCGGCGAGACTCGAGAGCTCGTGCGCTGTGCGAAGGCGTTGCGGGACTTTGGCGCTCGGCTGGTGGCGATCACGGGTGCGCCCGGCTCACCGCTCGCTCGGCTGGCCGAGGTCGTCCTCGATGCGGCGGTCGATCGAGAGGGCGGACCGCTCGGGCTCGCGCCGCGCGCCAGCGTGCTCGCACAGCTCACCGTGGTGGCCGCACTCGGCGCGCTCCTGCAGGAGCGCGCTGGCTTCACCCGCGACGACTATGCGGCGCGACATCCGGAAGGCAAGCTCGGCCGCCTGGCGCGATCGGTGCTCGGGGCCGGCTGAGCGTGTGTGGCCTATCGAGCTCGACATGGAGCCGCCCCCGGGGCCAAGGGTGCGTCGGAGTTGACTTGGCCGGGGTGGGGCTCTAAGGTCGCGTTCCCGATTCTCGCGACGGCGGCTTCCCAGGGCTCCCGGCGCGCCGCGATCGGCGCCACGCGCGCGCGGGTGTACGAGAGCGACTCGAGGTTTCGGCCAATCGGCCATGCCGGCTGGCGTGAGGGTTCATGGGGCCGTAGCTCAGCTGGGAGAGCGTCGCGTTCGCAACGCGAATGGCGGCGGTTCGATCCCGCTCGGCTCCACCATCCTCCCCACACC
>CAZQMY010000434.1:0-5173 GCA_964594405.1 uncultured Spirochaetaceae bacterium | reverse complement strand
CGTGCTCTTCTTCAGTGGCACCGCAGGCCTCTCGGAGCGCGCGCGCCACTTCGAGGAGCTCAAGGCCCTCGAGGAGAGCTCCGTGGACTTCTACGCCGCCATGCGGAGCGGCTACTACCAGAATCGAGTGAGCGAGATCTGGTCGCGCCGAGAGCATCGCAGGCCGGACGGACACGACTGACGCACGGCGCACTCAGCCGTCGCTTCGAAGCTTCTCGATCTTCTCGTCGATGGCGCGCGTGAGCTTCTCGTAACCGTCGCGCTTGAGCAGCGTCGAGTACTCACTGCGGCGCAGCGCGAGCTCGCTCACCGTGCCCTTCAGCAGCACATCGATGATTCGCCAGCCGCGCTCGGTCTGGATGAGCCGGTAGTAGATGAGGATGTCCTCTTCGCTGGGCACGTAGAGCTTCGTCTGGACCATCTGCGTCCTGCGCTGGGCAGGAACCTGTCCGAGCGTCTCGAAGTGCTCACCGTCGAAGTCGACGAAGCGACCTGCATAGCTGGACGTGGTCAGCCGTGTGAAGCGCGCGATCCATGCCGCCTGTTTGTTGGCGTCCAGCTTTCTCCAATGGCGCCCGACGGACTTCGATCCCATGAACTCCAGGTCGAAGGTCTCGGCGATCACCGGCTCGATCATCGCGTAGCGGCTCTCGAAATCGAGGTCCTTCGAACGCTTCATCATGTCGATGAGTGCAGTGTGGAGGCGTTCTACGATGGCGACGGGCTCGCTCGCCTGGTCGACACCGGCGCTCGCCAGCCGGGGCACCGGCGCGGCCTTGGCGACGCGCGCCGGCTCGGTGGCCTGGGTCTGGAAGGCCGACAGGAGCACGAGCACGGCGAACGCGGATCGGAGCGTTTCAGTCTTCATGGACATGCAGCTCTTGAGAGGGCTCGATTCGGTACTTCGTTGGGTTGGCTGGATCTCGACCAGGCGTGGGCGCGTGGTCTGCCCACTGGCTTCGTTGTCGGGTCGACGAGTCTAGCGAACGGCGCACCGCCGAGACGCGTGGCCCCCTGGGAAGCTGCCACTGGCACGGCCCACCGCGCGGTCAGTGTCTATGCGGTGAGTCACCCGACGACTTGAATGGTTTCCACCAATCGGCGGATCGTGCACGGATCGGCGCACGGCATCATGATTCGCCGAGGACGAAACGCCCCACTGCGTCGGCAAATGCCTCCGGGTTGTCGGTCATGACCGAGTGCCCGGCCTGCGCGACCACCGCGAGCTGCCCTTTCGGCAACACGTCATCGACCATCCGGTCGGCCACCTCGGCGCTCATGATGTCCGAGGCCGCACCGCGCACGACCAGTGTGGGCGTGTCCAGATTCTCGAGCGCGTCCCACATCTCGTCCCTCAGCCGGGCGTGCCGCGCCTGCATGGCTTCGCCATCCGGCTTGCTGGCGCCCTCACCCACCGCGCCGCGCAAGGCGCTGTCCATCTTGAGCACGTAGCGCCCGTCCTCGCGCTGACGGAGACCGTGTCGTGCCATCCGCGAGATGGCTGCGGGCGTCGCCGCCGGATAGCTGCGAACGAGCACCTGCTCGTACTGCGCGATGCTCGCAAAGCTCGGATCGACGCTCTTCGCGGTGTCGAGCGTGATGCGCGCCGTGCCGCGACGATCGTGCTCCGGCGCGGAGTCGACGAGCACCAGGCCCGCCAGCTTCTCGGGATGCCGGCCCGCATAGATCATCGAAGCGCGCCCACCGAGTGAGTGCGCGACGAGCACGACGCGCTCGAAGCCCAACCCGTCGATCACGGCTTCGAGGTCCCGCGCGTGGTCGTCGTAGTCGTAGCGATGCTCGGGATCCCACGCGGAGTCCCCGTGGCCGCGCAGGTCCATGGCGACGACGCGATAGTAGGGCGCCACCGTCGGCACGAAGTCGTCCCAGATGTGCGCCTCGTTCGAGAAGCCGTGGACGAGGAGCATGGGCACGCCCTCGGTGCTCCATTCGAGCAGGTTCAGCTCGACGCCGTCTGCACCCTCCATCCGAATCCGGCCCGGTTCCATCTCGCGATCCTATCGAATGCGGGCCAGACGAACCGGCCCAGCGCGGAAGCGCGAGGCGGCCCCGTGGGATAGATTCGGACCCGATCCATCGAGTCGACACGGGCGGGCGTCGCCCGCTCGTCCATCTGGGAGGAGCCCATGTCCATCGGCGGAACGAGCGGAGTGAACCCGGAGGTCTCTGCGTGCCGATTCTGCGGGGGCGTTCGCTTCAGTCGAGGTCAGCTGCGCGCGACCGGCGGCTGGCTCTCCAGCATCTTCGACGTGCAGACGAACCGCTTCGATACCGTGACCTGCGAGGGCTGTGGGCATACCGAGCTGTTCAAGGCCAGGGTCGGGACGGGCATGAAGATCCTGGACTTCCTCACCCACTGAGCGGGTCCCTCCCGACCCGATCGAAGCCGGAGGTTCGCGATGCCCGCACCCGACCACGTGATCGACGCCGCCATGGCGCGCCTCGACAAGACCGTCGATGAGCTGATTTCACTCTCGAGGATCCCGAGCGTCTCGGCGGCCGGCTTCCCCGCATCCGAGGTCGCGCGCTGCGCCGAAGCGGTTGCTGACCTCTTGCGCGACGTCGGGCTGGAGAACGTCGAGGTGATCTCGCCGGAGGGCTGCCATCCCTACGTGCTCGGCGAGCTGCTTCGTGCAGGACCCGACGCCCCGACGCTGTTGCTCTACGCACACCACGACGTGCAGCCGCCGGGTCGCGCTTCGCACTGGAAGAGCCCGGCCTTCGAGCCCACCGAACGCGACGGGCGCCTGTACGGCCGCGGCGTCGTAGACGACAAGGCGGGCATCCTGATTCTCGTCGCCGCGGTTCGCGCATGGCTCGAGGCGGAGGGGGCGTTGCCCGTCAACCTGAAGTTCATCGTCGAGGGCGAGGAGGAGATCGGATCGACCCACCTCCAGTCCTTCCTCGAGGCTCATAGTGAGCGGCTCTCCGCCGACGTGATCGTGCTGACGGACACCGCCAATCTCGACGCCGGACTGCCCTCGCTCACCACGAGTCTGCGCGGCCTCGTCAACATCGACGTTCGCGTGACGGCCCTCGATCATCCGCTCCACAGCGGAATGTGGGGCGGGCCGGTGCGCGACGCGGCCAGCGCGCTCGTGGCCCTGCTGGGCCGCGTCTTCGATGATCGGGGGCGCGTCGCGGTCCCGGGCTTCGACGCGGACGTGCCCCTGCTGACGCCGCCGCAGCTGGCCGAGCTGCGCGCGCTGCCCTTCGACGAAGCGGCCTTTCGCGCCGACGCGGGCATGGTGGCCGGCGCGAGCATCATGGCCGATGAGCCGAGCGCCGTCTACGAGACGCTCTGGACCCGGCCCGCGCTCGCCATCACCGCCCTCGAATCGGTGCCGCTCGCAGAGGCCGCGAATCAGCTGATCGACACCGCCGCGGCTCGGGTGGGCATCCGGCTGGCGCCGGGGCAGGACGAGGCCCGCGTCCGCGATCTGATGCTCGACTTTCTCGGCAGCGATCCGCCCTACGGCGTTCGCGTAGAGCTGGAGTGCGAGTCGGCCGTGCCGGGCTGGCGACGCGAGCCAACGGGGCCGGCGCTCGAGGCAGCCCGTCGCGCGCTCTCGATGGGCTACGGACGGGATGCGGTGCTGATCGGCTGTGGTGGCTCGATCCCCTTCGTCGGTCCCTTCTCGGAGGTGCTGGGGGGGGCCGAGGCGCTGTTGATGGGGCTCGAGGATCCCATCTGCAACGCTCACTCCGAGAACGAGAGCCTGAACCTCGCCGATTTCCGCCTCGCGATCAGGGGCGCGATCCACCTCTTCGCCGAGCTCGTCGACCTGTCCTGAATCGCGTGGCCCTTTGGGGCGAGTGTGGCGTTTCGCGCGGAGCGAGTTGCCGGCGACCGCTTCGGGCCAGTGTATGACGCGAGTCAAAGCCCCACGAAACCGCGATGTTGAGCGCTTCTTCAAGACTGATCGCGGCGCGGCCGTGCGCTACTTTCCCGACGGCTCGAGTCGGGCGGGGTCGGTCGAGCCGGCCAGCCTCGATCGCGGTGCGTTCTCCCTGTTCCCGCACCGCCTCGATCCGATCGGCCTCCTCGGCTCCCCTCAGCCGGCCCCATCCGGGCGGACCCCGGAGCCTTCGCGCGGCCGGAGTGCGTCACGCCCGTCCACCGCGCCAGCGAGCGCCAATCCAGTTCAGTCCACCCCACACGGAGGTGCACCATGCCCGAGATCGAAACCAACACCGACCTCGTCCAGCAAACCTACGCGCGTATGGGCGAATGCCTCGACGCCGTCCGCGAGCGCCTCGGTCGCCCGCTCACGTACGCGGAGAAGGTGCTCCTCGGTCATCTCGACGATCCTGCGGGACAGAAGCTCGCGCCCGGCGAGAGCTACCTCTTGCTGCGGCCCGATCGCATCGCCATGCAGGACGCCACGGCGCAGATGGCGCTGCTCCAGTTCATGCAGGCCGGCAAGGACGAGACGGCGGTGCCCACCACGGTCCACTGCGATCATCTGGTCGAGGCCTACAAGGGCTCGGCGACGGATCTCGAGACGGCGCGCACGACCAACTCCGAGGTCTACGACTTCCTGCGCACGTGCTCGGCCCGCTACGGCATCGGCTTCTGGGGGCCGGGCGCCGGCATCATCCACCAGGTGGTGCTCGAGAAGTACGCCTTCCCCGGCGGCATGATGCTCGGCACGGACTCGCATACGCCCAACGCGGGCGGGCTGGGGATGTTCGCATGCGGAGTCGGGGGCGCGGACGCGGTGGACGTCATGGCGGGCTTCCCCTGGGAGGTGCTCTATCCCAACAAGGTGGGCGTATTGCTCACGGGAGAGCTGAACGGCTGGACCTCACCCAAGGACGTGATCCTCAAGGTGCTCGAGCAGCTCACCGTCAAGGGCGGTACGAACCGCGTGGTCGAGTACTTCGGCCCCGGCACCGCGTCGATCAGCTGCACGGGCAAGGGAACCATCACCAACATGGGCGCCGAGCTGGGCGCCACCACCTCGATCTTCCCCTATGACCCGCGCATGGCCACCTATCTGGAGGCCACGGGCCGCGCCGACATCGCGGGCCTCGCCAATGCGCACGCCGAGCTGCTCCGCGCGGACGACGAGGTGGAGAACGATCCCGACAAGTACTTCGACGTCCTGGTCGAGATCCACCTCACGACGCTCGAGCCCTACATCGTGGG
>CAZQMY010000433.1:0-5178 GCA_964594405.1 uncultured Spirochaetaceae bacterium | reverse complement strand
CGTCGCCAACCCCACCTTCGACCCCATCGCCAAGCCCGGCATCATGATGGACTACTTCCGCGGCAATCCGGACGGGCGCAACCCCCTCGAGCTGCTGCGCGATCGCGAGCCGATCCGCCCCGAGTACCGAGATCGCGACGCCCGCGTGAAGGTGATCGCCGAGCACGGGCTCGAAGCAATCTGGCTCTTCCCGACCCTCGGCGTGCTCTACGAAGAGCCGCTGAAGCACGATATCCCCGCCGTGGTCGCCATGGTGAAGGCCTTCAATCGCTGGCTCGAAGAAGACTGGGGCTGCAACTATCGGGACACCATCTTCTCGGCGCCCTACATCTCGCTCGCGGATCAGGACGCCGCCATCGAAGAGCTCGAGTGGGCCCTCGAGCGCGACGCCCGCATCTTCTGCATCCGCCCCGCCGCCGTCTGGACCGCAGATGGCCCGAAGGCGCCCTCGGATCCCGTCTTCGACCCGTTCTGGAGCCGCGTAGACGAGCCCGGCATCACAACCGTGATCCACGCCGGCGACAGCGGCTACACCACCCACGGCTACGCCCAGGACGGATTCGCCGCCGACTTCTCCGGCGGCGGCGAGGCCGGCGGCTTCCGCCCGAACATCAAGAGCTGGAGCATCGAGCGCGCCGCCCAGGACTTCCTGGCCACCATCACCTTCGACAAGCTCTTCGAGCGCTTCCCCAATCTGCGCGTGGCCTCGGTGGAGAACGGCTCCGACTTCCTCCCGGACCTCTTCAAGAAGCTCCGCTCCACACACAATCGCGCCCGCGGCTACTTCAAGGAGGATCCGGTCGAGACCTTCAAGCGCCACGTCTGGATCAACCCGTTCTGGGAGGACGACGTGGAGGAGATCGCCGAGCTCATGGGCACGAATCGCATCCTCTTCGGCAGCGACTGGCCCCACATCGAAGGCATGCAGCGCCCCCTCGACTTCCTGGGCGAGCTCGATCGCTTCGACGCCGGCGACGTGCAGCGCATCGTCCGCGACAACGCGCGGGAGCTGAATCAGCGGGCGGCGTGAGCCGCGCGCTGCGCCGACCCGTCGTGTGCGCTCGACGCTTTCTCGTGTCATCATCTCCGAGACCACTTCCCTCCCGAAAGGAGATGCCATGGACTCCACCAGCCCGAAGATCATCCCCTGCCTCCGCTATGCCGATGCCCCCGCGGCCATCGACTTCCTGTGCGAGGCCTTCGGCTTCGAGCGACAGATGGTCGTGCCCGGCGAGGACGGCGAGATCGCCCATGCCCAGCTCGGCTGCCCGGGCGGCATGATCATGGTGGGATCGGCCACTGATGACGACTTCGGCCGGGTGTGCAGGCCGCCGTCGGCCACTGGCGGCATCAACACACAGAGCGCCTACGTCGTCGTCGAGGACGTCGACAAGCACTACGCCAGGGCGAAGGCGGCCGGCGCAAAGATCATCTTCGAGCTCGAGGTCAAGGACTACGGCGGCAAGGGCTACGGCTGCGCCGACCTCGAGGGGAACATCTGGAGCTTCGGGGACTACGATCCCTATGCCACCGAGGCAGCCAACGCCCAGCCCTGATCCGCACGGCGGATCAGGGCTGGGCGTCGCGGCGCGCAGCCGCGCTCCACTCCACGCAGTCCCGGTAGCGCACGCCCGTCCCGCCGAAGATGTCGAGCGCGCTTCCGTAGGTGAGGTCGACGCGGCCGCCGGAGAGGTCGTGCACCGTCTGGAGGTCCTCGATCGACTTCGCGCCCCCGGCGTAGGTGCACGGCAGCGGGCAGTCGCGACCGAGCAGCTCGACCAGCGCTGCGTCGATGCCCTCGCAGCGGCCCTCGACGTCGGCCGCGTGAACGAGGAACTCGGCGCAGTGCTCGGCGAGCCGGTCGAAGGTCGCCGCTTCGATGGGCGTCTTCGTCACGGTCTGCCAGCGATTGGTGGCCACCCGCCAGCCATCACCCGAGGCCTCGCGCCGACACGAGAGGTCGACGACCAGCCGCTCGCGTCCGCAGGCCGAAGCCATCCGTCTGACGCGATCCATCGAGAGGGCGTCGCCGTCGAAGAGCCAGCTGGTCACGATCACGTGACTCGCCCCGGCCTCCAGCCACGCTGCCGCGTTCTCCGCATCGATCCCGCCGCCGATCTGCATGCCGCCCGGCCAGGCAGCGAGCGCCTCACGCGCCGACGCGTCGTTGCCCGGCCCGAGCTTGATCACGTGGCCGCCCTCGAGGGCGGCTTCGCGATTGTGTCGCGCGAAGTGGGCGGCCCCCTGCGCCGCCACGAAATTCTCCGTGGGCCCGGGGCCATCGTCGCGCAGGCTGCCGCCGACGATCTGCTTGACGAGCCCCTCGTGGAGGTCGATGCAAGGCCGGAAACAGGTCACGCGCGCAGCGTAGCAGCCGCGGCGGAGCGCCCATCCGACGGCCTTCTCGCGGTGGTCGCACTCGCACGCCATGCAGCCCGCGGGCAGCCACGCTAAGCTGCCGCGTCCCATGTCCGATCTGTCCGCCACCACGACCGCGGACGGAGACGAGACCCACGCGTCGGGGCGCCCGCCGGCCAATGTGTCCCGCCCCGTCCCCCGTATTGCGGGGCCGCCCACGCCCGTCGGCTTCCGCGATCGCTTCCAGGCTCGCCTCGAGTCGACCGGGCGCTACTCGGATTGGGTGCTGCTGGCGGCGCTGGCGGGGATGTTCGCCACCACCTTCCCGATCACCATCCTGACGATCTCGCTCGGACCGATGGCGAAGGAGTTCGGCACCAGCGAGACGGTGATGGCCTGGGTGATCAGCGGCCCGATGCTGCTCTCGGCGGTGGCGCTTCCGCTGCTGGGCAAGCTCGGCGATCTCTATGGCCATCGGCGCATCTTCCTGCTCGGCTTCACCGGGGCCACGATCGTGGCCGCCCTGACGGCCTTGGCCTGGTCACCCGCTTCGCTGATCGGATTCCGCACCCTGGCTGCGGTCCTGGGCGGGGCCACCCAGCCCACGAGCATGGCCCTGATCTTCAGCGTCTACGCGCCGGCCGAACGGGTGCGCGCCATGGGCTGGTGGTCCATGACCGGCGCCGCGGCCCCGGCCCTCGGACTGATTGCAGGCGGGCCGCTGGTGGACTTCCTCGGCTGGCGCGTGGTCTTCGTCCTCCAGGCGGTGATCTCTGCCCTGGCCCTGGGCCTCGCCACCCTGGTGCTGCGCGAAACCGAGCGCCAACGAGTGCGCTTCGATGTGTCCGGCGCGCTGACCCTGGCCATCGCGGTGGCGGGCTTCATGTTCGCTCTGGGACAGGTCCGCGAGCTCGGGCCCCTCTCGCCCTGGATTCACGCTTCGCTGGCGCTGGGCGCAGTCGGCGTCTTCCTCTTCGTGCGCGTGGAGCGGCGGCAGGCCGAGCCGTTGCTGCCCCTCGCCTTCTTCCGAAACCGCACCTTCAACGCTGCGATCGTCGCGAATGCCTGCATGAGCGCCGCGTACATGGGCGCCTTCGTGATCGCGCCCTTCGTGCTGCTCCAGGTCTTCGGCTACTCGATCTCGGTGGCGGCGGGGATCATGCTGCTGCGCACCATGACCCTCACCATTTCCTCACCCTTCGGCGGCACCCTCGGCTATCGGCTGGGCGAGCGCGGCGCGGCCATCGTGGGGGCCGGCGTGATGACCATCGCCCTCGCGCTGATGACCTGGGCCGTCCTGAACGAAATGATCCTTGGCGTCGCCGCAGCGCTGATCCTCCAGGGGCTCGGGCACGGCCTCGGCCTGCCCTCGCTGACCAGCGCCATCGCGAGCTCGGTAGAGGACAAGGACCTCGGCATCGCGAGTGCCGCCAACCGACTGACCGGGCAGATGGGCGCCGCCTTCGGCATCACGCTCCTCACGCTGGTCTACGCCGGCCGCAACGAGCCGGATGCCCTGGCCATGGCGATGGCGACCGGCGCCCTGCTCTCGCTGCTCTCGACGCTCGCGGCTCTCGGCATGCGCCGGGAGCACGCCTGAGCTCAGCGCGCGCGACCGTCCGGTCCGCCAGCGAGTCCGGCTTGCTCCAGAGCTCGATCGTGCTCGAGCTGACTGTGGGGTGGCCATCCGGGAGCCCCTGCCAGCTGCGCAACCCCATGACGCCGGCGAGCCGGGACGCCCGAGCGATGTAGGCCGGATCCCTCACGCCTCTCTCCATCCCACCCTCGAACGGATCCGGGACGCAGCGGTCGAGCCGGAAGCTTCCGGCGCCATCGCAATCACCGGGAGATGCGCTCGCTGTGCTGGCCCGATGTTCGAGATCTGCGAGATGTTCGATCCGTCGAGCATGCGCGCGGAAGTCCCGGCATGCCCGATCCTGGATCCGCTCGACCGCATGCACGATCCCAGGGGGTGCCGCACGACCGGCCGCCTGCGCCCATCCCCGCTGGAACGGCCACGCCTTCGCTCCTAGAATGGGGCGCCGCATCGCGACGGGGGGATCGTCCGGGATGGAACGCGCGATGCCCGGGCGGCATCGGACGCGCGACCCGCGCGCGGCTCGCCCGGGTGAGGCCGGGACCAGGCCCATCCGAGTCGCGAGACGCCTTCGGTGGGCCGCGCCCGGGACCAGCTTCGCGGCGCCGGATCGGCCGACGCCGTCGTCGACGATGACACTGACCAAGAATCAAGGAGCAACGGAAGTCATGTCCGAGGGTGTCGCCACGGGACAGATCGACGAGCGCCTGCTGCGACTGGGCAGCGAGCTGCAGAGCGAGATCGGCAAGGTGCTGGTGGGGCAGGAGGAGATGGTCCAGGGGCTCCTGGTCGGCCTGCTGTCCTCCGGGCACGTGCTGCTCGAGGGCCTGCCGGGCCTGGCCAAGACGCTGACCATCGGCTCCCTGGCGCGCGCCATCCACACGGGCTTCTCGCGAATCCAGTTCACGCCGGACATGCTGCCCGCAGACGTCGTCGGCACGCAGGTCTTCAACCCCAGGGACGCCAGCTTCAGCGTCACGCGCGGACCGATCTTCTCGAATCTCGTGCTGGCGGACGAGATCAACCGCGCTCCGGCCAAGGTCCAGGCGGCGCTCCTCGAGGCCATGCAGGAGCGGCAGGTCACCATTGGCGGCGAGACCTTCCGCATGGAAGAGCCCTTCCTGGTGCTCGCGACCCAGAATCCCATCGAGCAGGAGGGCACGTATCCGCTCCCCGAGGCGCAGATCGATCGCTTCATGCTCAAGCTCAAGGTCGGCTACCCG
>CAZQMY010000432.1:0-5186 GCA_964594405.1 uncultured Spirochaetaceae bacterium | reverse complement strand
TGTCGGAAGTAGACGGAGAGGACGTCGGAGCCCGGGCTCTCGAGGCGTCCGAACGACTTGAGGAAGAGGGCGAGGCTCGCGTTGCGATGGCCCGTGGAGGCCTCTGATGCGGCCACCTCCTCATCCACCGCCACCCGGGGATTCCCGCTCAGCCGGCGCATCAGGTCGACGATGGCGGCGAGCGCCCCATCGGTCCCGAAGCAGCTCACGAGGGCATCCGTCACCACCAGGGCGCCTGCGTTGATGAAGGGATTCCGGGGCAGGCCCGACTCGTGCTCGAGCTGCACGATGGAGTTGAAGGCGGTGCCGGAGGGCTCGCGTCCGACGCGCTCCCAGAGCGCATCACCCAGCTCGCGGAGCGCAAGGGTCAGGGTGAAGACCTTCGACAGGCTCTGGATCGAGAAGGGCAGATCGGCGTCTCCTGCCTCGGCGCCGGTGCCGTCGCAGGCCTGGACGGCGATCCCGAAGTGGCGCGGGTCCACCCTCGCCAGCGCGGGGATGTAGTCGGCCACCCGGCCCTCTCCGCGGTAGGGCTGGATGCTCGCCATCACCGCTTCCAGCACCGGCGGCCACTTGGAGGCCTGGACCGCGTCGCGATGGTGGGCCGACCGGAGCGGCGCCATGGTATCTCCCTGGATCTCTCCGCGGCGCCCCGCCGCCGCGGTCGGCTGCACTGTCGTCCGGCCTCTCCGGGCTTCGCAGCGGCGCGAGATGGAGGAAGCTACCGAGCGATCACGGCCCGCCGCAAGCGGGCCTCGGTCGAAGGTCGAGGTCATCGGCCCCGCCGTGTACGGTGTGGCGCGTCGATCACGGCTCGGGATCGAGCAACGCCCCGAGCGCACGCTCGCGCTCATCGACGGGCAGCTCGGCCCACTCCACCCACTGCTCGCGCAGCGCCTGCTGCTCTTCGGGCGTGAGCGCCCAGAAGCGCTCCGCCCGCTCGCGCAGGGAGGCCCGCGCCTCGGGCGACGCCTCCAGGAATCGCTGCAGGTGGCGTCGAAGGCGAGCCCGCTCCTCGGGCGACCGATTGCGCAGCGCGCGCGCCCGATCCCGCAGACGGCGCCGCTGCTCCGGATCGAGCGTCGCGAGCTGCGCCTGCAGCGCGTCGCGCTCGGGCTGTGTGAGCACGAGCGGCGCGCCCTCGGCATTGGCGTCGGCCGCCCATGCGTCGAGCTCGGCTCGGGCTCTTTCGACGAGGTCCACCCGCGCCGCGGCGTTCAGGCCCTCGACTTCATGGGCGGGCCCGTCGAGCCGTTCCTGCGCCCCTTCGCCGCGACGCTCGAGCTGGCGCTGGACTCTTTGGCGTTGGCGCTGGATCCGTACGGCACGCTCCCGCTGCTGGCGGACGACGGGCCGATCGGCTGCCTCCGAGGCCACCGGTGTCAGCCCGGTCAGAGGTGCAGCCATCACGAGCGCCACGAAGATGCTCGCCCAGACGCGTCTGATCCACGGTGCTCTCCTCGTCCCCGTCCTCGCTTCCGTCCTGGTCGCCACCCTCATCCCGCATCCTCCTCGGATCTCGTGCGGACGGCCACCTCGAGCAGCTCGAGGTACTCGATCACGGGCAGGTCCGTCAGCAGGTCCAGCTCGAGCGCAATGGCGAGCTCCTCTTCGGTCGGCTCGAGCTCGGCCGCCAGCACGGCGTCCGTCGCCTCGGTCGGGGCGATCGCCTCGGCCGGCGCGACCTGTGTGTCCCGGTCGGACGTCGGCTGCGGAGACGGTGTCGAGCGTTCGGCGATCCGGATCGACTCCGGCGCAGCTTCGACGCGTCTTCCGGATCCTCCCTCCTGCTCGATGAGCGACTCGGTTTGCGGGCGCTCGGCGACCCGCTGCTCGAGCGCCGGAGCGTCACCATCGGGTGTCTCGGGCTCGGCGGGCGTGACCGCAGGTCGGGCTGCGGCGATCGCCTCACTCGCGCGTTCATCCAGCGGTGCTTCAGCGATCGCCTCCGCTGCCTCCGGCGTGGGGCGCGGTGCCCGGGCCTCGGACGGCTCCCTGGCCTCGGGCACGATCGGCGGATCCGTCTCGGCCAGCCGAACTGGGGCCTGCCGCGGTGACAGGCCGTCGGGGACGGCGAACCACCACAGGGCGAGCAGGATCGCCGCGGCCGCGGCGATCGAGGCCGCGCCGGTCTGCGACCAGAGCGCTCGCCGCAAGGGGCGCACGCGTACCTGCCGACCCGAGACCGGCTGGGGACCGGGCGTCGTCGGCGGCGGCGCTTCGGCAGCGCGCAGACGCGCCTCGAATCCGGCGCGCAGGGCCTCGGTGCGGTCGGGACGCGGTGCGGCGCGAAGCGCGGCATCCACCCGAGCGAACGCCTCGAAGCGGCGACGGAGCTCTGCGTCGTCCTCCATGCGGCGCCGAAGCTCGTCGGCCCGCGACGCTTCGACTTCTTCATCGAGCAGCGCCGAGAGCTCGGCTTCGACCGCGGGTCCTCGCCTCTCGTTCGTGCCTTCCGTCATCTCTTCCCTCTCCCTCTCACTCTTCTGCTTCACTTTCCAGCCGCTCCAGCGGTACCCGGGGCCGGGCGGTCGCCGCTCTCGTCGAGTCGATCCGCCAGGGCCACGCGGGCCCGGTGGACCAGGACCTTCACCGCCGCCACCGAGGCGCCCAGCACCCGGGCGACCTCCGCGTAGGCGAGCCCCTCGACGGTGGCCAGCCACAGCGCTTCGCGCTGGCGTGGCGGCAGCTCGTCCAGGGCCCTCATCATGCGCTCCGTCTGTCGGCGCGCCGCCACGACCTCGTCGGCCGCGGGCCCACGGTCTGCGGGCTCGGGCGGCCTCTCGCCATCGAGCCGCCGCTTTCGTTCCGGGCGTCGCAGCTCGTTGCGCGCGAGGTTCGTCGCGATGGTGAAGAGCCATGTCGAGAAGCGTCCGCGCGCCTCGTAGCGATCTCGTGCTCCATGGACGCGGATGAAGACCTCCTGGACCAGCTCTTCCGCCGAGCCGCGGTCACGCACAATGCGCTCGACGTAGTGCAGGAGCGGATCGGCCCAGCGCGAGAAGAGCGCATCGAACGCCACGTCGTCGCCGGCCTGGAACGCCAGCATGCGACGAGCGTCCTCGTCCGGGCTCTCGTCGTCCCCTTGCGCGGACCGGACTGAAGCGGCCTCGCCGGAGGCTCCGGCCAACGCGTCCGCAGCGTCGCCGGGACGCGAGGCCAGCTGCAGAGGCCGTACGAGGCCGGCGCGATCACCACGCGAGTCGAACACTGAATCCCACTCCCAGATCGGGGGCCGAGCCGGCAACACCGAAGACACCATAGGGCTCGACCTGGACATGGCGACTGAGGTCGAGCCAGATCGAGGTCGAGACCGAGTGTGCGTCGTCCAGGCCTGTCGCCGCGCGCCCACGCCAGTCGTACCCCGCCGAGATGCCGCCCCACGATCGCGGCATCCAGGCCAGGCCCCCGCCCGCAAACGCGTAGTCCTCGAGCAGGAAGACGGTGGGCTCGCTGCGCGCCGTGTAGCCCGCGGATCCGAACACGATGAAGTCGTCGATCACCCAGCTCACGTCGGCCCCGCTGGTGAAGTCGTACGACCCGGTTCCCAGTCCCCGGCTCGCATCGCCGGATGGGAACTTCACCGACGTAAAGGGTGTGATCGCGGGCAGCCATGGGGACTCCGGGATCCAGGTCGCGGCGAGATCGAGATAGATGTCGCCCAGGCCCCAGGCGTCGATTCGGGTCGTCGGCTGGGCCGCGCGTCCCACGTCCCGTTCGCACAACGAGGGGAACCTCGCACTCGAGCAGTCCACGACGTCGATGGTGACCCGATCGATGGGCAGGGTCAGGCTGAGCGAGAAGGGGCCCCAGTCCAGGCGCGGCGTGAAGGGAATGCTGAGGTACTCGTCGAGGCCCCGCTCACCGAAGTCACCGTCGCTGTAGTCGAAGCCGATGGACAGCCCGGGCTCGAGCCTCCACCCGTCGCAGGGATCCAAGTCGATTAGCGCCGACGGCTCCTCCCAGTGCGCCTCGGCGGCCGCGTTCGCTCCGGCGAGCATCCCCGCCGCGACCACCAATCCCAGCGCCACGACCGATCGCGCCCAGGGCGGACGAGTGGGGAGGGAGGCCCTGCCCGCGCAGCGCCTCCCTCCGAACTTCGCCCCGCTGCGTTCTGTCAACTTCGTCATCAGAACACGAGCCTCTTGGGGCTATTCCGCGACTTCGCCGTCGTCGTAGTCCACGGGCGTGCGGCTCACCGTGCGACTGTACTCGCCCGACTCTGCGTCGCGATTGGCCTCGGCCTCGATGTCCATGCTGTTGCCATCGCGCCCGGTCGCCATCGCGCTGCGCGTATAGCCATCTTCGGTCTGCTGCACCGAGCCATTCTTGCTGGCCGTGCTGCCGTCCGGGAGGGTGTGGTCGGCCGTGCGGCTCACGGTGCCCGACTCGCTGTCGCGCTGGACGCCGTAGCTGCTGTTCGAGGTGTTGCCGTCGGCAGCCTCACGGTCGACGGTGCGGGTGAAGCCGTCCCCGGTGCGCTCCACCTCGCCGCTCTTCGTGCGGCTGTTGCCTCGGGGACCGGTGCGATCCACCGTCCGGTGCGCGCCGGTCTCGGTCCGCTCGGCCTCCGCGACTGCAGTGGCGCTCCCGTCCCGCGGCCCGGTGTGTTCGCTCTCGCGCCGGAAGCGGCCTTCGTCTCGAGTCGTCTCGTGGCGGTGGCTCCAGTGGCGCGTGTTGCCGGCCGGACCGGTCCGGCTCACGTTGCGCTCGAATCGACCGGCCTCGGCATCGGCCGCCGCCACGAGCAGGGGCGTCGAAATCAGAAGGCCCAGCATCAGGCTCAGGGTTGCACGCATCGTCTTGGTCATCTCTCGTTGCTCCTCTGTACCCGGTGCCTCGAGCGCCCACCCGCCTTCGAGACCGCCTCGGAGAGCGGAAGGGCATTCAGCACCAGTCGATCGGATCAACACGGGAAGCCACGAAGGGTTTCATCGACGCTGAGAAAAGATCATCCCCACAGGCGAATCCGGGCCGAGCGCGGCAGGGTGCAAGCAGGTCAGGCGCAGGGAAGGGCCCGTAGGGGCTCTGGCGCTTCGGGGCCGGCCTGCGGCGCGTTGCTAGCCGGGGCCGTGCCCCCAGCTCGTCACCGCCGATGCGAGCCCGTCGATCAGGCGCGAGAGCCCGCGCGTTCGCGAGACGCCCTGGTGATCCGACCAGCCCCACTCGCGGATGTTGAAGCGGAT
>CAZQMY010000431.1:0-5193 GCA_964594405.1 uncultured Spirochaetaceae bacterium | reverse complement strand
CGCAATGCCGACGCCTACTCGCCGGGCGGGCGGATCGGGCTGCGCCCGGATCGGGCCACCGCGGTCTACGCGCAGCGCTGCCGCGAGGCCTTCAAGGGCGTGCCTGTGATCTCCGGAGGTGTCGAGGCTTCCCTGCGGCGCATCGCCCACTACGACTACTGGTCGGACAAGGTGCTGCCGAGCAATCTGGTGTCGTCCAAGGTCGACCTGCTGGCCTTCGGCATGGGCGAGCTCACCATCGTCGAGATCGCACGCCGTCTGGCGGCCGGCGAGCCGCTGAACGCCTTTCGCGAGATGGCCGGTGTGGCCTATCTGCTGGGCATGAAGGAGGCGTTGCCGCCTGCGCCCGAGGGTGTCTCCACGACCGAGCTGCCCTCGTTCGAAGCGGTCCGTGACGAGCGCCGCGCCTTCGCGGAGGCCACCCGACGCTTCCATCGCGAGACCAACCCGAAGAACGCCGCCCGCCTCGTCCAGGCCCATGGTGATCGGCGGGTAGTGATCAATCCCCCGGCGCGCGCGCTCAGCGAGGCCGAGATGGACGCCATCCACGAGCTCCCCTACGCGCGAAGAGCGCATCCCCGCTATCGCGAGCCGATTCCCGCCTGGCAGACCATCGAGCACTCGGTGCAGATCACGCGCGGCTGCTTCGGGGGATGCAGCTTCTGCTCCATCACCATGCACCAGGGGCGCGCCATCCAGAGCCGCAGCCACGCCTCGGTGATCCGTGAGCTCGAGGGGATCGCGCAGACGCCGGGCTTCAAGGGCCATGTCAGCGACCTCGGAGGGCCGACGGCCAACATGTACCGCATGCACTGCAGCAAGCCCGACGTCGAGGCGCGCTGCCGCCGGCCGTCCTGCGTGCATCCGAAGATCTGCAAGCTGCTCGAGACGGATCACGCGCCCATCAAGGCGCTGATGCGGGAGGGGCGAGCCGTCCCGGGCATCAAGAAGGTCCATATCGCCTCGGGCATCCGGATGGACCTGGCGGAGCGCGACGACGCGTATCTCGACGAGCTGGCGAGGCATCACGTGGGCGGGCACCTGAAGGTGGCGCCCGAGCACGTCAGCGAGGCCGTGCTCGCGCGCATGAAGAAGCCCTCGAGCGAGAGCTTCGAGCGCTTCGCCGAGCGTTTCGCCAGGGCCTCCGAGCGCGCGGGCAAGGAGCAGTACCTCGTGCCCTACTTCATCGCCAGTCATCCGGGCTCTGGACTGGAAGAGATGATCGAGCTGGCGCTCTATCTCAAGCGCGGCGGCTATCGCCCCCGGCAGGTGCAGGACTTCATTCCCGCGCCGATGGACGTCGCGACCTGCATGTACTACACGGGTCTGGATCCCGAGACCATGGAGCCCGTGCGCAGCGCGAAGGGCGCAGCCGAGCGCCGCGCGCAGCGCGCGCTCCTCCAGTACTGGAAGCCTGAGAACCACGCCGAAGTCAAGCGTGCGCTGCAGCGCGCTGGACGAAGCGAGCTGATCGGCGACGGCCCCGAGTGCCTGATTCCGGAGCGCGCCCCGCGCCCGCGCGCGAAGATGACCGACGCGGGCCAGGCCGGTGGCCGCGCGGGCTATCGCCGCGCCGCCCGCGAACGCGCAGGGGGCGGCGCCCGGCGCAAGGGCGGAGCGCGTCGCGATGGCTCGCGCCGCTAACCGCGCCGCTACTGCTCGGCGCCGCCTTCCGCCAGCTTCTGCTTCACCTCGGTGAAGTGGATGACCCCGAAGGCCATGGTCTTGGCGAAGTGGCTGACCATGGACTCTCCGGTCTGCTGGAAGGTCCTGGTGTAGACGATGAACTCGACCAGGTGCACGGCGACGAGGATGCCGAAGAGCGCCCGCAGCAACGGACCCGTCGCCAGGCCGTAGAGCGGGGGGAAGAAGGAGAGGAAGGCGGCGATCCAGATGATGATCAACACGAGGCGGGCGGTCTTCAGGGTCTGCTCGTTCATGGGCGCACGCTCTCCTGACGCGGACCTCCGGGTCGGGTCCTGGTCTGGTGGCACCGGATTGTAACACGACGGGGGCTGCCTCCGTATCGGTGCTGCGCAGCTCAGCCTTGGCGCAGCCAGGCCTCGCCCATCTCGAGGCGGCGCTCCAGCTCCTTCTGGCTGGCCTCCGTGACGCGACGGATGCCCGCGCGTCGGTTGAGCTCCGCGTTGACGTCGGCGTGGCTCCTGCCCTTGCTCCGCACGAGCGCGCGGACGACGGCGCTGTTGAGCTCGCGCAGCTGCTTCTTGCGTGAGCGCAGGCTGCTTGGGTGGACCGGCGCAGGCGCGGGCACCTCAATGCTCGCCAGCTCCTCCGCCTCCTGGACCTCGAGGGCGAAGCCGGACGAGGACGGGTCCACCTCCGGCTCGCTGAAGTGGTCGGGGATCACGAAGTCCTCCGAGGGGCCCTCCGGCTCTTCGTCCGCGCCGACGTCGACCACGCGCGTCGGATCCAGAGGGTTGCCGTGCTCGTCGAGTGGCACCGCCGAGAGCGCCGAGAAGAGAGAGAGCTGCTCGTCCGCGGCCGACGCACGCTCGTCCTCGGACTGCTCATCCGCCAGGCGGTCGTCGAGCGCGTCGCGCTCGGGCTTGCGCAGGGAGTGTCGGCGCTGCTCGGCGATGCCGTGCGCGAAGCCGCGCAGACGCGGATCGTCGGGGATGAACATGTAGGCGGTCTGCCGACTCGATGCGCCGCTGTGCCGGACGAGGCGCCCCACCGCCTGTCGGAAGAAGAGGTCGGTGCCCGTGTTGCTGGCATAGACCCCAACGCGGAGCCGCGGGATGTCCACTCCCTCGCTCACCATGCGGACGGCGACGATCCAGGGGCTGCTGCCCTCGCTGTACTCGCTGATCCTCCTCGAGGCCTGTGGATCGTCGGAGGTCGCCAGGACGGGACGCTCTCCGAGCAGATCGCGCATGATCCTCGCGATGCCCCGCGCGTGGTCCTGATCCATCGCGATCACCATCCCGCCGGCGCGTCGGTCGCGCCGGCGCAGGTGCTCGAGCTGGCGGTGGGCCTGGCTGAGCACCGCGGGCATCCACTCGCCTTCGAGTGAGAGCGCCGTTCTGAGGCGCTGGCTCGCGAGGGTGCGGGCGATGGGATCGTCGAAGGAGTGCTCGTGCGCGCGGCCATCGGGCGCCGTCCACTCCATGCGTCCGCCGATGCGTGGGAAGTAGATCGGGCGAACCACCCCGGCGTCCTCGAGCGCCTCGGCATAGCCGTACTCGTAGTCGGCCTCGGCCAGCTCGCCGCGATAGCGCACGAAGGGGATGGTGCTCTGATCCGAGCGAAAGGGCGTGCCCGAGAGGCAGAGGCGCAGCGCGCTGACCTCGAAGGCGTGGCGGACGCCGTCTCCCCAGGCGCGCGAATCGGCGGCGTGGTGGATCTCGTCGAGGACCGTGAATGCACCGCGGGCGAGCTTGCGCAGGGCGCCGGGATTCGCGGCCACCTGCTGGTAGGTGAGGGCGGCCCCGTGGACGTCGGAGGGCAGCACGCCGTCGCCGCTCGACCAGTCCGGGTCGAGGTGGATGCCGAAGCGATCCGCCGCGTTCGCCCATTGCTGCTTCAGGTGCTGAGTGGGGACCACGACCATCACGCGTCCCGCCTGCCTGCGCGCCAGCGCGCGGCGCACCGCCGTCAGCGCGAAGGTGGTCTTCCCTGCGCCGGGCGTCGCCACCGCGAGGAAGTCCCGCGCGGTGCAGGACTCCAGCTTCTCCAGCGCCGCCCGCTGCCAGTCCCTGAGCCGAATCGCATCCGCCATGCGAAGCTCGTCTCCACGTCGCCGACGTCCGCAGCGCAGGGGCGCGCCGCCACGGGGCGCGTAGAGCACGCGCCCAGTCGTTGCGTCGGATCATGAACTCGAAGCGGCCGGATCGCGGCCGGCCCGGAGAGGAGCGCGAGCCGCGTCGTGGGGGGATCGGCGACGCCGGATGTTAATTCGCGATCAGGCGGCACGCGAGCCCGAATCAAGGGGATTGCTATGTTCCGGCGCCCGTCGCCACGCGACCCTGCCGAGGGCTACGAAACGATGTTCCATGATCTTCGCGACTACGAATCCCGGGTCCACTCTCAGTCCGGCGAGGACGGCGTGCTCGCGCGCATCTTCGAGCTGATCGGAGTGCGCACCCGCTACTTCGTGGAGTTCGGGGCGTGGGATGGCGTCCACCTCTCGAATACGGCGAACCTCCGCCTGAACCATGGCTGGCAGGGGCTGCTGATGGAGGGCAGCGGCAAGGCGGATGGCCGGATCGTACGCCGGGAGTTCGTCAGTGCGGAGAACGTCAACGCGCTCTTCGCCCGGTACGCCGTGCCCGAGGTCTTCGATCTCCTCTCCATCGACATCGACGGCAACGACTACTGGGTCTGGAAGGCACTCGAGGACTTCACGCCCCGCGTGGTGGTCCTCGAGTACAACATCTTCTTTCGCCTCGATGAGGCGAAGACCATGCGCTACGACGCGAAGCACGTCTGGGACGAGACGCGCTACCACGGCGCCAGCATCGCCGCGCTGCAGAAGCTCGGCGAGCAGAAGGGCTATGCCCTCGTGCACGCGGATAGCTGGGCCCCCAACGCCTTCTTCGTGAAGAAGTCCGATCTGCCCGAGGGCTACGTGCAGCGGCCCCTCGAGGAGATCACCCTCTGGAACGCCTGCATCTCGCCGCGTGAGTTCAAGGGCTGGGACTGGGTGAGTGTCTAGCCCGCTCGGTCGATGGAGACGATGTTGATCGTCTCCGACTCGGACTCGTACACGATGGCGGCCTCTCCGGCGTCGAGCGCGCGCATCAGCGACTCGACCTTCTCGTCCAGGGTCTTCTCGACGCGCCCGTAGTCGGTGCCGTCCCGGGTGACGAACTCCTCGCAGAGCCGGCGGAGCGTGTCTGGGGCGAGCTGATCGGGCGGGACGAAGGTGGGCTGCTCGCCCTGCGGCTCAGCGCTGGCCTCGTCGTCCGTGAAGCTGCGAATCGGCATAGCCGGCAGGATATCAGAGGGCTCCCGCTCAGCCGAGCGCGCGGAGCCAGGCGAGCGCCATCAGCCCGGCGGCGACGGCGCCCGCGGCGAGCTGGCCGAGCGCGCCCGGCGGCCTGGGGGGGAGCGCTGCGGGATCGAGGTCGGGCGCCGCTGGGTCGGGGTGACGCAGGGCGAGCGCCACCAGGAAGCCCAGGGCCATCCCCGCCGCCATACCGTAGAGATGCGCGCCGAGGTCGACCCGGGCAC